>DASPKD010000235.1:0-2946 GCA_035628275.1 Caulobacteraceae bacterium | reverse complement strand
GCCGCCACCGGCGGCATGCAGCGGCCCTTCATGACTTCCGCCGGCGAGACCGCCGACTTCGTGCCCGGCGCCCGCCCGCCCGGCCCGGCGATCAAGCCGGTCCTGGTGCGCAACATCCACAAGGCGTCGCGCAAGCCCGATCCCGGGATGCGCTGACGGGAACCGACGGTCCCCCCACGCCTTAGCTCTTCTCAAATCCTGTACGGACGAGGGAGCGGAACATGTGGCGTAGGGTTCTCACGGGCGGGCTTTCCATGGCGGCGCTGGCCGCGGCCGCGGCGTGCTCGGGCGGGGAAGAGGCCGCCCCGGCGCAGAAGAAGGCGGCGGCGCCCGCCGCGGCGGCGCAGCCGGCGGCCCTGACCATGGAGAACGTCAACGGCGCGATCTGGTCCGTCCCCCCGGCCGATATCGAGGCGCCCGCCCCGGTTATGGTGAAAGCGCAGGTGCTGCTGGACCGCTCGCGGTTTTCGCCCGGCGTGATCGACGGCCGCTACGGCGAGAACGTGCGCCAGGCCATCGCCGCCTTCGAGGCGGAGAACGGCCTGCCGGTGGACGGACAGCTGGACGAGAACGTCTGGCGCGCCCTGGCGGCGGCGGACACCGCCCCGGCCCTGGCCCGCTACACCATCACCGCCGAGGACGTGGCCGGGCCGTTCGTCAGCACCATCCCCAAGGACGACTTCGAGGCGATGGCGAAGCTGGACAAGCTGGCCTACACCTCGCCGGCTGAGGCGCTGGCCGAAAAGTTCCACATGGACCAGCAGTTGCTGGTACAACTTAATCCTGGCGCGAACTTCGCCCAGCCCGGCACGGTGATCGTCGTCGCCAACCCCGGGCCCAGCCAGATCTTGGGCGAGGTGACCCGGGTGGTGGTGGACAAGGCCGAGAAGGCGGTGCGCGCCTACGACGCCGCCAACCGGCTGGTGGCCTTCTATCCGGCCACCATCGGTTCGGAGACCCTGCAGTCGCCGAGCGGCGCGCTGAAGGTCACCGGCGTGGCGATGGAGCCGGTATACAATTACGACCCGGCCAAGCTGTCGTTCGGCGACGCCAAGCGCAAGCTGACCGTCAAGCCGGGGCCGAACAACCCGGTGGGCCTGGTCTGGATCGGCCTGAACAAGGACGGCTACGGCATCCACGGCGCGCCCGAGCCGGACAGCATCGGCAAGACCGCCAGCCACGGCTGCGTGCGCCTGACCAACTGGGACGCGATCACGCTGGGCCGCGCGCTCAAGGCCGGCGTGCCGGTGGAGTTCGCGTCGGAGGGCGGGGCCGCGTCCAAGGCCGCCGCCGCGCCGGCGGGCGGCACGACCAAGCTGTAGCCACGACCGCGGCTCTTGCGCCTCGCGGCGGATCGGCCATGCTCGGCCGGTCCGCCGGAGGTCGCGCGTGCTGTTGTCCCTGCTGATCGGCCTGGCCGCCGAGTTTCCGACGCTGGATCGTCCGCCGACCGCGCCGGCGGCGCGCACCGAAGGGGTCGAGGGCCGGCCGCAGGTGTTCATGGCGTTCGGCGACTATGCCGAGTGGCTGCACCAGACCGTCGCCGAGAACGAGGCGCGCGAGACCGGCGCCGCCTGTCCTGAGACAAAGACCCGCTCGCTCGCCTGGCGCGCCCTGCCGCACGCCGAGGCGCCGGCGGCGCTGGTGGCCGCGCGCGGGCCGTCGTACGCGGTGGTCTCCGAGCGCGTGCGGGTCGAGGGCTGCGGCCGCGCTCGCACCGTCAACCTGGTGGTGACCGGCCCTCCGGACTACCACGCCCGCTTCGGCCGGCCGGGCTACGGGCGCGCGGACCCGCGCACCGACGAGCAGGTGATGCTGCTGCGCGGCGAAATGGTACGCGCGTTCCACGGCTTGCAGCCGATGTGTGACCCTTTGCGAGACCGCGAGGTGGAGGTGACTCGCGAACCGGATCGCGAGGGCGCCTGGACCGAGCGCTGGACCCTGGAGGGCTGCGGCCGGAGCTTCCCGGTCGAGGCGGCCTTCCGGCCGGGGCCGGGCGGGCGGCTGGACTACACCCTGATCGCGACCTGGGACGGCCGCACCGAGGTCCGCAAGGGACCGGCTGAGACCAGGCCGCGCTGGACCCTGCCCGACCTCAGTCCCTACTACCCCAGCGCCGCCCTGGCGGCGGACGTCGAGGGCCGCAGCGTGCTCCGCTGCCGCATCAGCGCCGAAGGTTACGGCCGCGACTGCGAGATCCTCAGCGAAACCCCGGCCGGCTACGGCTTCGGCGCCGCCCACCTGAAGGTGATGGAGATCGCCCGCGTGCGCCCCGACGAATGGGGCGGGAAGCCGGTGGAGACCTGGGGGGTGATGCCGCTGAGCTGGCGGCTGGCGGATTAGGCCGCGGCGCGGCGGGCGGCGGCACGCAGGGCGTCGCAGACGCGGTCGACGTCGGCCTCGCTCATGCCGCTGCCCGACGGCAGGCACAGGCCGCGCTCGAACACACTCTCGCACACGGCGCCGCCGACGCTCAGCGCGCCCTGGAACACCGGCTGCAGGTGCATGGGCTTCCACACCCGGCGGGCCTCGATGTTCCGCTCCTCCAGCCGCAGGCGCGCGCTTTCCGGGTCGAGGCCGAACGCCTTGGGATCGAGCAGCGCGACGCTGAGCCAGCGGGTGTGGCGCCGCTCGGGCGCTTCGGGCGTGAAGGTCAGGCCGGGCAAGTCGGCCAGCCGCGCGCGATAGGCGTCGAAGATCGCCCGCCGCTTGGCCACCTTGGCCTCGATCGCCTCCAGTTGGCCGAGGCCGATCGCGGCGGAGATGTTGCTGAGGCGGAAGTTATAGCCGACCTCGGTGTGCTCATAGTGCGAGACCGGCTGGCGCGCGGCGGTCGACAGATAACGGACGCGGTCGATCAGCGCCTTGTCGTCCGAGCACAGCATGCCGCCGCCCGAGGTGGTCAGGATCTTGTTGCCGTTGAACGAGAAGGCGGCCGCGAGCGCG
>DASPKD010000234.1:0-5993 GCA_035628275.1 Caulobacteraceae bacterium | reverse complement strand
GCCTGACGGGCTCGGACGACCCCGCGATCAAGGCGTTCTTCAAGGCGATCGACGCGCCCATCCGCCGGCACATCGCCGGCATGGGCGAGGGGATCGATCCCACGCGATCGCGCAAGACCGGCGACTATCGGATCGAGGGCGCCTGGTCGGTGCGGCTGAAGCCCGGCGGCTTCCACAAGGACCACTTCCATCCCGAGGGTTGGCTGTCGTCGGCCTTCTACGTGGAGACGCCGGACAGCGCGCTGGACAGCGCCGAGAAGCAGGGCTGGATCCGCTTTGGCCAGCCGCCGTTCCGGACCGAACCCTCGCTGCCGGCGGAGCATTTCGTGCGGCCGAAGCCGGGGCGGCTCGTGCTGTTCCCCTCGTACATGTGGCACGGCACCGTGCCGTTCACGACCGACGAGACGCGCATGACGGTGGCCTTCGACGTGGTTCCGGCATGAGCCTGAAGCTCGCCGTCTTCGACGTCGACGGGACCCTGGTCGACAGCCGCCGGACCATCCACGAGGCCGCCGTTCACGCGGCGCTGGCGCTGGGTCTGCCCGAGCCGCAGTACGAGGCGGTGCGACAGATCGTGGGCCTGACCCTGCACGAGGCGTTGCGGCAGCTCGCGCCGGAGATCACCGACGCGGAGCTGGCGGAGTTCGTGGCCGGCTTCCAGGGCTGGTTCCAGGCCCGCCACGCCGATCCGGGGTTCGTCGAGCCGCTGTACGACGGCGCGCCGGAACTGCTGACCCGGCTGAAGCGCGACGGCTGGTTGATCGCCATGGCGACGGGCAACTCGCGGCGCGGCGTCAACCGGCTGCTGGCCAGCCACGGCTGGGCGGACCTGTTCGACACCACCCACTGCGCCGACGACGGCCCGGGCAAGCCGCATCCGGCGATGCTGCAGGGCGCGATGCGCGCGGTGGGCGCTCCGCCGGAGCGCACGGTGATGATCGGCGACACCGGCTGGGACATCCGCATGGCCCTGGCCGCCGACGTACGGGCGCAGGGCGTGGCCTGGGGCTTCCACACGGCGGAGGAGATCGCCGCCGCCGGCGCCCACCACGTGGCGAACGATTTCGCCGAGCTCGACGAGCAACTGGACAGCTTCGCCGCGTCGCTCTGACGCGCCCGCAAGCGTGGCCTGAGGCACTTCGCGCCGCCTTCGTCAGTTCTCGACCCGCTACCCTGCGGACGCGGGGCGCGCAGGCGGATTTCACATGCACGACGGTACGGCGTTCACGCGGGCCCTGACCCGATCCGAGACCCTGTTGAGCCCGCGGGGCGCGCCGCGCATGCCCTGGGTTCAGGTCGCGCCGGACGCGCCCTACTTCGTCACCGAGGACGGGGCGCCCTGGACTCCGATCGGCCAGAACGACGCGATCACCTGGCTGGAGTTCCGGGGGCTGTGGGGCCGCACGGACCTGGACGCGTTCGAGCGGCACGTGACCTGGCTGCGCGACAGCGGCGTCACGGTGATGCGGCTGATGCTGGAGTACGCTCAGTACCGGAAGGCCCACTTCGAGCGGCCGATCGGCCGCTGGCGCCCGGAGATGGTGCGGCTGTGGGACGACGTTGTGATGGTCTGCGAGCGCGTGGGCATGCGCCTGCTGCTGACGCCGGTGGACACCTTCTGGACCTGGCTGCGCTGGGACGAGCATCCCTGGAACAGCAAGAACGGCGGGGTGGTGGACAGCCCCTCGCGCCTGCTGCTGGACGCCGGCTGCCGCCAGGCGATCAAGGACCGGTTGAGCTTCATGGTCGAGCGCTGGGGCGGCTCGGGCGCGATCTTCGCCTGGGACCTCTGGAACGAGATTCACCCGGCCCAGTCCGAGGAGCGGGCGGACGAGTGGCCCGAGTTCATCCACGACCTCAGCCGCCACGTGCGCGAGCTGGAGCTGAGGCTGTTCGGGCGCACCCACCTCCAGACCGTGTCGCTGTTCGGGCCGGAGCTGCGCTGGCGCGCGCACCTGCCGATGCGCGACCCGATCTTCCGCCACCCGGACCTGGATTTCGCGACCGTCCACTTCTACGCCGAAGGGGCGATCGACGACCCGGTGAACACGGTGGACTGCGCGCCGGCGACCGCCGAGCTGGTGCGCGAGTGCCTGGCCGAGACCCCGCCGGGGCGACCGTTCCTGGACAGCGAGCACGGGCCGATACACGGCTTCAAGGACAAGAAGATCACCCTGCCGGCGGCGTTCGACGACGAGTACTTCCGCCACATGCAGTGGGCGCACCTGGCCGCCGGCGGCGCGGGCGGCGGCATGCGCTGGCCCAACCGCCACCCTCACGTCCTGACCAGGGGCATGCGCCGGGCGCAGGCGGCGACCACCGGCTTCCTAGGGCTGATCGACTGGCCCCGGCTCCGTCGCGTGAACCTGAACGCAGAGGTGGGCGTCGAAGGCGCGGCCGTGCACGTGGCGGCCTGCGGCGACCCCGAGCAGGCGGCGGTGTGGCTGCTCCGCCGCGACACGGTGCGGCAGGACGGGACCGTCGACCGGACGGCGGCGCCGGTCTCCCCCAAGGTGACCGTCCCGGGCCTGGAGCCCGGTCGCTACCGGGTGACCGGCTGGGACACCCTGGAGGGTCGCGAAGCGGCCGGGCTGGAGGCCGAGGCCGGGGACGACGGGCTGACGTTCGTCGCGCCAGCCTTTGCGGCCGATTTGGCGTTGGCCGTGCGTAGAATCTGATCTTCCACCGTTCATTCCCGCGGGAGCGGGATGAACGGAGTGAAGGTTCTCGCGTAACCGCTCCCGTGCGCCTATCTCCGCGCGATGACGCATACGCCTCCCACCGCCAAGGAACACGACGCGCTGAACCGGCCCAAGCGTTTCTGGAAGGAAGCCACGGTCGGGTCGGGCGAGAATGCGGGCTTTCCGATCCTGCTGGACGGCCGCCGGGCCAAGACGCCGGCCGGGGCGCCGCTGGTGCTGCCGACCGAGCCGCTGGCGCGGCTGGTGGCGCGCGAGTGGGCCGACAGCGGCGAGTACGTGGTCTACGCCGCCATGCCCGCCACGCGGCTGGCCTTCACGACGATCGACCGGATCGGCGGCGCGCGCGACGCCGTCGCCGGCGAGGTGGCCAAGTACGCGGGCTCGGACCTGCTCTGCTATTTCGCCGAGGAGCCGCCGGAGCTGTACGAGCGTGAAGCCGCCGCCTGGGGGCCGTTGCTGGACTGGGCGGAGGCGGAGCTGGGCCTGAGGTTCGTTCGCGCCGCGGGGATCGTCCACCAGCCGCAGCCGGCCGAGACCGTGGATCGCGTGAAGGCGCTGGCGCTGGAACTGGACGACTTCCGCCTTGCGGCGCTGTCGTGGGCGGCGGGGCTGTTCGGCTCGGCCGTGCTGGCCTTCGCCCTGGCGCGGGGGCGCGCGGGCGGAGAGCAGGCGTTCGACCTGTCGCGCCTGGACGAGACCTTCCAGAACGAACACTGGGGCGTAGACGAGGAGGCTGCAGAGCGCGCCGCGGCCCTGCGGACCGAGGCCGGGCTGCTGGAGCGGTGGTTCGAGGCGTTGGGGTGAGGAGTCCCTCTCCCGGACGGGAGAGGGACAGGCGAGCGAAGCGAAGCCAGGGTGAGGGCGCCCCGGGTTCAGAACCCGACTCCGTCGTATCCCTCATCCTCCCGCGCGGACCTCCGCCTTCGGCTCCGGTGCGCGGGTTCCCTCCTTCTCCCGATCGGGAGAAGGAAAGTCAGGCCGCCTTGGCCTCCCATTGCAGGTCGAGCGCGGAGGCCAGCGCCTGGCCGCGTTTGGCGGTCTGTTCGCCGAGCAGCATGTCGGCCCAGGCGGCGTCGGCGGCCAGGGTCAGGCGGCCGCGGGCTATGGTCAGGGCGCAGTGTTCCAGAAGCTCGGGCGCACGGCCGGACAGGTCCGCGCCCAGCCGCATGGCCAGGCCCAGCGCCTTGGCGCGGGCGACCCGCTCCTCGGTCAGGACCCGGCGCACGGCGTAGGGCTCGGGGGCTGCGCCGCCGCCGTAGCGGCTGTGCACGGCCTGGGCGAGGTAGGCGCGCTCGGGGTGCGACTGGCCGGCGATCGGCGCGCGCAGCACCTGGGCGAAGGCGAGGTCGGCGCGGTGGTCGGGGTGCAGGCGGGCGCCGACGTCGGCCAGCCGGCAGGCGGCCTCCAGCAGCACCGTGTCGCGGCCGTCCTCGAACACCGGCGGCAGGGCGGCCAGGGCCGGCTTCAGCCAGGCGGCCAGGGCGGGGCCCAGGCCCTCGGCCACGCCCTGGCGACCGCCCAACGCCGCGCAGCCCTCCACCAGCGGGTCGAGCGCGCGCAGCCTGGAAGACATGGCCTCGATCAGCATGCCCTCGCGCACCCCGTAGGCGGAGACCGACAGCCGCTCGTAGCCGAGGTGCTCGATCAGCTCCTCCAGCACGCAGGCGGCGTAGGGCAGGGTCTCAGCCCGCTTCTTCGACAGGCCCGGCATGCGCTCCAGCGACCCGCGCGACTGCTTGGCCACAAAGCGTGCGGCGTCGACCGCGTCGCGCGCGCTCATTTCGTACAGGTGCACGATGCGCAGCGGATAGTCGCTCATCGCCATGTGGATCTGGGCCAGGCTGCGCCAGGCGCCGCCCACGGCGTGGAAGGTCTTGGCGCGGAAGCTGTCGGCGACCTCGTCCAGCCGCTTGGAGGCGAGCTTGCGGACCTGACCGGGGTTGATCTCGGCCGGGGCTCCGAGCGCGAAGGGGCCCAGCGGCAGGGTGACGCCGGTGCCGACCTCGCCGTCGCCGATGCGGATCAGCTCCAGGCTGGAACCGCCGAGGTCGCCCGCCACCCCCTCAGCATGCGGACAGCCGGCGATCACGCCCAGCGCCGAGTAGCGGGCCTCCTCCTCGCCGGAGAGAACGCGGATGGTCAGGCCGGTCTGGTCGTGAATGCGCTGGACGAACTCGGCGCCGTCCTTGGAGTCGCGCACCGCGGCGGTGGCGACGGCGAACACCTGTTCCGGTTCGGCCGCGTCCAGCACGGCGCGGAAGCGGCGGATCGCCGACAGCGCCTCGGCCACCCCTTCCGGCGACAATCGGCCGGTGGTCTGGACGCCGCGCCCCAGGCCCGCCAGCACCTTCTCGTTGAACACCGTCCACACCGCCCGCCCCTCCAGCCGGTAGATCACCAGCCGGACGGAGTTGGAGCCGACGTCGACGACCGCCGCGTCCTGCGCGGCGCTACCGGCGCGGGCCCACATGGTCGAAGGCTTGCGGCAGGTCCTTGGACCGCCCCCGGCCCGACAGGCTGGGGTTGGTCATGAAATAGTCGTGGGCGGAGAAGGGCTTCTCGAGCTTGGAGACGTCGAAGCGCTTGTAGTCGCCGTCGGGGTCCAGCCACCAGCTCTGGGCCTCGTCGTTCAGGCTGGCGACCAGGATCTGGTCCAGCACCTGACGGTGGACGGTGGGGTTCTCGACCGGCACCAGGGCCTCGACCCGGCGGTCGAGGTTGCGCGGCATCCAGTCCGCCGAGGAAATCCAGACGCGGGCGTAATCGCTGGGCATCTCCTTGCCGTTGGCGAAGCAGACGATGCGGCTGTGCTCCAGGAAGCGGCCGACGATCGACTTGACCCGGATGTTGTCGCTGATGCCCGGCACGCCGGGACGCAGGCAGCAGATGCCGCGCACCACCAGCTCCACCCGCACGCCGGCCTGGCTGGCGCGGTACAGGGCGTCGATGATCTCGGCGTCGACCAGGGAGTTCATCTTGGCCCAGATGGCCGCGGGTTTGCCGGAAAGCGCGTTGTCGGCCTCCTGCTCGATCTGGTCGAGCAGACTGCGCTTCATGGTGACGGGCGAGAACTCCAGCCGCTCCAGCGCCTCGGGTCGGGCGTAGCCGGTGATGTAATTGAACACCCGCACCGAATCCCGTCCGAACGCGGGGTCGGTCGTGAACAGCGACAGGTCGGTGTAAACCTTGGCGGTGACCGGGTGGTAGTTGCCGGTGCCGAAGTGGCAGTAGGTGCGCAGGGTCTCGCCCTCGCGCCGCACCACCACCGACAGCTTGGCGTGGGTCTTGTAC
>DASPKD010000233.1:0-2562 GCA_035628275.1 Caulobacteraceae bacterium | reverse complement strand
CTGCGCGAATCCGGCTCGATCGAGCAGGACGCCGACGCGGTCATGTTCGTGTTCCGTGAGAGCTACTACCTGGGCCGCGGCGAGCCGCGCGAGGGCACGCCCGAGCACCTGACCTGGCAGGAGGAGATGGACCGCGTGCGTCACCTGGCCGAGGTGATCATCGGCAAGCAGCGTCACGGCCCGATCGGCACGGTGAAGCTGAGCTTCGACGAGAACACCACCCGCTTCGGCAACCTCGCCCGCGAGGGGCGGTACGAGAGCTATAACTGAGGGCTATCCCCTTCGCCGCACGGCGAGGGTGGTTTCCCCCGGACGGGGCGGTTATGAACCGCGCCTTCCCGTTCGAGCCCCGAATGCCCCTCGCCTCCCCGTCCCGCCTGATCGTCGATCTGGACGCGCTCGCGGCCAACCACGCCCTGCTGCGCAACGAGGCGCGCGGCGCGGAGGTGGCGCCGGTGGTCAAGGCCGACGGCTACGGCCTGGGCGCGGCCGAAGTCGCGCGGCGGCTGTGGGCGGAGGGCGCCCGCACCTTCTTCACCGCGCGGATCGCCGGGGGCGAGGCGCTGCGGCGCGAACTCGGGTCCGACCGCCCCGCCGTGATCTACGTGCTGGACGGCTGCCCGGACGGCGCCGCGCCCCGCCTGGAGGCGGCGAGCCTGACCCCGGTGCTGAACAGCGTGGCCCAGGTCGAGGCCTGGCGCGCCCAGGCGTCGGGCGGAGCGCGCCTGAAGGCGGCGATCCACATCGACACCGGCATGAACCGCCTGGGCCTCCGGGTCGAGGAGGCCGAGGCGCTGGCGCTGTCTCCCGACCGCCTGGCCGGGATCGAGGTCTCGCTGGTGATGAGCCACCTGGCCTGCGGCCCGGACCCGGCGCACCCGATGAACTCCGTCCAGCGCGACCGCTTCCGCGAGGCGCGGCGGCTCTTCCCCGACGCCCCCGCCAGCCTTGCGGCGTCCTCCGGTACGTTCCTTGGCGAGGACTATCTGTTCGACCTGGTCCGGCCGGGCGTCACCCTGTACGGCGGCGGCCCGCGCGAGCGGCCGGACCCGCGCGTAAAGGCGGTGGCGACGCTCGAGGCCGACGTGCTGCAGATCCGCACCGTGCCGCCGGGCGAAAGCGTCGGCTACGGCGCGACCTGGACCGCCGAACGGCCGACGCGGGTCGCCATCCTGGCCGCGGGCTACGCCGACGGCGTGCTGCGCGCCAACTCCAGCCCGAACGGCCAGGCGTCCGTCGGCGGCGAGCGCCGCCCGGTGCTGGGCCGGGTGTCGATGGACCTGATCGCGGTGGACGTGACCGACGTCGCCGCCGCCCTCGGCGACCCCGTCCAGCTGTTCGGCCCCGAGCTGCCCGTCGACGAGGCGGCCGCCGCCGCAGGCACCTTGGCCTACGAACTGCTGACGCGCGTTGGGAGCCGAGTGCCGCGGGCGTACGCGTCGCGGACGTGAAGGTGCTCCCGGCGAGCTTCCTTCTCCCCTTGCGGGAGAAGGTGGCCGCGCGAGCGGCCGGATGAGGGGTGTCGGCGCCGAGGTCTGACGAGCTTGGCGCGTCCCTTCTCCGCCCGTCAGACGAGTCAACCGGCGCCCGCCCCCAGGATAACCAGCGCCGTCGCGCCCACACCCCTCATCCGGTCGGCTCCGCCGACCACCTTCTCCCGCAAGGGGAGAAGGGAGCAAAGAGCGGGCATTACGCCCGCCTAGCACAGGGAAACAGCCTCCCCCGAATCACGAGATGATCGGCGGCTGAGGTGTCCATGGCCCGTGACGGCGCGTCCTATGTCTGCCAGTCCTGCGGCGCGGTCCACGCCAAGTGGTCCGGCAAGTGCGACGCCTGCGGCCAGTGGAACACCCTGGTCGAGGAGGTCACCGCCCGCCCGCCCGGCGCGCTCGCACCCACCAAGGCGACCCGCACCCGCGGCCTGGCGTTCGAAACGCTGGAGACCGCCACCCCCGAGCCGCCGCGCATCGCCACCGGGCTGGAGGAGTTCGACCGGGTCTGCGGCGGCGGAGTGGTGCCGGGCTCGGCCATCCTGCTGGGCGGCGACCCCGGAGTGGGCAAATCCACCCTGCTGATGCAGGTCTGCGCCCGCGCCGCCGCCGGGGGCGCTTCGGTCGCCTACGTCTCGGGCGAGGAGGCGGTCGACCAGGTCCGCTCCCGCGCCTGGCGCATGGGCCTGTCGAGCGCGCCGGTGAAGCTGGCGGCCGAGACGGCGCTTCGCGACATCATCGACGCGCTGAAGCGCGAGCACTTCGACCTGGTGGTGATCGACTCCATCCAGACCCTGTGGAGCGACGCGCTGGAGGCCGGTCCCGGGTCGGTAGCTCAGGTGCGCGCCTGCGCGGGCGAACTGGTGCGGCTGGCCAAGAAGCGGCGCACGGCCGTGATCCTGGTCGGCCACGTCACCAAGGACGGCCAGATCGCAGGCCCCCGCGTGGTCGAGCACATGGTCGACGCGGTGCTCTCCTTCGAGGGCGAGCGCGGCTATCCGTTCCGCATCCTGCGCGCGGCCAAGAACCGCTTCGGCGCCACCGACGAGATCGGCGTGTTCGAGATGGGCGA
>DASPKD010000232.1:0-11643 GCA_035628275.1 Caulobacteraceae bacterium | reverse complement strand
CTATCTCCCGCGCCCCTGAGACGGGCGCGCCTGTCGTGCGCCCGCCTTCCACGGAGCTTCATCATGAGACCGGATGTCGAGGCCATGGCGGCCGACATCGAGCAGTCCGCGGGACTGCTCAGGAGGCGACTTTGACTGGGACCCCGCCCTCCGTCGCCTCGACGAACTGAACGCCCGGGTCGAGGACCCGACCCTCTGGGATGATCCGACCGAGGCCCAGGCCGTGATGCGCGAGCGCAACCGGCTGGCCGGCCAGGTCGAAGCCGTGCGCGCGCTCGAGCGCGAGCTGGCCGACGCCCTTGAATTCGCCGAGCTGGCCGAGGAGGAGGGCGACGACGCCTCGATCGAGGAGGTCCGCGCGACGCTCCGCGCCCTCAAGGACCGCGCCGGCCGGGCCGAACTCGAGGCGCTGCTGTCGGGCGAGGCCGACGGCAACGACGCCTATCTAGAGGTCAACTCCGGCGCCGGCGGCACCGAGTCCAACGACTGGGCGAACATGCTGCTGCGCATGTACACCCGCTGGGCCCAGCAGCACGGCTATCAGGTCGAGGTGATCGAGGAGACCGGCGGCGAACAGGCCGGGATCAAGTCGGCCACCATCCAGGTGAAGGGGCCCAACGCCTACGGCTGGTTGAAGACCGAAGCCGGCGTGCACCGGTTGGTGCGCATCAGCCCCTACGACTCCAACGCCCGGCGCCACACCAGCTTCTCGTCGATCTGGGTCTATCCCGTGGTCGACGAGACCATCGAGATCGAGATCAATCCGGCCGACGTGCGCACCGACACCTACCGCGCGTCCGGGGCCGGCGGCCAGCACGTCAACAAGACCGACTCGGCGGTGCGCCTGACGCACATCCCGACCGGCACCGTGGTCGCCTGCCAGGCCGGCCGCTCCCAGCACCAGAACCGCGACGAGGCGTGGAAGATGCTGCGCGCGCGCCTGTACGAGCTGGAGCTGCAGAAGCGCGAGGCCGCCGCCCAGGCGCTCGAGGACCAGAAGACCGACATCGGCTGGGGCCACCAGATCCGGTCCTACGTCCTGCAGCCGTACCAGATGGTGAAGGACCTGCGCACCGACGTGGAGACCTCCGACACGCAAGGCGTGCTGGACGGCGACCTGGACCAGTTCATGGGCGCGGCCCTGGCCCAGCGCGTCGGCGCGACGCGCGACGCGGCGGCCTAGAAACGAAGAAGGGCGGGGACCTCGCGATCCCCGCCCTCGTTCGTTCAAGCTCGAACCCGTATCAGCCCGCCGGCTTCAGCTCGATGAGCTGGGCCGTGTCCGAGGTCTGGGACCAGGACGGGGTGGTGAAGCCGACCGGGGCGTGGTGCTGCTGGGGCGCCTCGCCCTTGCGGATCTGCAGGCAGCGGCCCTGGAAGTAGGCGCCGACGTCGATCGACAGCTGCTCGTGGTTGATGTCGCCGTCCACGTAGGCGGTGCCCATCAGCTTGACCTGCTTGCCGGAGACCGCGCCGACGATGCGGCCGCGGACCTCGACGTAGTCGGCCTGCACGCCGCCTTCGACGTTGCCGGTCTCGCCGATGGTCAGACGGCCCACCTTCACGTCGCCGCGCACGGTGCCGTCGATGTGCAGGTCGCCGGCGCCGGAGACGTTGCCCTCGAACACCAGGTCCGAAGCCAGCACCGAGGCCATCTTGGCCGCGGCCGGGGAGGGCGCGCGGGTCTGCTGCGGGGCGCCGAGCTCGGGCAGCGGCGGAACCGGAACGCTGTGACCTTCCGGGCGGGCGGGCTTGCTAGTTTTGTTGAACATAATCTCCGGCCTTCACGAAGCGAGCGGGGTTTTGAGGACGGCCGTTCACCCAGATTTCGTAGTGCAGGTGAACGCCGGTGGATCTTCCGGTGGAGCCCATGGCTCCGATGCGCTGGCCCACGCCGACGCGCTCGCCCGGGCGGACGGAGATCGTCTGCAGGTGGGCGTAGCGGGTCTTGTAGCCGGCGCCGTGGTCGACCTCGACGGTGTTGCCGTAGCCCGAGCGCACCCCCGCGTAGCTCACCACGCCGGGCGCGGTGGAGCGGATGGGCGTCAGGAACGGACCGGCGAAGTCCAGGCCGGTGTGCAGGGCCGGGCGGCCGTTGAACGGGTCGAAGCGCAGGCCGAAGCCGCTGGTGGTGCGCACCTCGTGCGCCGGCCGCGCGAACGGCAGCCGCTCGGCCGCGTTCGACAGGGCGCGCATGTCGCTGAGGTTGTTGGCGGCGCTGTGGATGCGGGCGGCGAAGTTCTCGTCCACGTCCAGCACCGCGCCCAAGGCCTTCGGGTCCTTGGCGTCGACCAGCGGCCCGCCCAGGCCCGTGCCGGAGCCGGAGTAGGCGGCGGGGTTCAGCCCGGCCAGGCGGAAGGCCAGCCGCAGCCGCTCGGCGCGGCTCTTGGCGAAGTTCTCGGCGCGGGCGACCAGGCGCTCCTGGTCCATGCGCACGGCCAGCACGCGCTCGGCCGGGGAACGGTTCTCGGCGTCGGCCAGGACGGTCGGGGCCAGCACCTGATCGGCGCCGGGCACGCCCTTGAACTGGGTCATCACCTGGGCGAGGGCGGCGTGGCGGCGTTCGACGGTGACCGCCAGTTCGTCCACCGAGCCCGAGGTCTCGACCAACCGCGCCACCGCGCTGTCCAGCCGCGCCTGCCGGTCGGCCATCAGCCGCTCGTAGCGGGCCTTGGTCTTGGCGACTTCCTTGTCGACAGTCGTCAGGGCGAAGGCGTTAAGCGCCATCGACGCGGTCGAGAGAATCGTCCAGCATCCGAGAGCGCCGCCGACAGCGGCCAGAAGGACTTGCTTGCGGGTGCTGAGTATATAGCCACGGGTTTCACCTCCGGAACGGAGGTAGAGATGCCGTTCTGGAAACAGGCGTTCGACCCAATGGCGTACGTCCGCCATGCTCATGCCCCCGAAAACCCACCTGGATTTCCGAATTTATGCCTTGAAGCCTTGAGGTCGCGCAAGAGGGCGCGGCTCGCGACAGGCACGATCCGTCATCCGTATTCTTCGGGCGATGCTCGAAACCGGCTCGTTCGCCTACCAGGGGTATTTGAACGACGATCTAAAGCGCCGCGCTCTATTCTTGCGGAGCATAGAACACCACGTCCGCTTTCAAGTTCCTTAAGGCCGATCTGAAATTCGCCTTTCAGCAAAACAGCCCCGGACGGACGGATCGCGGACCCGTTTCGACCCGCGAGAACACGATGGCGTGAAGCTTGGCCGCACCCCGGTCCCGACGATCTTTAACGAGAGGGACGCGGGTTCAGCAGCGGGCGCCCGGCAGGGGCGCCGAGCCGCCGCCGCGGGTACGGCTCAGCCTGCGACCACCCGTCGCGAGGGTCGCACGCGCGCCCCGGGTTCACCCGCCGTTCAGATCGCGTACCGCTTTCATCACCTCGGCGACATGGCCCGGCACCTTCACCTTGCGCCAGACGCGGCGGATCACCCCGTCGCCGTCGATCAGGAAGGTGGAGCGGTCCACGCCCATGTAGCTGCGGCCGTACATGCTTTTTTGAACCCAGGCGCCGTAAGCCTCCACCACGCCCCCGTCGTCCGACCCGAGGATCAGATCGAGACCGTGTTTGGCTTTGAACCTGTCGTGGCTGGCGGCGGAGTCCTTGGACACGCCGATCACGGTCGCGCCCGCGGCGGCGAAGTCGGGGGCTGCGGCGGTGAAGTCTATCGCCTGTTTGGTGCAGCCCGACGTATCGTCCTTCGGATAGAAGTACAGCACGACCGTGCGGCCCCGGAGATCGGCCAGCCGCACCCGTCCGCCGCCGTCGGCGGGCAGGTCGAATTCGGGGGCTTTGGAACCGGGTTGCAGCGTCTGGTCGGTCATCGGGGCCTCGGGCTCGGACTTGGGGCGCTCGTTCGCGGGGGCGGAACATACAGCCGCGCTCGCCTCCGTCCATACGCCGCGCCGAACGCGCCGGATCGACCGTGCTGAGGGCGCCGCTGCATCGCAACTGGATGATCGCGGCCGGCGCGCTGGGCGTGCTGCTGCTCGTGCTCGCTGGGCTGGCGCTGCGGCTGGCGGCCGGCCCGATCGGCGCCGACTGGCTGAAGCCCGGCATAGAGCGAGGCCTGGCCGCCCAGGTGGACGGCGGCCGCGCCCGCGTGGGCTCGGTCGGGATCGCCTGGTTCGGCGAGGCCAGGTCGCTGGGGCTGCAACTGGGCGACGTGCGCCTGACCGACCGCAAGGGGCGCGAGGTGGTCCGCGCCCGGCGCGTCCAGACCGCCTTCGCGCTCGACGGCTTCTTCGGCTTCACCCCCGCGCCCGGCCGCATCGCCGCCGAAGACTTCTTCGCCGCCGTGTCGGTCTCGCCGCGCGGGCGTTACGAGCTGGGCTACGAGGCGGCGGGCGCGCCGGACAAGCCTTCCAGCCTGGGCCGCATCTTCGCCGACCTGACCGGGCGCGAGCGTCTGGGCCGGCCGGTCAGCTTCCTGCGCCAACTGGACCTTCGGCGCGGCAGGCTGGCGCTGAAGGAGACCGCCGGGCCGGTGTCCTGGGTCGCCGACGTGCGCGCCTTGCGCTTCGACAAGACCGGCGGGCTGCTGACCGCCGACGCCGACCTGTCGATCGCCCGCCCCGGCGCCGCGCCGTCCACGCTCAAGGCCCGCGCCGAAGGCCGGGTAGGCCTGAGTCAGGCCTTCCTGCGGGCCGAGGTTCGCGACCTGGTCCCCGCGCGGGTGTTTCCCTCCGTCGGCGCCACCCGGCCGCTGTCGGCGCTGGACGCGGTGGTGCGCGGGCGCGGCTCGGTCGCCTACGGCGTCCGCACCGGGGTGCGCGCGGCCGACCTGTCGGTCGAGGCGGGCGCCGGGACCCTGCGCTTCGGCGGGGTGGAGCAGGCGTTCGAACAGGCCTCCGTCGTCGCCGACTTCGACCCCCGCACCGGCGAGGTGGCCCTCACCCGCCTGCTGGTCGCCGCCGAGCGCACCCGCGCCGACGTCCACGGCCGTTTCCGCCTGGTGCCCGAGGATCGCGCCCGCCGCCGTCACGCCCGCTTGGAGTTCGACTTGGCCGGCCCGACCCTGGTCGGCGCCCTGGCCCCCGACGCCCCGCCCCAGCAGATGACCGACGTGTCGGCCAGGGGGCGCTACGTGCCCGCCCGCCGCCGCCTGGAGCTGACCCGCGCCAGCGCCCGCCTGCCGGGCGCGGTCGCCTCGGTCCAGGGGGTGCTGTTCCGCAATCGCCGGGGCGACCTCGGGGCCGAGCTGACCGCGCGCCTGAACGGCGCCGTCGGTTGCGACCAGGTGTTCGCCTTCTGGCCGCAAACGCTCGGCGTCTCGGCCCGGGAGTGGCTGCACCGGGGCCTCGCCCAGGCTCGCATCACCAACGCCGTCTTCACCCTGGACGCGCCGGCCGGCGCCTTCCGCCGCGAGATACTGCGCGACGAGGAGCTGAAGCTGACCGGCGACTTCGCCCAGACCGGCCTGCGGTTCTCCGACACCATGCCCGCGGTCGAGGACGGGGCCGGGTCGTTCGTCCTGCACGGCAACAGCTTCGACCTGTCGCTGAAGTCCGGTCGTATGCGGGGCGTGGCGCTGAGCGAGGGGAGCATCGCCATCCCCAAGCTGAAACCCGAGGGTCAGAAGGCGCTGATCAAGGCGCGGGCGGTCGGCTCCGCCCGCGAGATGCTGCAGATCGTCGACGGCGGGCCGTCGAAGCTGATCACCAAGGCCGGCTTCGCGCCGGAGCGCCTGGACGGTCGCGCAGACGTGCGGATCGAGATCGAGCGGCCGATGCTGCTGGAGGTGGATCCCGGCGACGTGGAGGTCCGCTACGAGGGCGTGGTGCGCGCCGCCTCGGTGACCGCCGCGGCGCTCGGATGGGACCTGACCGGGGGCGACCTGAAGGTCGAGGGCACCGCCAAGGACCTGAAAGTGGTCGGCACGGGCGAGGTCGGCCCCTATCGCGGCGGCATCGACTTCGCCTCGCGCTTCGACCGCGACGGCCAGGAGGTGGTGGACCTCGACGGAGTCGTGCGCGCCTCCTTCTTCGGCGGCGACGCGGGCAAGGTGGTGGACTTCGGCGGACGGTTCCGCACCCGTAACGGCTCAGGCGAAGGCACGGTCCGCTCGCCCGCCTTCAACGGCCGCGTGGCCTGGAAGAAGGGCGAGGGCCCCGACCGCTTCACCCTCGACGGCCAAGTGGGCGCCGAGGCGCTGCGCGCCGCCGACGCGCCGTTCATGGCCGAGATGCCCGACCGCTTCCGCGCGGACCTGACCCTGGTGGAGCAGGGCGGGGTCTGGCGCGGCGATCTCGACGCCGACGCCCTGTCCGGCGCGCTCGCCTATACGCCCGGCGAGCGGCCGCGCCTGATCTATCAGGCGGAGCTCACGCCGCTGGAGGCCCGTCGCCTCGGCTTCGGGCGGCTGCCGCTGTTCGAGGAGCGCCGCCCGGTGGTGGTGGACGCCGCCTGGTCCGCCCGCGACGGCGCCGCGCGCGTGGTGGTCGGCGGGGTGGACGCCCAGGTCGCCTGGGCGGGGCAGGGGGACGTGGCCGACCGCACCGTCACCGCCGCCCTGTCGCCGGACGACCTGGCGTCGCTCGGCGTGCCGACGGTGTTGAAGCCGGGCGCCACCCTGCCGGTCTCCGCCGTCTGGCGTTCGGGCGGGCAGGGGCTCTCCGGGACCGCTGACCTCGCCGGCACGCCGGTGCGCTTCCAGACCGTGGCGCTGCGGGGCGGCGCACGCCTGTTCACCGTCTCCGGCGTGGTCGACCGGGCGGCGCTGCGCCGCTGGGGTGCGCCCCAGGCGATAGACTTCGACGGGACCGCCCCGGTCACCGCCCGCTGGACCCTGGCCGAGAACGCGCCGGTGGGCGGCCGGGTCGAGGTGGACCTGACCCCCGCCTTCGTCGGCGTGCCGCGCAGCGACTGGCGCAAGCCCGCGGGCAAGCCCGGGCGGCTGGCGGTGGACTTCGTGCGCGAGACCGACGGCGACCTGCGCCTGACCCGCATCGCCGGCTCCGGGGCCGAATTCGAGTTCGAGGGCAGCGCCGCGCTGGGCTTCGACGGCCGCCTGGTCACGCTCGATCTGCCCCGCGCCCGCCTCAACGGTCTGGTGGACGGCTCGGTGCGCGCCTGGCGCGAGCCGGCTGGAACCCAGCTGAACCTAAGCCTGAAGGGCAAGTGGCTGGACGCCCGGCGGCTGTTCGACGACCTGTCCGAGACCGAAGGCTCCGGCGCAAGCGGCGGCGCGTCGCGTTCGCGGCCGGTGCGGGTCGAGGCCGAGCTCGACGCCCTGCGGCTGACCGATCAGGCCGTGCTCCGTTCCGTCCGCGCGAACGGGCTGTTCGGGGTCGACGAGAGCGCGCTGAAGCTCGACCTGACGGCGGCGACCACCGGCGGCGGCAAGGTGAAGGGGCGGCTGTTCCCGCTGGCCGGCGCCACCGCCGTTTCGGCCGAGACCGACGACGCCGGCGATCTCGCCCGCACCCTGTTCGGGATCAAGTCGCTGAAGGGCGGGCGCGGCGTGCTGACCGGGCGGCTGGTGCCTGGCGGCGCCGACCTGAACGTCGAGCTCAGGGACGTGCGCCTGGTGCGCGCGCCGACCATGGCCCAGATCCTGACCATGGCCTCGCTCCAGGGCCTGGCCGACACGCTGAACGGCGACGGCGTTCTGTTCAACCGCGTGGTCGCCCCGTTGCAGGTCCGCGGCCGCCGCATCGTGGTGGGGGAGGCGAGGGCGACCGGCTCGGCGCTGGGCCTCACCACCAAGGGTGTCGCCGACCTCGGGGCGGACACGCTGGAGTTCGAGGGGGCCGTCGCGCCCGCCTACGCCCTGAACTCCGCCGTGGGCGCGGTGCCGGTGCTGGGCCAGCTGTTGGTCTCGCGCGCGGGCGAAGGCGTGGTCGGGCTCGGCTACACCGCGCGCGGCTCGTTCGACAAGCCGCAGGTCACGGTCAACCCGCTGTCGCTGGTCACCCCGGGCATCCTGCGCCGCATCTTCGAGAGCGCCCCGGTGGACGCCGACTCCCCGCCCAAGCCGGCCCGTCCCGCGCCGAAGCGGGCCGGCTGAGCGAATCGACAGTCCGGCTGCCCGAGCGACAGGATTTCGACCCGGAATCGACAGGGTTTCGGTCGTGAATCGGTCGTGTTTGCTAGCCTGCGCGGACCAGCACGATCTTCTTCTTGCCAGCCGCCAGCTTCAGCACGCCCTCGTCGGTCAGATCGGCGGTGCCGACGGATCGGTTTCCGTCTGTAACCGCCTGATCGTTCAGACGTAATCCGCCGCCCTGGGCCAGCCGCCGGGCCTCCGAGTTCGACGCCGCCAGACCCGCGCGCGCGGCCAGAACGGCGATCGGCAGCCCGGCCTCGAGCTCCGCGCGCGGAACCTCGAAGGTCGGCAGGTCCGCCGACAGCCGCCCCTGCTCGAACGCCGCCTGCGCCGCGGAACGCGCTGTTTCCGCAGCGTGTTTTCCGTGCAGCATGGCCGTGGCCTCGTCGGCCAGGCGCTTCTTGGCCTCGTTGATCTCGGCCCCTTCCAGCGCTTCGAGCCGCGCCACCTCGTCCAGCGGCAAGTCTGTGAAAAGCTTCAGGAACCGACCGACGTCGGCGTCCTCGACGTTCCGCCAGAACTGCCAGTAGTCGTAGGGGCTCAACTGGTCGGCGTTCAGCCACACCGCCCCCGCCGCCGTCTTGCCCATCTTCGCGCCCGAAGCCGTGGCCAGCAGAGGCGTGGTCAGGCCGAACGCGGGCTTTTGATCGACGCGGCGGATCAGCTCCACCCCGTTGACGATGTTGCCCCACTGGTCCGACCCGCCCATCTGCAGGCGGCACTCGTAACGTCTGGAAAGCTCGAGGAAATCGACTGCCTGCATCAACATGTAGTTGAATTCCAGGAAAGTCAGCGGCTGCTCCCGCTCCAGCCGCAGCCGCACGCTGTCGAACGCCAGCATCCGGTTGATGGTGAAGTGCGGACCGTAGTCGCGCAGGAATTGGACGTAGCCGAACTTCGACAACCACTCGTCGTTGTCGACCATCACCGCGTCGCTCAGCCCGTCACCGAAGCGCAGGAACTTCTCGAACACTGTCCGAATGCCGGCCATGTTCCTGGCTATACCGGCGTCGTCCAGCATCTGGCGCTGGGTGTCCTTGCCGGAGGGGTCGCCGACCTTGGTCGTGCCGCCGCCCATCACAACGATCGGCTTGTGCCCGGCCTGCTGGAGCCGGCGCAGCATCATGATCTGGATCAGCGAGCCCACGTGCAGCGACGGCGCGGTCGCGTCGAAGCCGATGTACCCCGTGACCACGCCGGACGCCGCCGCCGCGTCCAGTTCGGCCGGGTGGGTGATCTGGTGGACGTAGCCGCGGTCGCTCAGCGTCCGCAGAAATTCCGACTTGAAATTCGTGTGCTCGTTCATGGTCTCAGGGCCGTTTCATAAGGCGCCGGAGACCGTCTTCCCGAAGACACGCCGCCGGCCGTGATGGCGGGGCTTGCGTCGGGAACAGATCGACGAACCGCCGCTCAGGAGAGCGGGCGGTAGTACCGTGCGGAACGGGGCCGAGGCGCGATCATGCGCCGTCCGTAACGTCGCGGGTCCGCTCGCGTCAAGGCCGGGTGGCGTGCGCCGGCAGTTGACCCGCCCCCCGCGGGCGCTATCGAAGACCCATGCGCCTGGTCCTCCAGTCCCACCCGGATTCGCCGCCGCCCGCGCCGCTTGCGGTCCAGGCGCAGGCGGAGCGGCTGCAAGGCGGCCGCTTGCGTCTGCGCTACCGGGTGGAGGGCGACGTCGCCGCCCTGGCGCTGCCGGCGCCGGCCGCGTCCGAACGCGCGGACGAGCTCTGGGCGACCACCTGCTTCGAGGCCTTCGTCCGCAGCGGCGAAGGCGACGGCTATCACGAGATCAATTTGTCGCCGTCCACCCGCTGGGCCGTCTATCGGTTCGACGCCTATCGCGAGGGCATGACGAACGCCGAGGTTCCGCCGCCGCGGATCAGCGCCGATCGAGGCGCGGTGTTCGAGCTCGAGGCCGAGGTCGCTCTGCCCTGGATCGCCGACGCGCCCGCCTGGCGCGTGGCGTTGACCGCGGTGATCGAGCACACGTCCGGCCGCAAGTCCTACTGGTCGCTGGCGCACGCGCCGGGGCGGCCCGATTTCCACCACCCGCACGGGTTCGCGCTGGAGCTTTCGGCGATGGAGCGAGCATGAAATTCGGCGTCGACCGCCTGCTGTCCGAACCCACGCTGCGCGCCGAACTGAACGGCCGTCGCGTGGCCCTGCTGGCCCATCCCGCCTCGGTGACGGCCGATCTGACGCATTCGCTGGACGCCTTAAGCGCATGTCCCGACTTGAAAATCACCGCCGCTTTCGGGCCGCAGCACGGGCTGCGGGGCGACAAGCAGGACAACATGGTCGAGTCGCCGGACTTCGACGATCCGGTGCACGGGATTCCGGTGTTCAGCCTCTACGGCGAGGTGCGGCGGCCGACCGGGCAGTCGATGCACACCTTCGACGTGCTGCTGGTGGACCTGCAGGACCTGGGCTGCCGCATCTACACCTTCATCACCACACTACTGTACGTGCTTGAAGCGGCTGCGAAACACGGCAAGGCGGTGTGGGTGCTGGACCGGCCCAACCCGGCCGGCCGGCCGGTCGAGGGGCTGACGCTGCTGCCCGGCTGGGAGAGCTTTGTCGGCGCCGGTCCCATGCCCATGCGCCACGGCCTGACGCTGGGCGAACTCGGCCGGTGGTTCATCGACCGTTTCAAGCTCGACCTGGAGTACCGCGTGGTCGAGATGCTGGACTACCGACCCGACGAGGGGCCGGGGTTCGGCTGGCCCCTGGGCGAGCGGACCTGGGTCAACCCCAGCCCAAACGCGCCCAACCTGTGGATGGCGCGCGCCTACGCCGGCACGGTGATGCTGGAGGGCACGACCCTGTCGGAGGGCCGCGGCACCACCCGGCCGCTGGAGCTGTTCGGCGCCCCCGACATCGATGCGCGCAGGATCATCGCCGAGATGCAGGCCCTGGCCCCGGAGTGGCTGAAGGGCTGCCGCCTGCGCGACTGCTGGTTCGAGCCGACCTTCCACAAGCACGCCGGCAAGCTGTGCAACGGCGTCCAGATCCACGTCGAGGATCCGAGCTACGACCACCAGGCGTTCAGGCCCTGGCGGGTGCAGAGCCTGGCGTTCAAGGCCATCCGGCGGCTCTACCCGGATTACCCGCTGTGGCGTGACTTCCCGTACGAGTACGAGTTCGGCAAGCTGGCCATCGACGTGATCAACGGCGGTCCGGGCTTGCGCGAATGGGTCGACGACCCGGCCGCGAGGCCGGCCGACCTCGACGCCCTGACCACGCCCGACGAGCAGGCGTGGATCGAGGAGCGGCGGCCCTATCTGATCTACTGACGAAAAAATCCGCCGACCGGGCTTGAAGCGCCGCCGCGGCGCGCCTAGCTGCACCTTTGCGGACCGGGCCCCTCTGGCGATCCCTTCGGATCGTGATGTCGGACCGCATCGAGCGTGCTCGATGTCGTGCCCGGACGTCCCTTCCCACCCGAGGTCCGACTTCGAGCCGCTCCCTGTCAGAGGAGACGAGCTGTGAAGCACCTGCTGTTGCATCGCTTGAAACGGGAACACGCGCGGCTGGACGACCAGATCGCGCGGGAAAGCCGCGCGCGCGTCCTGGACGCCGCGAGGCTGA
>DASPKD010000231.1:0-13111 GCA_035628275.1 Caulobacteraceae bacterium | reverse complement strand
CGGCCAGGTGTCGATGGGCCAGACGGTGATGAAGGGCTCGGCGCGCAAGGTGCGACGGCTGGCCGGCGGCAAGGTGCTGGCGGGCTTCGCCGGGGCGACCGCGGACGCCTTCACCCTGATCGAGCGGCTCGAGGCCAAGCTGGAGCAGTATCCGGAACAGCTGGCCCGCGCCTGCGTGGACCTGGCCAAGGACTGGCGCACCGACCGCTACCTGCGCCGGCTGGAGGCCATGCTGATCGTCGCCGACAGGCAGGCGACCTACACCGTCACCGGGGTCGGCGACGTGCTGGAGCCCGAACACGGGGTGGCGGCGGTGGGCTCGGGCGGCTCCTTCGCCCTGTCGGCGGCCCGCGCGCTCTACGACAACACCGACCTCGACGCCGAGGCGATCGCCCGCAAGGCCATGGCCATAGCGGCGGACATCTGCGTGTACACCAACACCAATCTGACGGTGGAAGTCCTTTAGCGTGATCCCGGCGAGCGGCGCCGACGTGGCTGGTTCATCACCAAGGGCACCAAGAATGCACGAAGGGCACCAAGAGGTCGCGGCTGTTCGGGATCACGTGGATCGCATCGGTCGGGCGGTGCTCGACGCGGCGTTCCGGGTTCACAAGGCGCTCGGGCCGGGATTGCTCGAGACCGTGTACGAGCAGTGCCTGGCGGAGGAACTCCGCCAGGCGGGGCTTCATGTCGAGCGGCAGGTCGCCGTCCCCGTCGCCTACGGCTCGGTGCGCATGCAGGTCGGCTATCGCATCGATCTTCTGGTGGCGGGTTCGGTGGTGGTCGAGGTGAAGTCCGTCGACGCGCTCGCGCCGGTTCACGTGGCCCAGGTGCTCACCTATTTGCGCTTTTCCGAACGCAGGCTCGGCTATCTGATCAACTTCAATTCCGGCCTGCTCAAGAACGGAGTTCGCCGGGTCGTGCTCTGACCTCTTTGTGTCCTTCGTGTTTCCTTGGTGTCCTTCATGATGAACCCTTTCGCCCGCAACGGCCGCCCATGACCGAGTTCTCCCCCCGCGAGATCGTTTCCGAGCTCGACCGTTTCATCGTCGGCCACGCCGAGGCCAAGCGCGCGGTGGCCGTGGCGCTGCGCAACCGCTGGCGGCGCAAGCGGGTGCCGGAGGATCTGCGCGACGAGGTGACGCCGAAGAACATCCTGATGATCGGGCCTACGGGCGTCGGCAAGACCGAGATCGCGCGGCGGCTGGCGCGGCTGGCGCAGGCGCCGTTCCTGAAGGTTGAGGCGACCAAGTTCACCGAGGTCGGCTACGTCGGGCGCGACGTGGAGCAGATCGTGCGCGACCTGGTGGAGAGCGCCATCGCCATGGTCCGCGACAAGCGCCGAGCCGGGGTGCGTGCGCGGGCGGAGGGCCAGGCGGAAGAGCGGCTGCTGGACGCCCTGGTGGGCGCGGGCTCCAGCCCGGCCACCCGCGACAGCTTCAGGAAGCGCCTGCGCGCGGGCGAGCTGGAGGACAAGGAGGTGGAGCTGGCCCTGGCCGACACCTCCAGTCCGCTGGGCGGGTTCGAGATCCCCGGGCAGCCGGGGGTCGGCGTGCTGAACCTGTCGGACATGCTGTCCAAGGCCATGGGCGGGCGCACCAAGACGGTGCGCGTGCTGGTGCGCGACGCCTGGGGGCCGCTGGTCCAGGAGGAGGGCGACAAGCTGCTGGACCAGGAAGCGCTGACCAAGGAGGCGCTGCTGCTGGCGGAGAACGAGGGCATCGTCTTCATCGACGAGATCGACAAGGTGGCGAGCCGGTCCGAGCGGGCCGGCGCCGACGTCAGCCGCGAAGGCGTCCAGCGCGACCTGCTGCCGCTGATCGAGGGCACCACGGTGTCGACCAAGCACGGGCCGGTGAAGACCGACCACGTGCTGTTCATCACCTCCGGCGCCTTCCACGTCGCCAAGCCGTCGGACCTGCTGCCCGAGCTCCAGGGGCGGCTGCCGATCCGGGTGGAGCTGAAGGCCCTGACCCGCGACGACTTCCGCCGCATCCTGACCGAGCCGGAGGCCAATCTGATCCGCCAGCACCAGGCGCTGCTGGCGACCGAGCAGGTGACGCTGGTGTTCACCGACGACGCCATAGACGCGGTCGCCGACGCGGCGGTGCTGGTCAACACCACGGTGGAGAACATCGGCGCGCGGCGGCTGCAGACCGTGCTGGAGAAGGTGGTGGAGGACGTGAGCTTCCGCGCCGCCGACCTGACCGGCCAGACGGTGACGATCGACGGGGACTACGTGCGCGGCCGGGTCGGCGAGCTGGCGGCCGACGCGGACCTCAGCCGTTTCATCCTCTGAGGCGCAACCTCGGCCACGGCTTCGGTGTTTGTTGATAGGCCGCGGCGCGGGGGGTAGGACCGAAGCGCCGCCGCTTGTTTCGTCAAGGACCGGGGAGCCCTCATGCCGCCGCGCATCGTGCCTGTCGTGATGTCCGGCGGTTCGGGAACGCGGCTGTGGCCGCTGTCGACGGACGCCCGGCCCAAGCAGTTCCACGCGCTCGGCGAGGGCGAACCGACCATGATCCAGGAGACGGTGCGGCGGTTCGCCAGTTCGCCCGTTCTGGTCTGCAATCACCGCCAATATTCGATCACCCGGACCGCCATGTCGGCCATCGGGGTAGAGCCGGCCGCGGTGGTGCTGGAGCCGGCGGGGCGCAACACCGCGCCCGTGGCGGCGATCGCCGCCCTGCTGGTGCGCGAGATCGACCCCGAGGCGCTGGTGCTGCTGGCGCCGGCCGATCACTTGATGGCCGACGTCGAGGCGTTCCGCCGCGCGGTGGAGGCGGGAGCCGAGGCCGCGCGCGAGCGGATCGTGGTGTTCGGGCTGAAACCGGACCGCCCCGAGACCGGCTACGGCTACATCCGCCGGGCCGAGCCGATCGGCGAAGGCGTGCACCGGGTCGAGGGCTTCTACGAGAAGCCGGACCCGGCCACGGCCGAGCGCTACCTGGCCTCCGGCGACTACGACTGGAACGCCGGCATCTTCCTGTTCGCGCCTGAGGTGATGCTGGAGGAGATGCGCGCTCACCGGCCGGACGTGCTGGAGGCGGCGACGCAGGCGCTGGAGCGGGCGCGGCGCGAGGGCGCGACCGTGCGGCTGGACGAGGACGCGTTCGCGCGGTGCCCGAGCGTATCGGTGGATTACGCGGTGATGGAGAAGACCGCCCGCGCGGCGGTGGTCCCGTGCGATCCCGGCTGGGCGGACGTGGGCAGCTGGAGCGAGCTGTGGCGGCTGGGCGGCAGGGACGCCGCGAGCAACCGCACGCGCGGCGATGTGGTCGCGATCGACACGCAAGGCTCGCTGATCTGGTCGGACGGACCGACCGTAGGCGTGGTCGGGATGACCGACGTGGTCGTGGTCGCCACCGCCGACGGCGTACTGGTCATGCCCAGGGACCGTGCCCAGGACGCCAAGCTGGTGGTCGAGGCGCTGAAGGCGCGGGGCACGGGGGCGTGAGGGGAATTCTGCTGGCCGGCGGCTCGGGGACACGGCTGTATCCGGCCACCCTGAGCGTGAACAAGCAGCTGCTGCCGGTCTACGACAAGCCGATGATCTGGTACCCGCTGTCGGTGCTGATGATGGCCGGCGTGCGCGAGATCCTGGTGATCGGCACGCCGGAGGACGCGCCGCGGCTGAGCCAGGCGCTGGGCGACGGGGCGCAGTGGGGCCTGACGCTGAGCTATGCGGTGCAGAACAGCCCGCGGGGCGTCGCCGAGGCTTTCCTGATCGGCGAGGCGTTCCTGGACGGCGGCCCCTGCGCCCTGATCCTGGGCGACAACCTGTTTTACGGCGCCCGGCTGGAGGCGCAGCTTCGCGCCGCCGCCGCGGGCGGAGCGGGCGCCACGGTGTTCGCCCAGCGCGTGACCGATCCTGAGCGTTTCGGGGTCGTCGAGTTGGACGGCGACGGGCGGCCGGTCGGGATCGAGGAGAAGCCGCTCCGGCCGCGCTCCGACTGGGCGGTGACCGGCCTGTACTTCTACGACGGCGAGCTCGGCGGCATCGCGCGCGGCCTGAAGCCGAGCGCGCGCGGCGAGCTGGAGATCACCGACGTCAACCGGGCCTATCTGGAAGCGGGACGCTTGCGGGTCGAGCGGCTGGGGCGCGGCTACGCCTGGCTGGACCTCGGCACGCCCGAGGCGCTGCTCGAGGCGTCGGAGTTCGTGCGGGCGATCCAGAAACGCCAGGCGCTGCAGATCGCTTGCCTGGAGGAGATCGCTCTGGGCCAGGGCTGGATCGACCGCGACGCGGTGCTGGCGCAGGCGGAGCGGATGTCGAACGCGCCCTACGGCGCCTATCTCAGGAGCCTGGTCGGATGAGCGATCCGCTGCGCCTGGACGAGGTCCGCCGCTGGGTGTTCGACGACCTGCTGCCGGTCTGGGCCGACGCGGGCGTGGACGAGCCGGGCTTGGGTTTCCGCGAATGCCTGACGCTGGAGGGCCGTCCGCACGACCCCGGGTTCAAGCGGGTGCGGGTGCAGGGGCGGCAGATCTACGTCTACAGCCACGCGCACCTGCTGGGGGCGCCCGGCGCGCTGGAGACGGCGCGGCGCGGCTACGAATTTCTGCTGGCGAACGCGTGGGCGGTCGAAGGCGGCTGGGCGAAGAAGCTGGATCGCCGGGGCGCGGTTCTGGACCCGACGCTGGACCTCTACGACAACGCCTTCGTGCTCTACGGCCTGGCCTGGCTGCATCGGGCGAGCGGCGATCCCGAGCCGCTGAGATGGGCCGAGCGGACCTGGGAGGCGATCTCGACGCGCCTGGCCCGCCCCGACGGGCTGGGCTTCCAGAGCATGGCGCCGTCTTGCGGCGAGCAGCGGCAGAACCCGCACATGCACCTGCTGGAGGCCGTGCTGGCGCTGAAGGAGGCCACCGGCGACGAACGCTGGCAGGCCGAGGCGGTGAAGCTGAGCGCCCTGTTCGCCGGGACGCTGTTCGAGCCCTTGACCGGGACCCTGGTCGAGTACTTCGACGAGGACTGGCGGCCGATGCCGGGCGAACGCGGGCGGATCCGCGATCCCGGCCACCACTTCGAGTGGGTGTGGCTGCTGCACCGGCACGACCGGCTGACCTGCGAGCACCACGACCGTTTCGCCGACGCCCTGCTGACGTTCGCAGAAGACAAGGGGCTGCACCCGGCGACCCGGCTGGCGTACGACGAGGTGCTGGACGACGGGAAGGTGATCACCCCCGCCCACCGCCTGTGGCTGCAGACCGAGGCGCTGAAGGCGTGGCTGGCGATCGGCGAGCGCACCGGCGAGCTGAACACCGCCCGCATCGGCGAGATCGTCAGCCACATCCTCGACCGCTTCGTCGCCCCCGCTCCGCGCGGCTGCTGGATCGACCGGCTGGACGCCGACGGCCGGCCGATGGTCGACGAGGTCCCGGCCAGCATCGTCTACCACCTGCTGGTGGCGTTCACCGAGCTGCTGCGGGTGGCAGACGCCCATTCCGGGCGCCCCGCCGAGCCATCCTTAAGAGAAAGCTAGGGTTTTTCCGGCGAACCTGTTCGCGGAGACGGCGAGCATGGTCGCGAGCGCTTTGAAATTCGACGACGGCGCGGAGTTCCGCGGGCTGGACCGCATGGCCAGCGCCCAGAGCGCCGCCGCCCTTGAGCGGTTGCAAGGATCGTCCTTGCTCAGCGAAGGCCGGGTGGTTCTGATCGGGCTGGACGCGGTGCGGGCGCGCCTGGGCGGCCGCTGGGCGTCCAAACGTGAGCCGGTGTGGGAGCACGTCGAGCGCTGCCTGGCCCGCCAGATGGGCCCCGCCGCCTTCGTGGTCCGCGTCTCTGAAACCGAGTACCTGGTCGCCCAGCCGCAGATCGGACGCTACGCGGCCCAAGCGGCGTGCCTGTCGGTGCTGCGCGAGGTGCTGACCTTCTTCCTGGGCGAGGCCCTGCCCGCCGACCTGTCGATCCGTGAGGTGACGGCCCTGACGCCGCAGGGCGTGACCTGCACGCCCGTCGACCCGGCCGGGGTGACGTCCGCCGCCCTGTCGGAGGCGCCGTCGACCGCCCCCGCGCCCGACCCGGCCGATGCCTCGCCCGATCGCTGGAGCCCGTTCACCACCGCCGACGGACGCGTGCTGAAGGTCTCCTGCCTGATCGACCCGGTGTTCGAGATGCAGCAGGTGCGCATGATAGGCCACCGGCTGGAGCCTCGGGTGGTCAACCTGAACGACGGGGCGACGCTGGATGCGGTCGGCCTGCGCGCCCTTTCGCCGGGAGAGCGCGAGCGGGTGGACCTGGCCACCATCGCGCGGGGGGTCAGCCGCTTGCGCACGCGCCCGGCCGGCAAGCCGCTGCTGATGCTGCCAGCCGCCTTCACCACCCTCGGCAGCAGCCGCGGGCGAGCGGCGATGACCTTGGCGTTGAAGGAGTCGAAGATCGACCAGACGACCCGCATCGTCTGCGAGGTGCGCGAACTGGACGGCGTGCCGACCAGCCGGCTGTCGGAGGCCGTGTCGCTGGTGAAGCCCTTCTGCTACGCGGTGGTCGGCCGGGTGGGAGATGATCGCCGCTCGCTGCTGGAGGCCGCGCGCGGCGGGTTCGCCGGGTTCTCGCTCGACCTTCAGGAGCGGGATCTGCCCGACATGGACTTTCTTCAGCGGCTGCACGCCTTCACCAGTCTAGCGCGCGATCACGCGAGGGTGTGCATGGCGCTGGGCCTGCGCTCGCCCAAGCAGCTGGCGTTGTCTCGTGTGGCCGGAGTCAGCCACGCCTCGATGCGGGTCGAGGCGGATGCGACCGGAGCGTCCGTGACCTGACGCCGGTTTTCGGGTAAGGGCGTCGGCCTTTCCGCCTCCGCCGAGCCCCCATGTCCGATCTCGACCCCAAGCGCGCGCCGACAGTCGGCTTCGTCAGCCTCGGCTGTCCGAAGGCGCTGGTGGACTCCGAGCGCATCCTGACCCGGCTGCGGGCCGAGGGTTACGAGATCAGCCCGACCTACCAGGGCGCCGACACCGTGGTGGTCAACACCTGCGGCTTTCTCGACAGCGCGCGGGAGGAGAGCCTGGACTCCATCGGCGAGGCCCTGGCGGAGAACGGCAAGGTGGTGGTCACCGGCTGCCTGGGCGCCGAGGCCGAGGTGATCCGCGCGCGCTTCGGCGACCGGGTGGAGATCACCGGGCCGCACGCCTACGACCAGGTGCTGGACGCCGTCCACCGCCAGGCCCCGCCGCCGCCCGACCCGTTCCGCGACCTGGTCCCGCCGCAGGGGATAAAGCTGACGCCGAAGCACTACGCCTACCTGAAGATCAGCGAGGGCTGCGACCACCGCTGCACCTTCTGCATCATCCCCCAGCTTCGCGGCGACCTGGCCTCGCGGCCGGTCGGCGAGGTGCTGCGGGAGGCGGAGGCGCTGGTCGACGCAGGCGTGAAGGAGCTGCTGGTGGTCAGCCAGGACACCTCCGCCTACGGGCTGGACGTGCGTTACGCGCCCGGCGAGTGGCGCGGCCAAACCTGGCGGGCGTCGTTCGAGGACCTGGCGCGGGGCTTGGGCGAGCTCGGGGTGTGGGTGCGGCTGCACTACGTCTATCCCTACCCGCACGTGGACTCGGTCATACCGCTGATGGCCGAGGGCAAGATCCTCCCCTACCTGGACATCCCGTTCCAGCACGCCGCGCCCGGCGTGCTGAAGGCCATGCGTCGCCCGGCCAACCAGGAAAAGACGCTGCAGCGGATCGCCGACTGGCGGGCGGTGGCGCCGGACCTGACCATCCGCTCCACCTTCGTGGTCGGCTTCCCCGGCGAGACCGAGGCGGACTTCCAGTTCCTGCTGGACTGGCTGCAGGAGGCGCAGCTCGACCGGGTAGGGGCCTTCGCCTACGAGAACGTCGACGGCGCGAAGGCGCGCGACCTGCCAGGCCACGTACCGGAAGAGGTGAAGCAGGAGCGGCGCGAGCGGTTCATGGCCGCCGCCCAGAAGATCAGCCGCGACAAGCAGCGGGCCAAGATCGGCCGCACGCTGGAGGTGCTGGTCGACGAGGTGCGCCGCGACGGGGTCGCCGTGACCCGCTCCAAGGGCGACGCGCCGGAGATCGACGGGAACGTGTTCGTGCGCGGGGCGGTCGGCGCGCGCCCCGGCGACTTCCTGAAGGTGAAGGTCCAGCGCACCGAGGCCTACGACCTGTGGGCCGAGCCCGCGGAGCGGCCGCGCGCGGCGCGCCCGCCGGTGGTTCCGCGCGGGCGCATGCACCGCGTCATTTCGCGCCTGTAGGATTTCATCGTCGGATGAAATAAGCTTCGCCGCGGCGTTCGGGGGCGGCGGCGATGAAGCAGGCGTGGGCGGATCGGTGGTGGCGGTCGGACGACGGCCTGAAGCTCTACGCCCGCGACTACGCCGGCGTGACCGGGCCGGCGAAGCTGCCGGTGGTCTGCCTGCACGGGGTGACCCGCAACAGCCGAGACTTCGAGGGCGTCGCGCCCTGGCTGGCCGAGACCGGCCGGCGGGTGATCGTGCCGGACGCCCGTGGGCGGGGGCGGTCGCAGTACGACCCGACCTGGTCGAACTATCATCCCGGGACCTACGTCGGCGACCTGATCGCCCTGCTGCGGGACCTGGGGATCGGCCGGGCGGTGTTCGTCGGCACCAGCATGGGCGGGCTGATGACCATGCTGCTGGCCGCGCTGAAGCCTGAGATGATCGCCGGCGCGGTGATCAACGACATCGGGCCGCGGGTCGCGCCGCAGGGCTTGGCGCGCATCGTCGCCTACGCCGGCAAGCCGGTGGAGATCCGCTCGTGGAAGGACGCGCGCGACTATGTGAAGCGCACCAACGGCCCGGCCTTCCCCAAGGCGCAGGACAAGGACTGGAAGCGGTTCGCCGCGCGGGTGTTCGACGAGGACGCGCGCGGCCGCCCGGTTCTCGCCTACGACCCGATGATCGCCGAGCCGTGGAAGAACGCCGACCCCAGCAAGCCCGCCGACGACATGGCCCCGCTGTTCAAGGCGCTGGCCGAGGGGAGGCCGCTGATGCTGGTCCATGGCGCGATCTCGGACCTGCTGGACGACTCCATCGTCGCCGAAATGCGCGAAGCCGCCCCGCACCTGCGCTACGTCCGCGTGCCCGGCGTCGGCCACGCGCCGATGCTGACCGAGCCTGAGGCGAAGGCCGAGATCGTCAAGTTCCTGGGCGAGCTGCCCTAGGGCTGCAGCCTGTACCCGCCCGCCTCGGTCAGCAGCAGGCGCGCCTCGCCGGGGCTGGGCTCGATCTTCTGGCGCAGGCGGTAGACGTGGGTTTCCAGCGTGTGGGTGGTGACGCCGGCGTTGTAGCCCCACACCTCGGTCAGCAGCTCCTCGCGCGGCACCGGCTTCTGGCCCGCGCGGTAGAGGTACTTCAGGATGTTGGTTTCCTTCTCCGTCAGCCGGATCTTCTTCTGCTTGGCGTCGATCAGCAGCTTGGCGGCGGGGCGGAATTCGTAGGGGCCGATGCGGAAGACCGCGTCCTCGGACTGCTCGTGGCTGCGCAGGTGAGCCCGGATGCGGGCCAGCAGCACGGCGAAGCGGAACGGCTTGGTGACGTAGTCGTTGGCGCCGGCGTCCAGGCCCAGGATGGTGTCGCTGTCGGTGGAGGCGCCGGTCAGCATGATCACCGGGGTGCGCACGCCCGCCTTGCGCAGCAGCCGGCAGGCCTCGCGCCCGTCCATGTCGGGCAGGTCGACGTCCAGCAGGATCAGGTCCGCCTTGATCTCCTTGCCCATGCGCAGGCCGTCGGCGGCGGTGGCCGCCTGGGCGGAGCGGAACTCCTCGTGCAGCTCCAGCTGCTCGGCGAGGGCTTCGCGCAGGTCCTCGTCGTCGTCGACGATCAGAATGGTTTTCGACTGGGCCATCGGGGCGACCATGCACCGGTTCGGGCGTTCAGGCCAAGCCGCCAGGGCGCAGGAATAACGGCCGCGCGGCTCAGGCCAGGCTGTCGACCTCTTCGTCGGTCAGGTCGCCGGGGACCACCGTCACCGGGATGCGGCGCGCGCCCCAGCTGACCGGGTCCTTGGCGATGGAGGCGACCAGCGGGCCCGGCCCGCGCCCGCTGACGGCGGCGGCCAGCACCAGGATCTTAATGTCCTCGTCCTGCTCCACGACCTGTTTGATCGCGGCCTTGGTCTCGCCCTCGACGATCAGGAACTCGGGCGCGGAGCCGGAGCGTTCGGCCGCCTCGACGCCCAACTTCTGCAGCAGGGACTCCGCCTCGCGGCGCTGCTCGCGCTCGATCTCCTCGCGCACGCCCGACCAGTGCTCGAACACCGCGCGGGGCAGCACCCGCAGCAGCGCAACCCGGCCGCCGGTGGAGCGCGCCCGCTTGCAAGCGTAGCGGAGCGCGGCGGGCAGCTCCGCGCTGTCGTCCACCACGACGAGGAACTTGCGGGTCGACATGGCGGCGCGGACGAGGCCTCAGGCCCCGCCCGCCAGCTCCCGAAGCGCCGCGTTGGCGATGGTCAGCTTGGCGAAGCTCCAGCCGGCGCCCGAACCCTCGATCTCCTCCACGGTCTTTCGCACTTGCTCCACGATGCGGGCGCGCTCGCCGGTCCAGGCCTGGATCGCATGGCGGGCGGAGTCCGCGCTGGCGCCGGAGCTCGGGTTGGTGGAGCGGGCCACCGCCTGGGTCATCTGCGCCTGCTCGGTCAGCAGGTCCTCGATCAGCCGGCGCACCGCCAGCCGCTCGTAGTGGTCGGAGGACGACAGGCTTCCCGCCGCGCCGCGCAGCCGGTCGAAGTCGAAGGCGGCGCCGACCTGGTGGTACAGGCGCGCGGCGCCCTGCACCGACCAGCCCAGCCGCTTGGCGATGTCGGCCACGTCGCTGGTCGCGGTCAGCGGCCGCAGCACCGCCACCGCGGTCGCCAGATCCTGGGGCGCCCCGACCGCCGCGAAGGCGGCGGAGCGCTTGCGCACCTGCTCCTGCTCGAAGGCCGACAGGATCGCCGGGCCTTCGCTGCGCAGGGCGTCGGCGGCCGGACGGTAGGCCTCGATCAGCCCCGCGACCGTGGCGTTGCCGCGCGTCGCGCGCCGGGCCAGCCAGAAGGTCTGGCGGCGCAGCACCGCGGCGACTTCCTGGTACAGCGCGGTCTGGGCCGCGGCCGGGATCTTCATGTCCAGGCCGGAGATCACGTTCCACGCCTCGTCGAGACGGAACACCCGCCGCGCCGCCTCGAAGGCGACCACCAGGGCCTGGGTGTCGCAATCGGCGCTGGCCTTCAGCCGCTCGGGGAAGGTCGCGCCGCCGACGTTGACGATGTCGTTGGCGATCACGGTGGAGATGATCTCGCGGCGCAGGCGGTGGCGCTTCATGTCCTCCTCGAACCGCAGCAGCGGCTTGGGGAAGTAGGTGCGCAGGGTCTCCTCGAAGAACGGGTCGTCGGGCGCCTTGCTGGCGACCACCTCGTCGAACAGTTCGATCTTGCTGTAGGCGGTCAGCACCGCCAGCTCAGGCCGGGTCAGGCCTTGGCCCGCAGCCGCCAGCTCGCTGATCGCGCCGGCGGGAGGCAGGCCTTCGACCTTGCGGTCGAGCCGGCCGATCGACTCCAGCCGGTTCATGAACCGGGCGTGGGCGCCCAGGTCGCGCGCGGCGGTCGCCTCCTGCAGCGTCAGCGCCAGCGTCTGGTCGTAGTTGTGGCCCAGCACGTGCTCGGCCACCTCGTCCGTCATGGACGCCAGCAGGGCGTCGCGCGAGGCGCGGTCGAGCCGCCCGCCGGCCTCGGCCGATCCGGTCAGGATCTTGATGTTCACCTCGTGGTCGGAGGTGTCCACGCCGGCGGAGTTGTCGATGGCGTCCGTGTTGATCCGCCCGCCCATGCGCGCGAAGGCGATCCGCCCGGCCTGGGTGAAGCCGAGGTTCGCGCCCTCGCCGATCACCTGGCAGCGGAGCTCGGTGGCGTCGACGCGGACCGGGTCGTTGGCCTTGTCGCCGACCTGCAGGTCGGTCTCGGCCGGCGCCTTCACATAGGTGCCGATGCCGCCGAAGTAGAGCAGCTCGACCCGCGCCTTCAGGATCGCGCGCATCAGGTCGGTCGGGGACAGGCTGTCCTCCGACACGTCCAGCAGCGCCTTGACCTCGGCGGTCAGCGGGATCGACTTCAGCGCGCGCGAGAACACTCCGCCGCCGGCGGAGATCAGCGACTTGTCGTAGTCGTTCCAGGACGAGCGCGGCAGGTCGAACAGCCGCTTGCGCTCGGCCCACGACCGCTCCGGATCAGGGTTCGGGTCGAGGAAGATGTCGCGGTGGTCGAAGGCGGCGACCAGCCGGATCGCGCGGGACAGCAGCATGCCGTTGCCGAACACGTCGCCGGACATGTCGCCCACGCCGGCCACGCTGAACGGTTCGGACTGGATGTCCTTGCCGATCTCGCGGAAGTGGCGCTTGACCGCCTCCCAGGCGCCGCGGGCGGTGATGCCCATGGCCTTGTGGTCGTAACCGACCGAGCCGCCGGAGGCGAAGGCGTCGCCCAGCCAGAACTTGCGTTCGACCGAAATGCCATTGGCGATATCGGAGAAGGTTGCCGTGCCCTTGTCTGCAGCGACAACGAGATACGGATCGTCGTCATCGTGTCGCACGACATTGTCGGGCGGCACGATGTTGCCCTCGGCATCGATATTGTCGGTGATGTCGAGCAGGCAGGCGATGAAGAGCTTGTAGGTGGCCACGCCCTCGGCCATGAACTCTTCGCGGCTGGCGCCTTTCTTCAGCAACTTCGGCACGAAGCCGCCCTTGGCGCCGACCGGCACGATCACCGCGTTCTTGACCTGCTGCGCCTTGACGAGGCCGAGGACCTCGGTGCGGAAATCCTGCGGCCGGTCCGACCAGCGGATGCCGCCGCGCGCCACCTTGCCGAAGCGCAAGTGCACACCTTCGACCCGTGGCGAGTAGACAAAGATTTCGTAAAGCGGCGGCGGCAGAGGAATGCCGGTGATCTTCCGGCTCTGATACTTGATCGAGATAAGCTGCTTTGGCTGCCCACTGGTGTCGAGCTGATAGAAATTGGTGCGCACCGCAGACTGCACTGCGTTGAGCAGGTGGCGGATGATGCGGTCTTCGTCGAGGCTATCGACGTCCTGCAGCATCATCTCAACGGCGGCAGCGATCTCTTTTTCGGTCTCAACGCGGTTAGCCTGGATCGCGGGATC
>DASPKD010000230.1:0-11665 GCA_035628275.1 Caulobacteraceae bacterium | reverse complement strand
GCGGGCGGCGGCCGGGCGCGACGCCAAGCTGGTCGCCAACTGGGTGACCAACGAGCTGTCCGCGCGCCTGACCGCGGGCGGGCTGGAGATCGCCGACAGCCCCGTGCCGGCCGGCCACGTGGCCGAGCTGGTGCGCCTGATCGAGGAGGGGGTGATCTCGTCGAAGATCGCCAAGGACGTGTTCGACCGGGTCTGGAACGGCGACGGCTCGCCTTCGGAAGTGGTCGAGAAGCACGGCCTGAAGCAGGTCACCGACACCGGCGCGATCGAGGCGGCGATCGACGAGATCATCGCCGCCAACCCGGACAAGGCCGCCGCGGTGAAGGACAAACCCCAAGCGCTGGGCTGGTTCGTCGGCCAGGTGATGAAGGCCACCGGCGGCAAGGCGAACCCCGCCGCGGTCAACGACCTGCTGAAGGCCAAGCTGGGCGTCTGAGCGGCGCTTCAGGCTTGACCGTTTCCCGCTCCTGCGCGGACTATGCGCGCGGAGCGTGGGGGGCTGTCTTGTACAAGCGTATTCTGGTCGGCGTCGCGAGCGCCGCGGCGATGACGTCGGTCCAGGCCCGGGCGGCGGGACCCGTCGGTACGGACGCGGCCCTGACCACCAGCGTCCAGTGGTGCGAGCGGCGTTTTCCCGTCGCGGTTACGCCGCTGGCCGACCTGGAATCGAAAGCAGCGGCCGGGAACCTCGAGGCGCGCGTCTGCGCCGCCGACCGGCTGACCGAAGGCGACCCTAAGCCCGAACACTACGCCCGCGCCGCAGCGCACGCGAAGATCGCGGCGGCGGAGGGGCATCCGTGGGGCGCCTACCTGTGGGGTTGGCTGCTCTACGAAGGGCAGGGAACGGAAAAGAACCAGGCGGAGGCTGTTCGTCTGTTCCGCCAGTCGGCCGACGCGGGCGTGATCCCGTCGTCCTACATGCTGGCCGTCGCCTACGAAGAGGGCGGCGGCGTCGCGAAGAACGAGGTCGAGGCGGTCCGCTGGCTGAGCCGCGCGGCCGATCAGGGCCACCTGTGGTCGTTGTTCAAACTGGGCCTGCGCTACCGCGAGGGGGAGGGCGTGCCGCGCGACTACGCCGAGGCGCAGCGGCTGTTCCGTATTCTCGCCGACGCCCGCGACCCCACCGGTTTCAACATGCTGGGCCTGATGGCGGAGGCGGGGGAGGGAGGTCCGGTGAACGCCGCCGAAGCCGAGCGCTGGTGGCTGCAGGGCATAGAGGCCGGCGACTCCTACTCCGCCCTCAACCTTGGCGACATGTACGACAAGGGCGAGATCGTGAAGGCCGACAAGGCCGCCGCCTTGCGCTGGTATCGCCTGGCGGCCGACCGGGGGCATCCGGACGCCTTCGTCCGCTTGGGTTATGCCTATGGCGAGGGCGAGGGCGTCGGGATCGACCTGGCGGAGGCCGTGCGTTGGTATCGCAAAGCCGCAGAGGCGGGCTCGGCGAGCGGGCAGTACAACCTGGGCATTGTCTACGACTTCGGCGAGGGAGTCCCCAAGGACCATGCGGAGGCGGCGCGGTGGTATCGCAAGGCCGTCGACCAGGGTTCCGCCGGGGCGATGAACAACCTGGCCGTCCTGTACGAGAACGGCGAGGGCGTGCCGAAGGACGGGGCCGAGGCGTACCGGCTGTACCTGCGCGCGGCCGAAGGCGGCGACCTGAAAGGCATGGACAACCTCGGTCACGTGCTGATGGAGGGCCGGGGCGTCGCCGCCGATCCGGGCAAGGCCGCGGAGTGGTGGCGCAAGGCGGCGGAGGCGGGCTCCGCCGAAGCGGCCGACCACCTGGGCGACCTGTACCGGACCGACGAGGAGGACGGGGTTCCGCAAGACTACGCGCAGGCCATGGCCTGGTATCGCAAGGCGGCGGAAGGAGGATCAGCCGGCGGAATGTACGGGGTCGGCCTGATGTACGACAGCGGTCTGGGTGTTCGCGAGGACGACGCGGAAGCCGCCCGCTGGTACCAGCGGGGCGTGGACGCAGGCAGCCCCGAAGCGGCAAACAACCTGGGCTACCTCTATGAGTTCGGCTCGGGCGTACCCCGAGATCTCGAGAAATCCACCGCGATGTACCTGAAGGCGGCCGAGGGCGGCGACCTCTACGGCGCCGACAATCTCGGCCTGGCCTACGAGTTCGGCAAGGGCGTGCCGGTCGACCTCGCGGCGGCGGTGCGATGGTATCGGAAAGCCGCCGACGAAGGCTTCGCCGAGGGGCGGCTGCACCTCGCCAACATGCATCTGAACGGCAAGGGCGTGCCCAAGGACGTCGGCAAGGCGCTGGCGCTGTACCAAGAACTCGCCGCGGAAGCCCATCCGGGAGGGATGGCGGCGTTGGGCTGGCTGTACGAGGAGGGCGAAGGCGTTCCGAAAGACCTCGCCAAGGCGGCCGACTACTACAGGCGCGCGGCCGAAGCCGGCGACGCCGGCGCCGCCGCCAGCCTGGGTTTGATGTACGAGCGCGGATTGGGCGTTCCCGCGGCCGATATGAAGCAGGCGGTGCGCTGGTATCGGCGGTCCGCAGACGGCGGCGACGCCCACGGCGCCTTCCTGCTGGGAGCCGCCTACCACGACGGGCTGGGAGTCGGGCGCAGCAAGCGACAGGCGGCGGTCTGGTTCGACAAGGCGGTCGCGCAGGACCACGTGAGCGCGGCTTACTGGTACGGGCTGATGCTGCGCGACGGCGACGGGGTGCGCAAGGATCCGGTCCGCGCCAAGCAGCTGCTGTGCCTGGTGGCCGGCCAGGATTCGGACCTGAAGAGCAAGGCCAAGCTGGCGGCCATGGTCATCGATCCGAAAGGCTGCGGGGCGGTCAGCTCAGGTCGGTGAGACCCGCTTCCGGTTTTCCCCGGGGAGGACGGCTCAAGCCGCCACGGTCGCCGCCGCTTCGGCGTGCATGCGCTCCAGCCGCTCGACCTCGGCGCGGGAGCCCAGCATGACCGAGACGCGCTCGTGCAGGCTGTTCACCGGGCGGTCGAGCGTCGGGCCCGTGCCGTCGAAGGAGCGGCCGCCGGCCTGTTCGACCAGCAGGGCCATTGGATTGGCTTCGTAGAGCAGGCGCAGCTTGCCCGCGCGGTTCGGCTCGCGCTTGTCCCAGGGGTAAAGGAACACCCCGCCGCGCACCATGATGCGGTGCACGTCGGCGACCATGGACGCCACCCAGCGCATGTTGAAGTTCTTGCCCCGCAGGCCGCAGTCCCCGGCCAGGCACTCCTCGATGTAGGCGCGCACCGGCTCGGCCCAGTGGCGCATGTTCGAGGCGTTGATGGCGAACTCCTTGCTGTCGGCCGGAATGGTCATGTGAGCGTTCGCCAGCAGCCACTCGCCGCTGTCCGGCTGCAGGGTGAAGGCGCGCACGCCCTGGCCGGTGGTCAGCACCAGGGTGGTCTGCGGGCCGTAGCAGACGTAGCCCGCGGCCAGCTGGCGACGGCCGGGCTGCAGGAAGTCGGCGGTCTCGACCGGCCGCTCGTCGGCGCTGGTCGGCGCCGGCAGCACCGAGAAGATGGTGCCGATGGTGACGTTGACCTCGATGTTGCTGGAGCCGTCCAGCGGATCGAACACCAGCAGATATCCGCCCTCGGCGCCGACAGGACGCACGGGGAAGACGTCGTCCATCTCTTCGGACGCCATGCCGACCAGGCCCGGGACCTTGGCGCAGCGCTCCAGCACACGGTCGTTGGCCAGCACGTCCAGCGCCTTCTGGGTCTCGCCCTGAACGTTCTCGCTCTCCAGCCCGTCCAGCACCTCGCCGCCCTTGCGCACGATCGCGCCGATGTCGGCGCAGGTCTCCGCCACCGCCAGGATCAGGCGGGCCAGGCCCGGTTCGACGCCCGAGGCGCTCAGCTGCTGGTCGAGGGTCACGGTCACGAGTCTGTTTCTCCGCAGGAAATCGGGCGACAGCTTAACAGCAGACGGGCGCGGGGAGTTCCCGCCCTTGCAACGCCCGAGCGCTGACGCCACCTTGAAGCTCAGGCGGGCGGACTAGCCGAATCAGCGGCGGCGGGGAAGGGCGTGGGATCACGCGCCTTCCACGGCGTGTCTCGGCCGACACCCTGTATCGATGCGTTCGCAAGGAGGCCGCTTGAGCGCGCCGATCATCACCGTTTCCGGCCTGTCGAAGACCTACAAGGGCGGGTTCCAGGCGCTGAAGAGCGTCGACCTGGAGATCCGCAAGGGCGAAATCTTCGCCCTGCTGGGCCCGAACGGGGCGGGCAAGACCACCCTGATCAGCATCGTCTGCGGGATCGTGACGCCGACGACCGGGACCATCGTCGCCGACGGCCACGACGTGCTCGCCGACTACCGCGCCGCGCGGACCAAGATCGGCCTGGTGCCGCAGGAGCTGTCCACCGACATGTTCGAGACCGTGCAGGACACGGTGAACTTCAGCCGCGGCCTGTTCGGCAAGCCGCCCAACCCCGCCCACGTCGAGAAGGTGCTGAAGGACCTGTCGCTGTGGGACAAGCGGACGTCCAAGATCATGACCCTGTCGGGCGGCATGAAGCGCCGGGTGATGATCGCCAAGGCGCTGAGCCACGAGCCGACCATCCTGTTCCTGGACGAACCGACCGCGGGGGTCGACGTCGAGCTGCGCCGCGACATGTGGGAGATGGTCCGGGGCCTGCGCGACGGCGGCGTGACCATCGTGCTGACCACCCACTACATCGAGGAGGCCGAGGAAATGGCCGACCGCGTCGGGGTGATCCGCAAGGGCGAGATCGTCGTCGTCGAGGACAAGCGCGCCCTGATGGAAAAGCTGGGCGAGAAGAAGCTGACCTTGCAGCTGCAGAGCCCGCTCCAGGCCGTGCCGCCGGAACTGGCGGAGTATTCGCTGAGCCTGTCCGAGGACGGGACGTTGCTGACCTACACCTTCGACGCCCAGAGCGAGCACACCGGCATCGCCGGCCTGCTGCGGCGGCTCGGCGAGCACGGGGTGGACTTCAAGGACCTGCAGACGAGCCAGAGCTCGCTGGAGGAGATCTTCGTCAGCCTGGTGCGGGGACGGCCATGAACATCTACGCCATCCAGGCGATCTACCGCTTCGAGCTGGCGCGCACCTGGCGCACCCTGATGCAGAGCATCGCCTCGCCGGTGATCTCGACCTCGCTCTATTTCGTCGTGTTCGGCTCGGCCATCGGCTCGCGCATGGTGGAGATCGACGGGGTGTCCTACGGCGCCTTCATCGTGCCGGGGCTGATCATGCTGTCGGTGCTGACCGAGAGCATCTCCAACGCCTCGTTCGGCATCTACATGCCCCGGTTCTCGGGCACGATCTACGAGGTGCTGTCCGCGCCCGTGTCGGCGCTGGAGATCGTGATCGGCTACGTCGGCGCGGCGGCGACCAAGTCGGTGATCCTCGGGACCATCATCCTGGCCACCGCGCGGCTGTTCGTGCCGTTCGAGATCGAGCACCCGCTGATGGTGGCCCTGTTCCTGGTGCTGACTTCGGTGACCTTCTGCCTGTTCGGCTTCGTCATCGGCATCTGGGCCGACGGGTTCGAGAAGCTGCAGATCGTACCGATGCTGATCGTCACCCCGCTGACGTTCCTGGGCGGCAGCTTCTACTCGATCGACATGCTGCCGGAGTTCTGGCGCACGCTCACCCTGTTCAACCCGGTGGTCTATCTGGTCAGCGGCTTCCGCTGGAGCTTCTACGGGGTATCGGACGTGGGGGTCGGGATCAGCCTGGGCATGACCGCGGTGTTCATGGTCCTGTGCCTGGCGGCGATCTGGTGGATCTTCCGGACCGGCTACCGCCTGAAGAACTAGCGGCAGGGCAGGGGCTCGATCCGCCCGACCAGCCGCGCCTCGCGCCAGAGCTCGCCCGCGGGGCGCCCGCCCAGCAGCCCCCGCGCCCGCTCCAGCGCCTCCTCGTCGCCGTCGCAGTCCATCAGCAGGAAGCCCGCGATGCGGTCCATCGCGTTCAGGAAGTACAGCCGGTAAGTCGCCATGACGCCGCCTCGTGCCGGCGAGCCGCGCCCGATCGCGGTTCCGCCTGAGGGGGAAACGAGCGGGGCGGCGGGTTTCATCCGTCAGGACCGCGGGCGTTCTGGTGCCGGTTGCCGGAATCGAACCAGCGACCTTCTGATTACAAATCAGCTGCTCTACCGACTGAGCTAAACCGGCGTCGCGGCCTATATGCCGAGCGCGCGGAGGCGGCGCAACGTCAGGCGGGGCGCGGGCGGGGGCTGCGATCGAGGGCGGCGGCGGCCACGTAGGCGCCCAGCGACACTACGATCGACAGCAGGAAGGCGCCGTCGGCCTCGTCGCGGCCCTGGAGCGCGGGCAGCAGGATGGTGACCGCGTTGCAGGCGAAGCCCGCCAGGATCGAGGCCACCGCCGCGCGGCCCGAGCCGAAGCCGGCGTAGGCGCCGATCAGGAACGACACCAGCACGCCGGAGGTGCCGAAGGCCGAGGTCCACTCGATCAGCTGGTAGATGCTCTCGCCGGTCGCCGCGATCGCCCAGGCGGCGAGGCCGGCCAGCACCGTGGCGGCGCGCGCGACGGCCAGCTTGGTCCGCTCCGAAGCGTTCGGCCGGACCCGGTCGAAGCCGTTGCGGGTCAGCAGCGACGACACCGACAGGATGTTGGAGTCCACAGTCGACAGGATCGCCGACAGCAGCGCGCCGGTGAACACCGCCAGCAGCACCGGCGGCAGCAGCTGCTCGGCCAGGCCGGGCAGGAACAGATCGCCGGTCCCGAGCTTCAGGCCCAGGCCGGCGCCCATGAGCCCGATCAGCACCGGGATAAGGCCGGCGACCAGATACAGGGCCGAGGCCACGAAGGCGCCGCTACGGGCGACGCGCGCGTCGCGGGCGCCCAGGAAGCGGGCGATCGCCTCGCTGGCGACCAGCGAGCCCAGCACCGGCACCGCCCAGGCGTCGAGCCGTGCGAGCCAGCTTTCGCCGGGCGCTATCAAGGCGAGCTTGGCGGGATCGATCAGGGCCGCGGCCTCGGCCGGGCCGCCGGCGCGGGCGACCACCGCGGCCAGCAGCACGACCAGCCCGGCCAGCAGCACCATCCCTTGCAGCACGTCGGTGGCGACGTCGCCGGCCAGGCCGCCCATCGAGGTGTAGACCACCACGCACAGGGCGGCGAAGGCGAGGGTGGTCTGGGGCGGCAGGTCGGTGAGGGCCGAGACCACCACCGACAGTCCCGCCATCTGGGCCGCGGCCCAGGTCACCGAGGTGATCACGTTGGCCAGCACGCACCAGCTCTCGGCCTGGGGTCCGAATCGGGCGCGGAAGAAGTCGCCGAGCGTCATGTGCCCCGCCGCTCGCATCCGCGCGGCGACGAACACCCCCATCAGCAGCAGCGCCAGGAAGTAGCCGAACGGCTCGGCCCGGGCGCCGGACAGGCCCTCGGACGCGACCGCGGCGCTGGAGGCCATCACCGTCTCTGAGCCGAACCAGGTGGCGAACAGAGACATGGAGACGGCGAACAGGCCGAGCCGCCGCCCGGCGACGAAATAGTCGGCCTCGCCCTTGGTCCGCCTCGACGCCCACCAGCCGATGGCCAGCTGGGCCAGAACGTAGGCGCACACCGCCGCGATCAGCATGAACCGAACCCTCCCCCGCGCTTCGGGTCGCGCGGGGGAGGGGGGAAGTCAACTCTCCTCAGGCGGCCGCGGGCTTGGCCAGCTTCAGCCGGAACCCGGCGACGATCGCGCCGGCCAGACCGTACAGCACCAGCAGGTAGCCGAAGTCGATCGGCACGAGACCGGTGTCCTGCTGGGCGTAGATGAAGTTCAGCGCCGCGGTGGTGCAGGCGAAGACGACGCCGGCGATCAGCCCGGTCTTTGCCCCGGCGACCCAGGTCGAGTCGCCCAGTCGCGAGGTCAGCCACGCCAGCCCCAGCACCGCCACCAGGGTGTTCACCACGCCGATCAGCATCGGAACCGTGGTGTCGGTCCCTTCGGTCATGGTCACGCCGGACAAACGCGTCCACTGCTCCTCGAACAGCATGCCGTACCAGAGCATACCGAGCAGCTCGCCCACGATCAGGGCCACAATCACGCCGGCCCAATTCATTGTCTTGAACATGAGTTACGCCCCTGTATGCGCGATCTTGTATTGCAGCGCAGGCGTCGCGCTTAACCCGAGGGCGAAGCTATAGCTGAAAAGCGAGTCGCGAAACTGTGCGGGGACAGCGCTACGATCCAGACTCCGCGTCCGGCACGTTGGCCTTCAGCTCCTCCAGCCACAGGCGGGCGTTGCCGTCGGACGGGGCGCGCCAGTCGCCGCGGGGGGACAGGTTTCCGCCGGAGACGACCTTGGGGCCGTTGGGCAGGGCCGAGCGCTTGAACTGGCTGGTCTGGAAGAAGCGGTGCAGGAACACCTCCAGCCACCGCTTGATCTCCGCCAGCGTGTAGGCGCGGCGCAGGTGCTCCGGGAAGGCCGGCGGCCACTCGCCGCGTTCGGCGTCGCGCCAGGCGTGCCAGGCCAGGAAGGCGATCTTGGACGGACGGAAGCCGAAACGGGTGACGTAGAACAGGCTGAAGTCCTGCAGCTCGTAGGGGCCGACTTTCGACTGGGTCGACTGCATGGCGCCGGTCGCGTCAGCGGGCACCAGTTCGGGCGAGATCTCCTGGGCCAGGATGGCGGTCAGCACCTCCGAGGCTTGCGCGCCGACCTGGCCGGAGCGGGCCACCCAGCGGATCAGGTGCTGGATCAGGGTCTTCGAGACCGAGCCGTTGACGTTGTAGTGGCTCATGTGGTCGCCGACGCCGTAGGTGGCCCAGCCCAGCGCCAGTTCCGACAGGTCGCCGGTGCCCAGCACGAAGGCGCCGTGGCGGTTGGCGAGGCGGAACAGGTAGTCGGTGCGCAGCCCCGCCTGCACGTTCTCGAACGTGACATCGTAGACCGGCTCGCCCTTGGCGTAGGGGTGGCCGATGTCGGCCAGCATCCGCTCGGCGGCCGGGCGGATGTCGATCTCCTCGGCGGTGGCGCCCAGCGCGCGCATCAGCGCCCAGGCGTTCGACCTAGTCCCTTCGCTGGTAGCGAAGCCCGGCAGGGTGAAGGCCAGGATGTTCTCGCGCGGCAGGCCCAGCGCGTCGAACGCCTTGGCCGCGACCAGCAGGGCGTGGGTGGAGTCCAGCCCGCCGGAAATGCCGATGACGATGCGCTTTCCGTTGGTGACCTGCAGCCGCTTGCTGAGGCCCTGGACCTGGATGTTGAACGCTTCCCAGCAGTCCTGGTCCAGCCGCGCGGGATCGTCGGGCACGTAGGGGAAGCGGTCGACCGACCGGCACAGCCCGTGATCGGCGTAGTCGGGCTCCAGCTCGAACCGCACCCGTCGGAAGCGGGTCTCCGGGTGGCCCGACGCGGCGGCGCAGTCGTTGAAGGTCTGGAAGCGCATGCGCTCCAGCCGCAGCCGCTCCAGGTCCACGTCGGCGACGCACATCTGGCCCTTGGTCGGGAAGCGCTCGGTCTGGGCCAGCAGGCGGCCGGCCTCGTGGATGGTCGCCTGGCCGTCCCAGGCCAGGTCGGTGGTCGATTCCCCCGGCCCGGAGGCGGCGAACACATAGGCCGCAACCGCGCGCGCGGACTGGGAGGCGCACAGCAGCGCCCGCTCGTCCGCCTTGCCGATCAGCACGTTGGAGGCCGACAGGTTGCAGAGCACCAGCGCCCCGGCCAGCGCCCCGTCGGTGGAGGGCGGGCGCGGCGCCCAGAAGTCCTCGCAGATCTCGGCGTGGAAGACCAAGTCGGCGTAGTCCGCCGCCTCGAACAGCAGGTCCGTCCCGAACGGCGCGACCTGGCCCGCGATCCGGCACTCCAGCCCGGTCAGGCCCACGCCCGAGGCGAACCAGCGCTTCTCGTAATACTCCCGGTAGTTCGGCAGGAACGACTTGGGCACCACGCCCAGCACCCGGCCCCGGTGCAGGACCACGGCGCAGTTGTAGAGCCGCCCCTCGCGGCGCACCGGCGCGCCCACGACCAGCACGGGTTTTAGCGCCTGCGTGGCGGCGGCGAGGTCGGCGATCGCCCGGTCGACGCGCTCCAGCAGGGCGTCCTGCAGCAGCAGGTCGTCGATGGCGTAGGCGGAAATGCCGAGTTCGGGGAACACCATCAGGGCGCAGCCCTCGGCGTCGCCCTGACGCGCGAGTTCGAGCGTGGCCTCGGCGTTGAAGGCGGGGTCGCCGACCTCCACCCGGGGCGTGCAGGCGGCGACGCGGACGAAGCCGTGGGCGTGGAGGGAGAAGAACTCCGCGGGACCTCTGGGCAAGGACGGCCTCGTCTTGGCGAACACGGTTCGAGGCAGGCTTACGCCTCCGGGAGAAACTTTTCCACACGGCCGCCGATCGGGTTAGGGTCGAACGATCAGTTCTGCGGAGTTGAAGCGTGACCGGTCCGATCCTCGACGTGCGCGACCTGAAGGTGTCGTTCGAAACCCACGACGGTCTGGTCGAGGCGGTGCGCGGCGTGTCGCTCGAGGTCCAGCCGGGCGAGTGCCTAGGCGTGGTCGGCGAAAGCGGCTCGGGCAAGAGCCAGACCTTCATGACGGTGATGGGCCTGCTGGCCCAGAACGGCCGGGCGAGCGGATCGGCCCTGTTCAAGGGCCAGGAGCTGATCGGCATGCCGGCGCGGGAGCTGAACCGCATCCGCGGCTGCAAGATGACCATGATCTTCCAGGACCCGCTGACGGCGCTGACCCCGCACATGCGCGTCGGCGACCAGATCGCCGAGCCGCTCAAGCAGCACCTGGGCCTGTCGCACGGCCAGGCGATGAAGCGGGCGCGCGAATGGCTGGAGCGGGTGCGCATGCCCGAGGCCAAGCGGCGCCTGCGCCAGTATCCGCACGAACTGTCGGGCGGCATGCGCCAGCGGGTGATGATCGCCACGGCCATGGCCTGCGGGCCGGAACTGCTGATCGCCGACGAGCCGACCACGGCGCTGGACGTGACGGTGCAGGCCGACATCCTAGACCTGATCGACGAGCTGAAGCGCGAGACCAGGACCGCGGTGGTGCTGATCACCCACGACATGGGCGTGATCGCGCGGCTGGCCGACCGGGTGTGCGTGATGCGCCACGGGGAATACGTGGAGAGCGGGACCGCCGAGGCGGTGTTTTCGAACCCGCAGTCGGCCTACACCCGCGACCTGCTGGAGGCCATTCCGCGGCTGGACCGCTCCGACCGGGGCGGTCGCCCGACCATCCAGCCGGTCGCGCCCGACGCGCCGGTGGTGCTGGAGGCGAAGGACGTCCAGGTCCACTTCCCGATCCGCGAGGGGCTGCTGGCCAAGCCGAAGCTGCTGCGGGCGGTGGCGGGCGTCAGTCTCAGCGTCCGCCAGGGCGAGACCCTGGGGATCGTCGGCGAAAGCGGCTCGGGCAAGTCGACCCTGGCGCGCGCGGTCATGCGGCTGATCCCGCCGACCGCGGGCGCGGTGACCCTGCTCGGCAAGAACCTGACCGGCTTCGACGAGCGGGAGATGCGCGACGCGCGCAAGGACCTGCAGATCGTCTTCCAGGACCCGCTGGCGAGCCTCGATCCGCGCATGACGGTCGGCGATTCGATCGCCGAGCCGCTGGACGTGTTCCGGCCGGGCATGCGCCGGCGCGACCGCGAGCACCACGTCAAGGCGATGATGGAGCGGGCGGGCCTGTCGCCGCTGCTGATCAACCGCTACCCGCACGAACTGTCCGGGGGCCAGAACCAGCGCGTGGGCAT
>DASPKD010000229.1:0-14835 GCA_035628275.1 Caulobacteraceae bacterium | reverse complement strand
CGCTCCCTGAAGGTCGAACCGGGCAGAGGCGTACCGAGGACGGCAAAACGCTGTGGCCCCCTCGGCCCCGGCAAGGAGAACCCGCCCAGGAGCCGCTTGCGGATAACGACTTCGCGGAGCGCGGGCGTGCCCGCCGAAAATACATAGCGGCCCTCGCAAGAGGGCTACGGTTCCGGGCGGTCGCCCGCGCTCCGCGCCTCCCCACCCCTTCGGAGCTCCGGCCCGTCGATGCGGACGCACGCCCGCTTGTCATCCCGGAAAGCGCGCAAGCGCTCATCCGGGACGACCCCGAGAGCACGCGTCCAAAATCTTGCCATTCCGAACAAGGCCGCAGCAACATCACGCCGAAACCCGCTCTTTTCGCAACCGTATCGGTTACCTATATACCCCACGACGCGGGTGCCGCCCGCCCCCTTTCTGGAGGACCCCATGATCGAGCGCAGGCCGTTCGAGCGCCTCGGCGGAGCCGACCACGGCTGGCTGAAGGCCCGGCACCACTTCTCGTTCGCGAGCTACTACGACCCGGCCAACATGGGATGGGGCTCGATCCGCGTCTGGAACGACGACGAGATCGCCGCGAACTCGGGCTTTCCGCCGCACCCGCACTCGGACATGGAGATCGTCACCTACGTCCGGCAGGGCGCGATCACCCACCAGGACTCCATGGGCAACAAGGGCCGCACCGAGGCCGGCGACGTGCAGGTGATGTCGGCCGGGCGCGGCGTGCGTCACGCGGAGTACAACCTTGAGGCCGAGGAGACCCGCATCTTCCAGATTTGGATCGAGCCGCGCGAGCGCGGCGGCGAGCCGTCCTGGGGCGCGCGGCGCTTCCCGAAGGCCGAGCGCGCGGGCGAGTTTGTGGTGCTGGCCAGCGGCCTCGGCGACCCCGACGCCCTTCCGATCCGCACCGACGGCCGGGTGCTCGGCGCGACCCTGAAGGCGGGCGAGCGCGCGACCTACGCCCTCGGCGCAGGGCGCCACGCCTATCTGGTGCCCGCGGTCGGGTCGGTGGAGGTGAACGGGGTGCGCCTGGACGCCCGCGACGGGGCCGCGATCAGGGACGAGGCGGAGATCGCCGTGGTCGCGATCGAGGACTCGGAGGTGGTGCTGGTCGACGCCGTGTGATCGCGGCGCTCTTCCACGGAGGTCCGCCGCGGGCGATGATGCGCCCGAACAAGCCTGCCGGAGCCCGCCGCATGACCAGCCTGATTGAGCGCCTGGAGCAGAAGCAGCGCGAGCGGCTGGATACGATCGAGGCGCGCTGGGCCAGGCTGGAGGCGGCGACGCAGGTGTTCGGGCCCGACGACGACGTCGCCCGCCCGGCGGTGCTGCTGTTCCACGGTTGCGGGGGGCTGAGGCCGCACCTGCCGAAGTATGCGCAGGCCGCGGTCGAGGCCGGCTGCCGGGCCTTCGTCGTCGACTCCTACGGCGCGCGCGGCTGGCCGCAGCTGTTCGGCCTGACCTTCGTCTGCACCGGCGCGGTGTTCCGCGGGCGCGAGCGGGCCGGGGACATACTGGCCGCGATCTGGGGCGTTTCGCGGCGGCGCGACGTGGACGCCTCGCGCATCGCGGTGGCCGGCTGGAGCCACGGCGGCTGGGGGATCATGGAACTGATGGCCGCGCCCCTGGTCCGGCCGGGCGAGATCGGCCTGGCCGACGCGCACGCGGGCGACCTGTCGGGGGTGAAGGGCGCCTTCCTGGTCTACCCGTACGTAGGGGTGGGAGCGACGGCGCGGTTCAAGCCGTGGCTGCGCAAGCCCAGGACCTATGCGGTGATCGCCCGGCGCGACCACCTGACCACCGTGCGCAACGCCGAGAAGGTCTACGAGGCGGTGCGCGGCTCGGGCGTGGAGGTCGAGGCCTGGACGGCGGAGGGCACCCACTCGTTCGACGAGCCGATGAACGCCCCGCCGATGCGCTACGACGAGACCCTGGCCGGGGAGTGCGTGGGGCGCTTCCGGCGTTTCCTCGAAGCCACGCTGGCGGCGCCTCAAGCGGCCGGCAAGCCCGCGAGGCGGCGGCGCGCTTGACCTGACCCGCGCTTGCGCTCAGCTGCACCGGGGGCGTTCGGGGGAGCGGCGTTGGACACGGTGGAGCGACGCTGGCGACGGCTGGCCGAGCACGTGGTCGAGCTGGGGCCGCCCGACGACGAGCGGCGGCCCGCGGTCCTGCTGTTCCACGGCTGCGGCGGGGTTCGCGACCACCTGCGCCGCTACGCCAGGGCCGCCGTGCAGGCGGGCTGCCGCGCCTTCCTGATCGACTCCTTCGGCCCTCGGGGCTGGAGCAAGCGCTTCGCCCAGTACCTGGTCTGCACCGGCGTGGCGCTGCGCGGGCCCGAGCGGGCCGGCGACGTTCTGGCGGCGGTGGCGGGCGTGCGCGCCAATCCGCGGGTCGATCCCGACCGCATCGTACTGGCCGGCTGGAGCCACGGGTCGTGGACGATCATGGACGCCATGTCCGCACCGCTCGACCGTCCGGGCGAGGCGCGGCTGGCCGACCCGGACCCCGAGCCGCTGGACGCGGTGAAGGCGGTGTTCCTGGCCTACCCCTACGTCGGCCTGATCTCGCGCAGCCGCGCGCTCTGGCGGCGGACTCCGCGCACCTTCGCCGTGGCGCCCCGGCGCGACCACCTTGGCTCGATCCGCACCCACATGCTGGCCTACGCCTCGGCGGTGGCGGCCGGGGCGGACGTGGAGATCTGGTCGCCGGACGCCACCCACGCCTTCGACGAGCCGGGCATCAAGGCCAGGCTGCCGATCGCCTACGACGAGACTCTGAGCCTGACGGCGCTGGAGCGCTTCGGCGAGTTCCTCGGCCGGACCCTGCGTTAGGGTTTCTTAACCGCCGCGAACCATGGTCGGAGCAAGGTGCGGACAGGTCCGCGCCGCCCGTTCGCATCGGCCCCAAGACCATGTTCGCCAAACGTCGCCCCGCCCTCGCCGCCGGACCCGAGACCGCCGCCGCCAAGGGGCGGTTCGATCCGCGCGCCCTGCTGGAGACGGCGAAGCGTCCGCCGGTGGCCGCCGCCGCGGCCGGGGCGTTCTTCCTGGTCGCGGGCGTGATCCTGGTCGGCGTTATCGGCGACCCCCGCGCGGGCGCCCCCTCGGTGCGCGCTTCAATCGCCCGGCCCAAGCCCGCGGCCGCGCCCGCGCCGACCGGGCTGGAAGCCTTCACCATCGACTCGCTCGGCATGTTCCAGGACCTCGCGGTTCCCGGCTTCGAACTGAACGGCGACGCCGGCCCGGTTCAGGGGACCGCCGTCATCACCCTGCCCGACAGCGAGCAGGCCATGGCCTCGGTGCAGGCGCCGCCGCGCCGTCCCGCCGCCGACCCGCTGCCCGCCGCCCCGATCGCCGGCGTGATCCAGCAGGGGCCGCAGGGGCCGCTGCCCGTGATCGCGCCCGACGGCCGCACGCCGTTCTCGGCCTACGCACGGCCGTTCAAGAGCGACGGGCGGCCGAAGGTGGCGCTGATCGTCGGCGGCCTGGGGCTGAACGCGCCCGCCACCAAGGCGGCCATCGAGCGCCTGCCGGCGGAGGTCACCCTGTCGTTCGTGCCCTACGCCGACGGGCTGCAGGGCTGGATCGACCTGGCCCGCGCCCACGGCCACGAGGTGCTGCTCGAGATTCCGATGGAGCCGATCGACTATCCGGACAACGACCCCGGCCCCTACACCCTGCTGGCCGACGCGCCGCCCGCCGACACCGCGCGGCGGCTGGACTGGCTGATGAGCCGCGCGACCGGCTACTTCGGGGTGACCAACTACCTGGGCGGCAAGTTCATGGTCTCGGACGGCGGCATGGACGCCTTCCTGTCCGCGCTGAAGAGCCGGGGGCTGGCCTTCTACGACGACGGCACGGCGCGCAAGCGCCAGGGCGCCTGGGCGCGGGCCAGCGCCGACCGCGTCGTCGACGAGCAGCTGACCGCCGCCGGTATCGTCGAGCAGCTGAACGCGCTGGAGGCCGCCGCCAAGGCCAGGGGCTCGGCGCTGGGCGCGGGCTTCGCCTATCCGGTGACGGTGGAGGTGGCGGCGCGCTGGGCCGACGGGCTGAAGGCGCGCGGCCTGCAACTCGCGCCCGCCTCGGCGGTTGCGAGGCGGTGAGTCCGCCCGATCTCGACCGCTACCGACCCAACGTCGGCGTCGTCCTGTTCCGCTCAGACGGGCGCGTGTGGCTGGGCCGCCGCGCCGGCGCGCCCGGGCCGTACAACTGGCAGTTTCCGCAAGGCGGCGTCGATCCCGGCGAGGACTGGGAGACTGCGGCGCGGCGCGAGCTGAAGGAAGAGACCGGCGTGACGTCGGCGACCCTGCTGGCCGCTACCGACGGCTGGATCACCTACGACTTTCCGCCCGAGGTGCTGGCCGGCGCAAAGCGCACGCGCGGCTTCAAGGGCCAGAAGCAGAAGTGGTTCGCCTACCGCTTCGAGGGCGAAGACTCCGAGATCGACCTGGAGGCCCACGGCGAGGTAGAGTTCGACGCCTGGGAGTGGGCGCACATCGACGCCGCCCCCGCGCGGGTGGTCGACTTCAAGCGCGCCGCCTACGACCAGGTGGTCGCCACGTTCCGCCGGTTCGCGGACTAGCGGCGGCGGAACGCGATCCTGGTCAAGCCGAACAGGGCGACCGCGATCCAGCAGACCTGCAGCAGCAGGGCCGCCAGGTTGAAGTCCTCGATCAGCGAGAACAGCACCAGCGACGGGCCGATCAGGTTCAGCAGGAGCGCGGTCGGGCGGTGCGGGTCCAGCCGGTGCGTCTGCACCCCCGCGTAGGCCGCGAGGATCAGCAGGGCGCCGAGCAATCCGGAAAGGTCGTAGAGGCTCACCGCCGGTGAATGCGCCAGGGCGCGGCGCGGATCAAGCCGGACGGCTTGGCCGCTCAAAGGCGGAGGTCTAGGGTCTCGCCGGCTTTCGGAGATCCGCCCATGCGCCCGCTCGTCCTCGCGCTCGTCATGTTCGTCGCCGCCTGCGCCGGTTTCCCGAGCCCGCCGCCGGTCGATCCGCTGGACGCCGCCGCGCCCCGCTACGTCAAGCTGATCCTGGGTATAGGCGAGCACGAGGAAGGCTATGTCGACGCCTACTACGGGCCGAAGGCGTGGGCCGAGCAGGTCAAGGCGGAGAAGCGGTCCGTCGCGGTGCTGAAGACCGAGGCCGACGCCCTGGCCGCCGACGTCCGCCGGGTCGATCCGGCGGGGCTGGAACCGGTCGAGCGGATGCGGCGCGACTACCTGCTGGCGCAGATCAAGGCGGCGCGGTTCCGCCTGGACATGATCGAAGGCGCCCGCCCGCCGTTCCGCGACGAGGCCGAGGCCCTGTTCGGCGTACGCCCCGAGCTGAAGCCGCTGTCGGCCTACGACGCGGTGCTGGCGCGGCTGGAGACGACCGTGCCCGGAACCGGTCCGCTGGTCGAGCGGGTGGAGGCGTTCCGCAGCCGCTACGTGATCCCGACCGACCGGCTGGACGCGGTGATGCGCGCGGCCATCGCAGAGTGCCGCAAGCGCACCCTGGCGCGGATCGACCTGCCGGCCGCGGAGGCCTTCACCCTGGAGTTCGTCACCGGCAAGTCGTGGTCGGGTTACAACTGGTACCAGGGCGGGTCGAAGAGCCTGATCCAGATCAACACCGACCTGCCGATCTTCGTCGACCGGGCGGTGGACCTCGGCTGCCACGAGGGCTACCCCGGCCACCACACCCACAACGCCCTGCTGGAGGACCGGCTGAGCAGGCAGCGGGGCTGGGTCGAGTTCTCGGTCTACCCGCTCTACAGCCCCCAGTCGTTCATCGCCGAGGGCACCAGCAACTACGGGATCGACCTGGCCTTCCCGGGCGAGGAGCGGCTGGCGTTCGAGCGGGACGTGCTGTTCCCCCTCGCCGGGCTGGACCCGAAGACGGCCGCCGCCTACGCGGCCTTGCGCGAGTCCCTGAAGGGCCTGGCCGGGGCGCGCATGACCATCGCCGCCGACTATCTGGACGGCAAGATCGACCGCGAGACGGCGATCCGGCTGACGCAGAAGTACGAGCTGCTGTCGCGCGCCCGCGCCGAGCAGCGGATGGCGTTCAGCGACGGCTACCGCAGCTACGTGATCAACTACGGCCTGGGCCAGGACATGGCCAGGGCGCACATGGAGCGCGCCGGCCCCGGCCAGGAGGCGCGATGGGAGCGGATGGAGCGGGTGCTGTCGACCCCGACCCTGCCGACAGACCTGCTGCGCTGATCAGGCTTCGGCGCCCACTGTGGTGAAGTCCACCACCTGAGGCTCCACGCCGATCTCCTGAAGGAAGCGCCGGAAGCCGTCGCGCGACACCGCCGTGGTCGCGGTGTTGGTCAACGGGTGGAAGTTCACGATCTCCGCGTCGTCCAGCGCCTTGTCCAGCACGAACCGGACGCGCCGCTCGCGATCGTTGAACAGGCCGAGGGCCGTGACCGAGCCCGGCGTCACGCCCAGCGTCTCGTACAGCAGCTGCTCGTTGCCGAACGACAGCCGGTCGGAGCCGATCACCCGCGGCAGGCGCTTCAGGTCCACCACGGTGTCCTGTCGCGCCGAGACCAGCCAAAGCTGACCTTTCCGGTCCTTCAGGAACAGGTTCTTGGTGTGGGCGCCGGGCAGCTTCGCCTTTATGTCGTGCCCCTCCTCGACGCGGAACACGGCCGGGTGGTCGAGCGTGCGGTGCTCCACGCCGATGCGGTCGAGGAAGGCCAGCAGGGTCGTGCGGTCGGCGTGGGCGGACATGCTTTGACGGAGGGGTTTGGAGGGGGCTAGGAGTCGTGTTCCCTCACCTATAGCGCGGTTCGGACCAGGTCATGGAACTCGAGTGTTACCCGATGGGCGTGCGGCCGCCGGACATCGTGCCCGGCCGGGCCCAGCGCGGCTGGATGGACAAGTTCGCCAACCGGCATCCCTACCGCTGCCTGCCGCTGACCATGGCCAACACCACCGGCTGGGAGATCCTGTGCCCGATGAGCTTCACCGCCGAGTGGAACGGCGGGCCGGCTCAGTCGGACATCAAGCTGACGCCCGAACGGCCTCACCCGGACTTCGCCCACTTCGTGCAGTCTCACTTCGCCGGCGGGGTGGTGACCATGCACCCGGGCTATCTGTTCCGCACGCCGCCAGGGTGGATCATCTGGACGTCGGGGGCGCCCAACCACGTCAAGGACGGCATCCAGCCGCTGACCGGGCTGGTGGAGTCCGACTGGCTGCCCTTCCCCTTCACCATGAACTGGATCTTCACCCGGCCGGGGCGTGTGAAGTTCGAGAAGGGCGAGCCGTTCTGCTTCATCACCCTGATCGAGCACCGCAAGATGGAGCAGGTCGAGCCGGTGCTGAAGCGCATCGAGGCCGACCCGATCCTGAAGGGCCAGTTCGACGCCTGGAACACCCAGCGCGGCGAGTTCAACAAGCGGCTGTCCCAGGGCGACCCTGAGACGGTGCGCGAGGCGTGGCAGCGCTTCTACTTCAAGGGCGAAGTGCCTCCGGAGGCGCCCGGCGGGCCGCCCAAGGACCACGTCAACAAGCGGCGGCTGAAAGGCCTGCGGGTCATCTGACACGCGAAGGGCGCGCCCCCGGCGGGAGGCGCGCCTTGCTCGACTTCAGTCCGACAGGCCTCAGCGCGGAGCCGGGGCCATGATGCGCGGGCCCAGGTTGGCCATGACCTCCCGCGCGTCGAAGGCGTGCGGATCGTTGGCGGGCTTGGGTCCGCGGCCCATGATCAGCTCGGCGTTCGCCTCGTAGCGGTCGATCTCGCGCACGTCGAAGTCCGAGCCCCAGGTCGGACCCCACGGGCTCCAGGCGCCGCGGCGGTAGTAACGCCAGTACGGGCTCCAGTACGGGCCGAAGCGCGACGAGTAGAACGGATCAGGCGTCGCGACGTAGCGGGTGTCGCGCTCGGTCGCGCGGTTGACCAGGGCGAACCAGTCGTAGCCGTTCTGCACCGTCAGCTCGGCGGCGCGGTAGAGCAGGTAGGTCTCCACCGTTTCGCGCGAAGTGATGGAATTGCCGGCGAAATTCACCCGCCAGCGGTCGGCTTCGATGCGGTACTCGGAATAGCCGCCGCTCTGGGTGTAGCCGGGGCGGGCGGGCTGGTAGGGGGTCGCGGTGGCGCAGGCCGACAGAGCCAGGGCCGCCGCGCTCAGGACGAGGAAGCGTTTCATCATCGGGACGATCTCCTTGGCGGAGGCTTTACCGCTCCGGACATGAACGGATGCTGAAAAGCGTCGTTCCCTCAGGGGCTTAGTTGATCGTACCGAGGTCGTCCACCAGCCTGACGCGAGCGGGAGACACCACGCCCATGTAGGAGACGCTGACCGAATGGATCACCGCGTCGATCTCGCGCCGCCAGTAGTCGAGAAAGCGTCGGATACGCGGAAAATCCGGCGCCTGATCTTGCGTCTGCCACAGGAATTCCTGAAGCAGGGTCGGATGATCCGGCATGTAGTAGACGATCTCGGCCGTGGTCAGTCTGCGGCCGTACAGCTGTTCTTCGAACTCCCGACTCAAAGCTTGACTCCTCAAGACCCGAAGCGACGCCCCTTGCACGACGAGGCTGTCACAGCCATAACGCCGCGACAATAGCTCCGGTTCTGAAACACGTAATGAATCAACGCGTTAGCAGCATGGTCTGGTTGCTGCTGCCAGCCTGCCTTCTCGACCGAAATGCGGTCTAAAGCTGCCGATTTCCCAACCATTCCGGCGGCGCTCTGTCGATTCAGCGCCGGGTCAGGATCAGGGCGGCGGTGACCAGCAGCAGCACCCCCACCAGCACGCCGAATCCGCGCTGAAACTTCGGCTCGGTCATGCGCTCCGACAAGGCCGCGCCGCCCAGGCCGTAGGCGCTCATCGAAATCAGGTCCATGCCGATGGTTGCGGCGGCGAACATGGCCAGCTGCGGCGCCATCGGCCGGTTCACGTCCAGAAACGGCGGCAGCACCGCCGCGAAGAACAGCACGATCTTGGGGTTGGCGATCTGGACCGCGAAGCCGTCCAGAAACGCGCTGCGGCCCAGGCGCACCGGCGCGGCGCTTGCCGGGCCCTCCCCCCGGTCGCGCCACGCCGCGATCAGCGCCTTCAGTCCCAGCCAGCCGACGTACAGGCCGCCGGCCACGGCGATCAGCTTAAATTCCTCCGGGAACGCCGCGACCAAGGCGCCCAGGCCGAGCGCGGCGGCCACGAACCAGACCAGGGTGGCGGTGTTCATCCCGACCACCCCCAGCAGCGCCGCCGCCTTGCCGCGCTGCATCCCGGTCGCCACCGAGAAGACGTTGGCGGGGCCAGGGGTGATCGCCATGACGAACATGGCGACCAGAAAGGCGCCGTAGCGCGCCGGATCGACGGGAAGGGTCATGGCCCGGCCGTGTCGCGCCGGGGTGCGGTCGCGTCAAGCGCCGACGGAACGGCGATCATCCTCCCCCGCCGGCTCGGCCCGCGGGGGAGGAGAAGCGGTCAGTCGATCTCGACCCGCTCGCACTTGATCTCGCCCTTCTCGCACTGCTCGCGGAGGCGCTCGGCACGGGCGCGGAGCGCTTCGATGCGCGGGCGCATGGCCTCGACCTGGCGGCGGGCCTCCTCGGCGGCCCGGCGGCCCTCTTCGCCAGCGCGACGGCCGGCTTCCGCCGAAGCCAAAGCGTCGGCGCGGATGCGGGCGATCTCGGCTCGGGACGGGATCGAAGCCAAGGCGACTCGGCGCGCCTCGGCGGCCTGGGCGCGCGCTTCCTCGGCGGCGCGACGGCCTTCCTCGGACACCCGGACGGCATCGGCGGTGATCGCCTTGATCTCCTCATAGGTGATGGTGTCGTCGCCCACGACCCAGACGCCGCGGCCGTCGTCGTCGGTGATGCGCACCGTGCGGCCCTCCGGCGGGGCCGGCGGAGTCAGGGCGGCGGGCGGCGCCGGAGGCGCGGGCGGAGCGGGCGGAGCCTTCACGCCGACCGGGGCGAGCATGGCGACCGGAGCCTTGGGCGCGGTCGGCGCCTTCGGCGACTTGGGATGGACGCAGGCGATCGCGGCCGTGGCGGCCAACAGGCCGATCATTGCTGCGCCACCCGCGGCGGCGGCTTTCCTGTTCATGGTTTCAGTCTCCCGAGTGCTCCCCAGCATTGAGACGACCATGCCCGCGTAACGCTGCTCGCGCATCTTAAGCCTTGGTAAGGTGGGCGGAGCGCGTCGAGAATGGCGGCCGGCCCCGCTTCGCGCATACTGGCCGCGGTCGGAGGGACAGGTCGGATGCTGCGCGAGCTACCTACGGCGAGGACGGAGCGGCTGCTCCAGGCCGGACGACGGGTCATCGCACACCTGCTGGTGTTCGGGGCGCTCGGCCCGCTTGTCGGAAGCTTCGCCTTCTTCACGGCGATCGGCTTGATGGCGCTGGCGCTGGAGGGCTACGACGGGGACTCCTTCGGGCTGATCGCCGTGCTGCTGTTTCCGTTGCTGACCGCGCCGTTCGCCTACTGGGTGGGCGGCCTGGCCGCGCTCGGCACGGGATTGGCGGCCGCTGCCGTCCCGCGATTCCCACGGCCGGTGTTCGCCCTGACCTGCGGCACGATCGGCGCGGCGGCGAGCGCGGCGCTCTTGAGGGGCGCCGCGGTCGACACGGAGCTGCCGGTGCTGTTGGCCGCCACGGGGTTCTGCGCGGGCGCGGCCTGCGGCTGGGCGGCGTTCTCCATAGGCTCGGTCTGGAGCCCCGCGCGCGGGCGGGGATGGGCGGACGTCTGAGCGGGCCTAACCGGAGGTCGAGGCGCCGCGCTGCGACGAAGGCTCTCCGAACACGTAGAACGAAGCCCAGACGGCCGGGTCGTCGGGATGGTCCGCGTGCGCCGCCGCCATGGCGTCGCGCAGCGCGAACTCCGCGCCGCGCCCTACCGCGACCGCCTCGACGAAGGCGCGCATCAGGGCCGATGTCTCGGCGTCGTCGACGTTCCACATGCTGGCCACCACCTGCGAGGCGCCGGCGTGGTACCAGGCGCGCACCGGGCCGAACGTCCCTCCTGTGAACACCTTGCCGAGCCCGGTCTGACAGGCGCTGAGCACCACCAGAGGCTTCAGCGGCTTGGCCAGCGACAGCGACTTCACTTCGCGGCCGAGCAGGTGGCCGCCGGCAAGGGCCACCAGGCTCTCGTCCATCGGATTGACGCCGTCGGATACGGCGTGGGTGGCGAAGTGCAGATAGTCCCTGCCGATGACGCCCCGCCGCACCGCCGCCTTGGTGGCGTCCGCGCCGGCCAGCAGCTCGCCGTCGAGGCGTCCGGCGGCGAAGGCGGCCTCCCGTTCGGCTCCGGCCAGCCTTGGCCAGGCTAGGCGGGTGTCGTGCGACAGGTCCGGATCGCCCACGACCAGCGCCCGTGACGGACGGCGCGCGGGCTTCACCGCTTCCGGATTGGTCAGGCTTATGGTGTTGGGAGCGAAGACGAGGGCGTGGGTGAGGCCCAGCGGCCGGTCCGCCCCGGCCGGGGTCAGAGCCGCCATCGGAATCCGCCCCAGGTCGTTCCCGGCGAGCACGAGCAGGCGCCGGTGCGCGCCCAGCGGCAGGTCGCCGAGAATTGCGCGGGACAGGTCCGCCAGCGCCGGGCCCGCGGCGGCGGGCCGGGGCGCGGCGGGCGCGACGACGAACGCCGCCTGGCGCGAGGGCCCCGCCGTTTCGGGACCGCGAGCGCGGGCCTCCACCCCCAGGTTAGCGCGCAGGCGTTCCACCGCGCCGGCGGGCAGGGAGACCGGCCGTGCGTGTGCGCCGCCTTCGGGGGTGACCAGGATCGCGCAGCCGGCGTCGACCACCAGCAGGGCGGTCGGCGCGTCCCGCGACAGGCGCGCGAGCTTGTCGCGGAGCAGGCCGAGGCTTTCCTTGCGGCTCAGAATACCGAACGGGCCCTGGGCGCCGAGGCCGGACCGATAGTAGCCGGTGCGCATCTTCTCCTCGAACCCGGCGGCGTAGTCGTCGAACCGGTGCAGGTGGCGGGCGAGAAGGTCGTCGCTGATCTCCGACGGACAAGGCGGCGGGGCGGCGGGCGCCGGCGCGCGCGCCGGAAGCGCCGCGAACATCCAGCAGGCGGCGAGAGCGAGCAGCAGGCGGGAGGGGATCATCGGTCGCTCCAGGCGGGCGGACATCAAGGGGCGGACAAGGCGATCGGGCAAGGGGGAACGCCCTTTCGTTCGCGCGCGGACTGGTCGAAAGTGCGGCGGTGGCGGGGAGGAACGGTCATGGCCGACGAGGAAATCCAGGGGCGGTGGTTCCGGCGGGAGCGGTTGGACGGGTTCGTGGACGCGGCGTTCGCCTTCGCCACGACCTCGCTGGTGATCTCGGCCGGGGCGCCGCCGGAGACGCTGGCGGAGCTGCGCGCGGCGCTGCCGACCATCCCGGCCTTCGCCGGCGGCTTCGCCATCATCGCGGTGTTCTGGTGGGCGCACTACGAGTGGAGCAAGGTCCGGCCCTCGGCCGAGGGGCTGAACATCCTGCTGAGCCTGGCGATCGTCTTCACCGTGCTGATCTACGTGTTCCCGCTGAAGGTGCTGACCGCCTCGGCCCTGCACCACATGAGCGGCGGGGTGCTGCCGGGGGCGGAGATCGCCGCCGGGGGCGAGGCGATGCGGGAGCTGCACCTGATCTACGGCGGCGGCTTCGCCTTCCTGTCGTTCCTGTACGTGCTGCTCTACGCCCACGCGGCGCGCGGAAACCGGGCGGCGGGCGACAAGGCGCGGGCCGACAAGGCCGCAAGCCACGGGGCGTCGTGGACCATACTGTGCGTGTACGGCGCGGCGTCGGCGACGCTGGCGGCGGTGTCGGACATGCGCGGCGCGGTCGCCCAGGCGGCGCCGGGGATGCTGTACGCCACCATCCCGCTGGCGATCTGGCTCTACTACGGGGTCGTCGCGCCCAGGCTGGCGCGCAAGCCGGCGCCGGTCGCGGAAGAGCCGGCGGCGGCCTGAGTTGCGGGCGCCCGCCCCGGGGGACGGGCGCTCCGGTGTCAGTGCTTGTGGTCGGGCTTGGGCTTCTTCTTGCCGGGCACGCCCTTTTCGTTGATCGCCATGCGGCAGGCCTCGGCCTCGCCGTCCTTCAGGTCGTCGCAGTCCTGGTCCTCGCCCGGAGCCGCGCGGCCCGAAGCGCCGGCGCCCTTGGTGTTGATGGCGTGCTTGCAGGCGGCGTCGCCGTCGTCGCAGTCCTGCGCCCCGCCGCCGGGGCCGCCCTTGGCGCGCCCGGCCGCGCCCGTGCCCTTGGTGTTTATGGCGTGATCGCAGGCCGGGGCGGCGGTGCGGGCGCCCGTGCCCTCGACCTTCTTGACGTCGTAGTGGGTCCCGGACGGCTTGGCGCCCTTCTCGGCGGAGATGGCCGAGGGCTGCGGGCACGCCTTCGTCGCAGCGGCGGCCGGCTTTTCGGCCCGCGACTGGCCGGAACTCATAAGAAACGCGCCGGAGGTCCCGATGATCAGGGCCGTCGGCAGGATCACGCTCTTCAGCACTTCGTTGATGTAAGCCATGGCGCTCCTCCCAAAGCAGCTAAGCTCATGTGTCACGCAGCGCTCCGGCGGATGAACCGGAGCTGAACCGTTGGTGGTCAGACCAAGCGGTCGGCCTTGGCGGCCGCGGCGGCCACCGCCTTGCGGATGGCGTCGTGGGCGGCCTCGCCCATCGGGGTGTTGCGGAACGCCCGGGCTTCGGCCCGCGCGCCGGTGTAGCCGTCGGTGACGCCCGCGGTCGCCTCGCGCGCGCCCGCCGCCCCCTCGCCGGCGACGATCAGCAGCACCCGGCCGGTCTCTCGGTCGACGAAGCGCAGGCTGACGACCACGGTCGCCTTCTGGCCGCTGACGCCGGCGCGCGCGCCCAGCCGGTCGCTCAGGCCGCCGACGTTCAGACCGCCGCCGCTCGCGCCGGCTTCGAACTTGGTGACCACGCCCTTGACCGCGATCTTGGCCTCGGCGTCGGACTCCAGCACCGCCCAGCGGCCGTCCTCGATCAGGCTCTCCATCAACAGCGCGCTGAGGCCGTCGGCGGAGACGTAGCCGTTCAGCGGCCCGGCGTGGAGAAGCCGTCCACCGCCACTTCGCGCATCGGCGCCTGGGCCGCCGCGGGCCGGTCCGAAACGCAAAGCGCGGCGAGCAAGAGCGCCGCGAACACGCCGACCCGACCCCCACGGAACGCGCGCATGACCATCCGCCCCCTGACGTTCCAGATCAGGAAGGCGCCTTTGCCGTGGAAACGCAAGTTCCTCGTGAGCCCCTGGCCGGCTTCGCGCCCACGGCGAGGGCCGCGGGCGCGCTCGGGTCAGAACCGGTAGGCGACCGTCAGCCGCACCGCGTGGAAGTCGAAGTCGTCGTCGCTGCGGCGGAAGTCGGTCCCGCCCGGATTTCCCAAGATGAACGGATTGGCGGCCGGAGCGGGGCCCTGCGCGCGCACGCGGTAGGAGTCGTCCTCCAGGCTGGTGTAGAGGTACTCGACCCCCAGGCTCCAGCCCGTCCCGAGCCGCTTCTCCACCCCGCCGCCGAGCTGATACCCCGACGCGTCGCCCTCGCCGCCCTCGACGAAGGTGTTGACGCCGTTGCTGGTGGAGAAGCTGGAGTTCACCTCGCCCCTGGCCACGCCGACCGTCGCATAGCCGAGCAAGTCGCCGAACGCGTAGCCGCCGCGGATACGGGCGGCCCACAGGGAGTCGAGTTGGCGGGTCATGGTGTAGCGCGCCGGCGTGGTGCTGAAGGCCGAGACGCTGTCGGACAGGTCAGCGGCGTCGTACTCGATCACCCCGCCCAGCACCCAGCCTTCGGACACCGCGAAGTCCCAGCCGGCGCGCACGCCGTAGGTCGCCCCGTTCTCGTCGTCCTCGCAGCCGTCGCCGGGTGTCGGGCCTTGCGCCCGCCCGCCG
>DASPKD010000228.1:0-5024 GCA_035628275.1 Caulobacteraceae bacterium | reverse complement strand
CCCCGACCTCGAGCGCATCTTCAAGCTGACCCCGCCGCGCAAGCAGACGCTGTTCTTCTCGGCCACCATGCCGCCGGAGATCACGCGCCTGACCAAGCAGTTCCTGAACGATCCGGTGCGCATCGAGGCCTCGCGCCCGGCGACCACCGGCGAGAACATCGCCCAGCACCTGGTGCGCATCCCCTCCTCCGACCCCAAGGCCAAGCGCATGGCGCTGCGCGCCCTGGCCGAGCGGGCCAACGTCAAGAACGGCATCGTCTTCTGCAACCGCAAGACCGAGGTCGACGTGGTCGCCAAGTCGCTGCGCAAGCACGGCTTCGACGCCTCGCCGATCCACGGTGACCTGGACCAGAGCCTGCGGATGAAGACCCTGGCGGCGTTCCGCTCGGGCGAGCTGAAGCTGCTGGTCGCCTCCGACGTGGCCGCGCGCGGGCTCGACATCCCTGACGTCAGCCACGTGTTCAACTACGACGTGCCGCATCACGCCGACGACTACGTCCACCGCATCGGCCGCACCGGCCGGGCTGGCAAGTCGGGCGAGACCTTCATGATCATCACCCCGGCCGACGCCAAGTCGCTGGACAAGGTGCTGAAGCTGACCAAGTCGGTCCCCGACGAGGTGACCCTGGACCTGGACTGGAGCCAGGCGGTGTCCGGCCCCGCGCGCGGCGGCCGCAAGGACGCCAAAGGCGGCCGCGCCTCGGGCCGCGGCGAAGATCGCGGCCGTGGCCGCAAGGCTCGCGAGGAGGAAGCGCCCTCCCCCGCCCCGATGGCTGTAGAGGCGCCGGAGGCCGAGACGTCGCCCGAACCGACGGCCGAACGCCCCGCGCGTGAAGGCCGCCGAAGCCGCGGACGCGACCGGGACCGCAAGCCGCGAGAGGAAGACGCCGTCGTCGCGCCGGCGTTGGAAACCGCCGAAGCCGAAGCTTCGCCCGACGAACGTCCCGAGCGTGAGGAGCGGCGTAGCCGCGGCCGCGGCCGTGGTCGCGACCGCAAGTCCGAGGCTTCCGCCCCGACTGAGGCGCCCCGGGTCGTCGAGACCGAAGAACGCCCGTCACGCGATCGCCCCGCCCGCTCCGAGGGCCGCCCGCGCCGCGAAGCCGAGTCCAGGCCCGCCCGCGAGGAGCCTCAGGAACGTCGCGGTTATGGTTCGGGCGGCTCCGGCGGCTCTTCCGCGTCCGGATACGGCTCCGACGAGCGTCGCTCGCCGGGATTCGGCTCCGACACCCCCGCCTTCCTGCTGCGCCCGGCGCCCATCGCCGCGAAAAAGGCGACTGCGGACGACTGACGCCGGCGAAATCCGCCGCCTCTTAACCCTGTGGTATCCGGCCGCCCGCTAGGGTCGTCGCCGTCACGGGGGACGAGAGATGAACGGTCAGGTCGACACCACCCTGCGCACGCCCGGCGCCTACAAGCTGGCGCGCGAGGCGGTCGAGCGGATGGAGGCGGCCGGCGTCTGGCCGACGCCCCTGAACTTCGAGCTGTGGCTGCATTACCTGGGCGACCCCGCCAGCCCGCTGGGGCTGGAGATCGAACGGCTGCTGGACGCGGGCGAGTCGATCACCGAGGAGGTCAGCGAGGCGCTGGCCGCCACCTACCTGCCGCGTGCGCGGCTGACCGAAGAGATCCGCGACGCCGGCGCCCAGCTCAGCCGCGAGCTGAAGAGCGTCGCCGCCGCCATCGCCTCGGCCAAGAGGTCTCAGGAAGTCTACGGCCGCACCCTGGCCGACGCCGGGGAAGGCCTGACCGAAGACCAGGAAGCCCCGGTGCTGAAGAAGCTGGTCGAGACCCTGTCGGTCGCCACCCGCACCATCCAGCGCCAGAACAGCAGCCTGGAGAAGCGGCTGCAGGACTCCACCAAGGAGGTCAACAAGCTGCGCGAACACCTTGAGCAGGTGCGCCGCGACGCCATGACCGACGCCCTGACCAACCTGGCCAACCGCAAGGCCTTCGACGAGCAGCTCGCGCGCTGCTGCGCCGAAGCCGAGGAGAGCGGCAAGCCGCTGACGCTGGCCGTGCTCGACATCGACCACTTCAAGCGCTTCAACGACACCTGGGGTCACCAGACCGGCGACCAGGTGCTGCGCTACGTCGCCAGCGTGATCGGCCGGGTCTCCGCCCCGCCGCGCGTGGCCGCCCGTTACGGGGGCGAGGAGTTCGGCCTGATCTTCCCGGGCGAACGGTCCCACGAGGTGGAGGCCGCCCTGAACGCTGTGCGCGAGGAGATCTGCTCGCGCACGCTCAAGCGCCGTTCGACCAACGAGGACCTGGGGACCGTCACCGTCTCCGCCGGCCTGGCCGAGCGCCGCCCGGGCGAGGCCATGACCTGCCTGATGGAACGCGCCGACGAGGCGCTCTACGTCTCCAAGCGCACCGGCCGTAACCGCGTCACCAACACCGAACGCAAGGCGGAAGCGGCTTAAGGTCGCTTCTTCGGCTTGGGCGCCTTGGCCCTGAGCGCCGCGTCGATCGCGAGCCGGGTCCAGGCGCGCGCCTGCTCCTCGTCGTCCCAGACCGCTTCCGGGGCGCGCCAGTAGCCGTTCATGACCAGCGGCTCGCCGTCCTTCTCTCCGTAGACGAACGGCTCCGATCCCGCCGCTTCGAACGCCGGCCGCGTCTCGGCGTCGACCTTCAGGTACAGCACGTCGTCGTCGGCCACGGCGAACATCCGCTCGCCCGTGTACAGCCCGGCGCCGCCGAACATGCGCCGGTTGCGCAGCTCCGGCACGAAACCCAGCAAGTCGCCCAGGGATTCGAGGAAGCTCTCGCTCACGGCCATGCGGTCGCGCCTTTCGGAATTCGGGTGACGGGCCGGCGCCCGCCCCCTAGCCTAGCGCTCCGTGCCGCCTCGGGGGAGCCATGCGCAGCCTGTTGTTCAACATCGCCTACTGGGTCCTGTCGATCGCCTACGCTTCGGCCGCGGCCTTCGCCGCCCTGGCGCCGGGGCGAGGCGCGACGGGCTGGATCATCCGCCGCTACGTGCGCCGCATGGTTCAGGCCATGCACCTGTTCGCCGGCATCCGGCTGGAGGTGCGCGGGCGCGAGCGGCTGCCCGAGGGCGCCTTCATCATCGCCGCCAAGCACCAGAGCTGGGGCGACGGCTTCTGCGTCTACAGCCAGTTCGACGACCTGGCCTTCGTCACCGGCGACCACCTGGAGCGCTTTCCCCTGCTCGGGACCGTGCTGAGGAAGCTCGGCGCGATCGTGGTCAACAACTGCGGCGGGCCGGAAGCGCGGCGCGCCCTGGTGCAGAGCGCCGCGCGGGCCAAGGCCGAAGGCCGGCGCATCCTGATCTACCCGGAGGGGAACCTCGCCAAGGCCGGCGAGCGGTTCCGCTATCGCACGGGCGTCTTCCACATGTACCGCGACTTCGACATGCCGGTGGTCCCGCTGGCCACCAACCTCGGCCTGTTCTGGCCGCAGGAGCAGTGGCGCAAGAACCCGGGCACGGCGGTGATCGAGTTCCTCGACCCCATCCCCACGGGCTTGGGCAAGGCGGAGTTCCTGGCGCGGCTGGAACAGGCGGTGGAGACCCGCACCCAGGAACTGATCGCCGAGGCCACCGGCGAACCGGTGCGCCCCTCTGTGCTGGTCCTGGCTCCGGACGAGGTGCGCCGGGCGCAGACCAAGACGGCGGCCTGACGGATCGGCGGCTGGCGCCCGGCTTGCTTAAGGAAGCGGTAACCTTCTCGAAACGGGACCGCCGCCGATGTCCGCCCTGTTCAGCTACGCCGTGAAGAGCCTCGACGTCGTGGTCGTGGCCCTGCTGTTCACCGCCTTCAGCTGATCGAGGATCAGTTCCCGAAGTCGCGCCGCGCGGAGATGATCGTCACGGTGAAGCCCGCGACCACGTCCAGCAGCACCATCATGCTCAGCAGGAAGAAGGTCGAGGTGGCGAAGCCCGGCAGCAGCAGGAATTCCACCAGGGCGACGATGAAAAGCACCATAGACAGCGAGTGGTTGACGATGGCCACATGCTCGCTGCTGGTGGATTTTATCAACTCGAAGAAGAGCATGAACAGGCCGAGCAGGATCAGCAGGTCCCCGCCCGCGACGGACCACTGCCCGCCGGACGGCATCGGCACGCTGAACAGTTCGGCGACCAAGCCGGCGTGCGCCTGATCCGGGTTGCCCGATACGATCTGCGCAATGGCGATCAGGTTGTAGAGCAGGATCGGGATGATCAGCAGCGGCAGCGCGGTGAACACGTCAGGCCCTCCCCGACCTTTGCTGTTTCCAGCACGACTTCCTACGCCCGCCGCGGTCGCGGCGCTAGTCATGGCGATGTGTTCCGGCAAATCGTTCATGCTTCGTCCACCCCTCCGAAGTCCCGGGTGCGCGCTTTCAGCCACATCATTCCCGACAGGTCCGACAGCGCCGCCCACAGACGGCCGAGGTTAGTATATTTCGACGCGCCCGTCGTGCGCGCTCTGTGGCCGACGTCCTCGAAGCGCACCTCGAACCCCTCGCGGATCATCAGGGCCGGGATGTAGCGGTGCATGTGGTCGAAGTAGGGAAGCCGCAGGAACGCCTCGCGGCGCATGGCCTTGAGCCCGCAGCCGGTGTCGTCGGCCTGGTCGTTGAGCAGGCGCTTGCGGACCTTGTTGGCCCATTGCGAGGCGATCCGCTTGGCGGCGGAGTCCTGGCGCTTCTGCCGGCTGCCGCCGACCATGCCGACGCCGGCGGGCGAGGCCTCCAGCGCCGAGACCAGGCGCGGCGCGTCGGCGGGCGGGTTCTGGCCGTCGCCGTCCAGGGTGACGATGATCGCGCCGCGGGCGGCCAGCACGCCGGTGCGGATGGCGCGGCTCTGGCCCGCGTTCCTCCGATGCGACAGGACCCGCAGCCGCGGCAGCTCGGCCTGTGCGGTCTTCAGCTCGGCCAGCGTCTCGTCGCGGCTGGCGTCGTTGACGAACACGATCTCGTAGTCGCGCCCCTCGAACGCGGCGGCGATCTCGCGCGCCAGCGGGGCGGCGGCGCCCTGTTCGTTGTAGACCGGCACGACGACGGAGATTTCGGGCGGCATT
>DASPKD010000227.1:0-2007 GCA_035628275.1 Caulobacteraceae bacterium | reverse complement strand
CGGGCGCTACCCGGCGGGTGCGCCGGGCGGCATGCTGTACGTGGTGGTCAACGCCGGGACCAAGGACAACGACTTCGCCCTGATCTCCGCCGCCGCGGGCGAGCGCGCTACCCTGACCCGGATGGACGACGCGGCCCTGATCGCGGTGCAGGGGCCGGAGGCCGCGGCGGTGCTGGCCGAAATGCTGCCGGGCTCGGGCGAGCTCGGGTTCATGCAGCTGGGCGGCGGCGAGTGGCGTGGTCATTGCGTGATGTACAGCCGCAGCGGCTACACCGGCGAGGACGGCTTCGAGGTGCTGGTGCCGCCCGAGGCCGCCGCCGAGTTCTGGAACGCCCTGCTGGAAGATCCGCGCGTCAAGCCGATCGGCCTGGGCGCGCGCGACTCGCTTCGCCTGGAGGCGGGCCTGCCGCTCTACGGCCACGACCTGGACGAGACGATCTCCCCGGTCGAGGGCGCGCTTCGCTTCGCGATCAGCAAGCGCCGCCGCGAGGCCCGTGACTTCCCCGGCGCCGATCGGATCCTGCGCGAGTGGGACGGCGACCTGGCCCGCGTCCGCGTCGGCCTGCACGTGACCGGCGCCCCGGCCCGCGAAGGCGCCGAGATCGCCGACAAGTCGGGCTCGGTGGTCGGCCGCGTCACCAGCGGCGGCCCCTCGCCGTCGCTCGGCAAGAACGTGGCCATGGGCTACGTGCCGCCGGCCCTGTCCGCGCCCGGCACCGAGCTCGACGTGATCGTGCGCGGCAAGCCGCAGCCCGCCGTGGTCGCGACCACCCCGTTCGTGCCCCAACGCTACTATCGCAAACCCGTCTCCGCCTGAGGACCAGACCCATGCGCTTCACCAAGGACCACGAGTGGATCTCCGTCGAGGGCGACGTCGCCACCGTCGGCATCACCAAATACGCCGCCGAGCAACTGGGCGACGTGGTGTTCGTCGAGGTTCCCGAACCCGGCAAGACCATCGGCCAGGGCGACGGCTTCGCCGTGGTCGAGAGCGTCAAGGCGGCTTCCGACGTCTACGCTCCGGTGACGGGCGAGGTGGTCGAGGGCAACGCCGCGCTGGCCTCAGCGCCCGAGACCGTCAACGCCGACCCGGAAGGCCAAGGCTGGTTCGCCCGCATCCGCATCAAGGACACCGCCCAGATCGACGGCCTGATGGACCGGGCGGCCTACGAGGCCTATCTCGCGACGCTCTGAACCCTCCCTTCACGTCATCCTCGGGCTTGTCCCGAGGACCCATTTCTCCGCTGCGCCATGGATCGTCGGGACAAGCCCGACGATGACGGCGCGTTAGGAAACGACGATGCGTTACCTCCCCCTGACCGCCGACGACCGGGCCGAGATGCTGGCCGTGATCGGGGCGCGTTCGATCGACGACCTGTTCGTCGACGTGCCCGCGGCCGCCCGCCTGAAGGGGCCGGTCGATCTGCCGAACCACCTGGGCGAGCTGGAGGTCGAGCGGGAGCTGGGCGCTTTGGCGGCGCGCAACGTCACCGCCGGATCCGTGCCGTTTTTCCTGGGGGCGGGCGCCTACAAGCACCACGTGCCGGCCACGGTGGATCACGTGATCCAGCGGTCGGAGTTCCTGACCAGCTACACGCCCTACCAGCCCGAGATCACCCAGGGCACGCTGCAGTACCTGTACGAGTTCCAGACGCAGGTCGCGAACCTGACCGGCATGGAGGTGGCCAACGCCTCCATGTACGACGGCTCCACCGCGACGGGCGAGGCGGTGCTGATGGCCGCGCGGGTGACGCGGCGCAAGAAGGCGGTGTTCTCGCCGGGCCTGCACCCGCACTACGTCCACACCGCCGAGACCCTGGCCCACGCCGCGGCCATCGCCACCGTGCGGCTGGACCCGGCGGTCGACGCCGAGGCCGCGGTGATCGAGGCTATCGACGCGGAGACCGCCTGCGTGGTGGTCCAGACCCCCAACGTGTTCGGCACGGCCACCGACGTCGCCCGCATCGCCGAGGCGGCGCACGCGGCCGGGGCCCTGCTGATCGTGGT
>DASPKD010000226.1:0-31842 GCA_035628275.1 Caulobacteraceae bacterium | reverse complement strand
GCTTCCTCGAGGTCGACAGCCTGGGCTTCCTGTCGGTCCAGGGCCTGTACGACGCCATGGACGCAGGCCCCCGCGACCCCGCCTGCCCCCAGTACACCGACCACTACTTCACCGGCGACTACCCCACTCGCCTGCTCGACCGCGAGATCGCCGAGGGCCGCAACGAGGCCGAGGAACAGCCCCAGCTGTCGCTGCTGGTCAGCGCCTGATCGGGAGCGGCGCTCAGCTCCCGAACGGCGGCGGCGACCCTTTGCGACACATCCTGAGCAGGCCGCGCCCGGTGCGCAGCACCAGCCGGCCCGACTCGTCGAAGGCGAAGGCGTCCGGCGGCGCGACCGCCAGCGTGGAGACCGCCCCGCCGACCCCCACGGCCTTACCCGCCTCGTAGGGCGTCGCCTTGGCCGCGCAGGCCGCGCCGCCGCTCTCCGGCTTCAGGGTCAGCAGGGGCCCCTCCGCCCGCCAGCTCGCCACGCAGCCGGCGTTGTCGCGCATGGTGCGGTCGTCGATCTCCAGCGTCACCGGCCCCTCGTGGAAGGCGCCCAGCAAGGTGTCGCCGCAGGCCGCGTACTCGCCGGGCAGCCGGCGGTCCGGAACCGGCGGGCGGCGCAGGACCATCCCCGGATTTCCGGTGAAGATCAGCCGATCGCCCTCCACCCGCCAGGCCGTGGGTCCGCGGATCGCGCGGGCCATCAGGTCGTCCTCGGCCCGGTCCTCGGGCGCGCAGCCGATCGCGGTGCCGACGATCGGGCCGCCGACCACGATGCGGCCGGGCGCCGGCACGGTGAACTCGCTTCCCATGCTGTTGCAGTCGCCGTGAGCGCCGATGGAGTTCATCCCGATCGACACGGTGGCCGGGCGGCGCTCGGTGACCAGGGGTTCGCCGTCGATGCTTTCGATGAGCCAGCGCCCGGCGATCTCCGGGTTCGGCTCGACCGGACGCGTCAGCACCGCGCGCACCCCGTCCCGCGAAGTGAGCACCAGCGTCCGCTCGTCCGGCCGGCTCCAGCCCGCCGCCTGGTCCATGAACGCCGCCAGCCGCCGCTCGCTGGCGACCGCCGCGGCCCGCCCCGCCGCCGTGGCGGACGCGCACTTGCCGGTTTGGACGGGTTCGATCCGGGTCACCGTCACCCGCTCGCCGTCCAGCCTATAGAAAGCCGGATAACCGCCGCTGCACCCCGCGCCGTGATTGATGAAGCCGCCGGCGCTGAAGTGCGCCCAGGACTTCCAGCGGGTGAAGTCCTCCTCGCCGATCCGCTCGACCCGCCACTGGCCGCCCAGCGGATCGATCCGCGCCAGATAGCTCCCGTCGTCCGCGGGAACGGCCTTCACCACCGGCGCGGCCGCGGGCGGCGGAACCGGCGCGGCCCCCCGCTCCGCCGGGGCCGAACAGGCCCCGACGGTCAGCACCGCGAAAACTGCGAGCAGACGCTTCATCCTCGATCAACGTGGCGGGCGGGCTGCGCGTTGCGCCTGGGCTCACTCACTCGCAGCGCATGGTCGGCCGGTACACCTGCATGGCGTTGGTGCCGCTGTTGCCGCCAAGGGTGATCCCGCCGCCCGGCAGGAAGATGCGGCCGCCGATGACCGCGGCGCCCTTCAGCCCGTGCACCGCGATCGGCAGGTCCGGCAGGCGGGTCCACTTGTCGGCCTTGGGATCGTATCCGTAGGCGTTGGGCGTCAGGCCCAGCACATGGGTGCGTTCGCCCTCGCCGCCGAACACGAACATGCAGCCGGCGTGGGCCGCGCCCGTGATCCCGCCCCGGGGCGCGGGCATCGGCGCGCCCCTGGTCCATTTGCGGGTCGCGGGATCGTAGATCTCGACGATGTCGGTGCGCTCGGCCATGGCGCCGGGCCCGAAGCGGCCGCCGGCCACCACCACCTTGCCGTTCAGCGCGACCATGGCCAGGTGGTTGCGCTGGGTCGGCATGTCGGGGAGCTTCTCCCACTTGTCGGTCGCCGGGTCGTACACCTCGAAGGCGTGGCCGCCGGGCGGACGGCCGCCCGCGACGTAGATCTTGCCGTCGATCACCGCCTTGCCGCCGCCGCTCCGAGGCGTGGGCATCGGCGCGCGCTGGATCCAGCCGCCGATCTTCGGGTCGTGCATCCACACGTGGTTGACGTAGATCTCCGGCCGGCCCGTGCTGGCGCCGTCGATCTCCCCGCCGATCACGTACAGCTTGCCGCCCACCGCCGCGGCCATCATGTGGTGCAGCGGCTGGGGCAGGCGCGGCCCCAGCGACCAGCGGCTGGTCGCCGGGTCGTAGATCTGCACCAGGTTGGACGGCAGCCGCCCCGGCGGATAGCCGCCGAGCACCCACATCTTGCCGTCGAATTCGGCGACCCCGTGCTCGGAGCGCGCCAGCGGCATGGCCGCGCCCATGCTCCAGCCCTCGAACTCCGGCATGGCCCCGACCGGCGGGCCCATGCTGACCCGCTCGTTCCAGGTCTCGACCAGTTCGTTGTCCCCGACGGGGGTGGCGGGGAGCGGCGGCGGGGGCGGTCCTGGAGGCGGCGCGCCGCCGGGGCCTTGCTGCGCCGACGCCGCCGTGGCGAGCAACAAGGCCGCCGCCGTGATGATCGCTTTCTCACGCTTCATGATCGTCCCTCCCCTATGGTGCGCCCCGTGTCACGACGCGACCCTGCCACGACTTCGCCCGTTCAGAAATCCGCCGTCACCGACAGGTACGCCCGCCGGGGCGCGGTCACCTGGAAGGCGCCGTTGGAGCCCACGTCCCAGTCGCGATTGTCGGTGACGTTCAGGACTTGCAGCCGAACCACCCCGCGGGTCTCGCCGACCTTGAACCGCCAGCGGGCGCCGAGGTCCAGCGTGGTGCGGCCGGCCAGGATCAACTGCTCTCCGCCGAGCGCGGGGACCGGCTTGCCGCCCGCCGCGCGGTCGCCGGTGCTGAGCAGCGCCAGATCCACCGACAGGTCGGGATTCCAAGGCAGGCGCCAGTCGGCGTTCAGGCGCAGCTGGCGCTCGGTCTTGCCGACCGGGCGCGATCCGATGAGGCCCAGGTCCACCAGCTCCCCGCTGACCTCCGCGTCCAGCAGCACCGCGCCGGCGATCACGCTCAGGCCCTCGACCGGGCTGCCCGCCAGCGACAGCTCCGCCCCCCTGTGACGCACCTCCCCGAGCTCGCGATAGACCAGCGACGGATCGAGGTTGAAGTAGGGCTTCTTCACGTCGAACACGCCCGCGACCAGGGTCATGCCGAACGGGGTCTTCCAGCGAAGGCCGGCGTCCTGCTGCTCGGTGCGTAGCGCCGGCGGCGCCTCGTTGCGGTTGACGGCGTTCTCCGGCGCGACCGGGCTCTCCTCCAGCCCGACCGTGTAGCCGGCGTAGGCGGACAGACTGTCGGTGATCCGTAAAGCCAGGGCCGCGTCGTACAGCCAAGGCGTGTCGGTGGAGATCACCGGGTCGGCCCCCGGCGCGAACACCGCCTTTTCGTAGTCGACCTTCTGCAGTCCGAGCCGCAGCTCGCCGACCCCGGCCCAGGCGCCGTTGTAGGCCACGCCCACGGTGGCCTGGCGCACCTCGTCACGGCTCTGCGGCCCGAAGGTGAACGTCGGCTCGGGCAGGTCAGAGGCGTCTTCGTAAAGGCTTCCCGGCCCCAGCGCCTGCTGCACGCTGCCGCCGTAGACACGATCCGCCGCGCGTCCCCGCAGCGAGAGGTGGACGGCGTGCCGCCTGGAGCCCTCCTCCCCCGTCCAGGTCGCCCGGACCTCGCCGGAGGTGGAGGTGAACGTCTGGTCGTCGGCGGCGGACACGAACCGATCGACGGAGCCGTCCGGCTGGGTGTTGCGGTACAGCAGGGTGCGCTGACGCGTATTGTCGTTGTGCACCCGGAACAGGCCGGCCTTGAGCGCCCACGCGTCTGACGCGCGCCAGGTGGCCAAGGTCCCGTAGAACGGCCGGAACGCCGCCCCCTCGGCCCAATCGGGGGCCAAGTTGCGCGCCGGCGAGGGCGGCGGCGCGGTCGCGCCGTCGGTGAACACCAGAGGGGTGGAGCGCAGGCTCGGATAGTCGAACACGCCGACCAGGGGCTGGATCAGCAGCCGCTCTGTCGGTCGCCAGTGCAGCACCCCGCCGGCGCCGTAGAACTTGTCCGCGTTGCCCGGAATTTGCTCCTCGGACCGATAGGTGAAGCCTCCGACGAAGCCCAGGCGTTCGCCCAGGATCGGCTGCTGGGTGTCCACGGTCACCGCATGGGTCGCGAAAGGCCCCGCTTGGACGTTTACCGTGATCACCCCCTCGCGGCCCACGCCGCGAAGCGCGTAGTCCGCGACGCCGGTGGGGGCGGGGAACGGATAGCCTTGGGCGGTGATGCCGACGCGAAGGGTCGAGCCCGACACCACCCGCCCGCTGAAACCGATCGGATTGTCGATGTAGAGGCCTTCGATCCGGATATTGCCGGCCGCCGCGGGGCTGAAGCCTCGCGCGTCGCCGTCGTTGTAGAGCCCGATACGCTCGTTGCCGACGCTGCTGCCGAACGCGTCCTCGGCCGATTTCACCGCGTTCTCGTCGGCGCGTTGGGCCTGGGCGCCGCCGGCCCCCAGGCAGACCAGAGCGGCGGCCGCCACGCCGGAACACAGATTGACACGGCGACGAACTGTACGATTACACAAGACGAAATCCCCTGATGAAGGCGTGGCCCTCATCAGCAGGAAGCCGGCGCTCCGCGCGCGCCTGGTTTAGAATGCGGCTAGACGGATTCCAAAATCGGCGAACCGGTGGCGACGCGCCGGTCGCTCCCACGGTCGCGGAATTCGCTGGGCGTCACACCCTCCGCCGCCTTGAACGCCCGGTTGAACGGGCCCAGCGAGCTGAAGCCTGCGTCAAGCGCGATGGTCGAGATGGGCACGTCGCGCTGGGTCGGGTCGAGCAGCGCCGCCTTCGCCTCCGCCAGCCGCCATCCGTTCAGGTAGGCGCTGAAGTTGCGGTAGCCCAGCCGTCCGTTGATCAGCCGCCGCAGGGCGTATTCGCGGGCGTCGATCCGGGCGGCGAGGGCGCCGATGGTGAGCCCCTCGAGCCGATAGGCGCGTTCCTCCTCCATCAGCCGCTGCAGCCTGCTCAGCAGCCGCGCCTCGGCGGGGTCGGGGATCTCGACGCTCCTGTCCTGTCCCACCGTCGAGGCGACCGCGTCGCCGGACGGGGCGAACATCTCCTCCGACCGTAGGCCGGAAACCAGCAAGGCCATGCCCGCGGCCATGAAGAACATCCTCAGGACGTTGAAGTCGGCGACGAGCGGCCCCGGCAGCCCCGGCGCGAGGTAGGCCACGGAGATGCCGATCATGAACAGGCTGGTCAGCACCACGTAGGCGATGCGCGCGCGCCGCCGCGGCTCTACCAGATCGCCGCCGCGCCCCTTCCAAGCGATCCAGGCCGCGGACCCGGCGAGAACGATATGCGCCGTGTGACGAGGGACGCCCAGCAGATCGGTCTCAAAGCCGAACCGGGCCCCCAGGTGCCAGATCGAGCCCAGCACCACCATTCCGCCCCAAACCGCCCAGTCCAGCGGCTTGAGCCTGAAGCCGTCCTCGAACAGGGCGCGGGAGAACAGCCAGAAGGCCGCGTACTTGCCATGCGAGAGCACCCACAGGGGAAAAGCCCAGGTGAAGCTCCACGGGATGAACGGTTCGGTGTTCAACGCCCACCAGCCGGTGCTGAGGCAGAACAGCGCTCCCAGGCCCGCCAGCGTGCGGTTGCCGCCGTCGCGCAGCAGCATCACGCTCAGGAGCACGAACGTGGTGACCGTGCCGCCTCTGACAAGCGTCTCCAAGAATTCCGGCATGCGAGCATTCTGGAGCAAAACCCTTGTGCGGCAAAGCGGCGTGATCCCCGATCAGGCGATCACGAAGCGATCACGGGTTCGTGATGATTCTGCTGGCGTCGCTCGCCCCGTCTGCTACGCTCCTCGCAGCAGAGGAGACGGCTGATGCTTCGTCGGGCGCTGGTGGTGTCGGCCGTGGTTCTCGTGCTTGCCGGGTGCCAGAAGTCCGAGCGGGCCGCCGGCGAAGAGGCCGCCGTATCCACCGACATGCTTGAAGCACCCGCCGCCGACGCGGCCGCCACGCCCGGCGGAGCGCCGGCCTCGTCAGCCCCGGCCGTGCTCCAGCCCCTGCTGGCCTATGAACACGCCTACACCCTCGAACTGCCGGCACGCCGGGTGTCCGCCGTCGCCAAGGCGCACGAGACGCGGTGCGTCCAGGCGGGGCCGGCGCAGTGCCAGGTGGTCGGCTCGACCTCGCGCAGCGTCGGCCGCGACCAGACGGAGTCGGAGCTGGAGCTTCGCGCCGCGCCCGCCTGGCTGGCCCGCTTCCGGGGCGGACTCGAAGCCGACGTCGAGTCGGCCGGCGGCCGGCTTGTGGAGGCGGACACCGAGAGCGAGGACCTGACCCGCGCCATCGTCGACACCGAGGCGCACCTGCGCGCCAAGCGCGCGTTGCGCGGCCGGCTGGAGGCCCTGCTGGCCTCGCGCCCGGGCAAGCTGCAGGAACTGCTGGAGGTCGAACGCGAGCTGGCCCGCGTGCAGGGGGAAATCGACTCCGCCGAGTCGCAGCTGGCGGTGATGCGCACGCGCGTCGCCACCTCCAAGCTGACCATCCGCTATCGGTCGGCCTCGGTGCTCGCGCCGGACGGCGCGTGGTCGCCGGTCGCCGACGCCGCCGGCGGTTTCGCGCGCAACATGGCCGCCGCCTTCGCCGCCTTGCTGACGGTGGTGTCGTTCCTGCTGCCCTGGGTGCTGGTCGGCGCGCCGCTCGCCTGGCTCGCCCGCCGGGCGCTGATCCGCCGCAAGCGCCGCGGACCTCCGGCGACGCGTCCGCCGGAGGAGTCCTGAGTCCGGCCCTTCTCGCCGGAAACCAAACCCCCTAAACCCCGGGCCATGACCGACTCAGCGACAAAACCCCTCGACGGCCGCGTCGCCCTGGTCGTCGGCGCCTCGCGGGGCATCGGCTGGCACACGGGGCTGGCGCTCGCCCAGGCGGGGGCGCACGTGGTCGCCACCGCGCGGACCCAGGGCGGGCTGGAGGAGCTGGACGACGCGATCCGCTCGGCGACCGGCCAGGGCGCGACCCTGATCCCGTTCGATCTGGTGGACGGGGGCGCGATCGACCGGCTGGGCGGGGCGCTGTACGAGCGCTTCGGCCGCCTGGACGTGTGGGTGCACTCGGCCGCCGCCATCGGCCCTAACGGCTTGTCGCCGGTCAGCCACTTCGACCCACGCGACTTCGCCAAGGTCGAGAAGATCAACCTGACCGCCCCATACCGCCTGATCCGCTCGCTTGAGCCGCTGTTGCGCCAGTCGGACGCCGGGCGGGCGATCTTCCTGACCACCAGCCTGGCGCATGCGCCCAAGGCGTTCTGGGGACCCTACGCCGCCACCAAGGCGGGCATGGAGGCGCTGGCGCGCTGCTGGGCGGACGAGATCGAGAACACCCCGATCCGGGTCAGCGTCGTGGATCCCGGCCGGATGCGCACGCGCCTGCGCGCCGAGGCCTTCCCAGCCGAGGACGCCTCCGCCCTGCCCGACCCGGCCGAGATCGGACCGCTGATGGTGGAGCTGGCGACGCCCGGCCGCACGCCGCCGCTGGAGGTCAGCTTCCGCGGGTGGAAGGCCGGCCCTTCGGCGGCCGCCCTGGTTTAGGCTTGGCGCCCGGCCCCGACCGAGGCCTGACCACCACCCCGCCGGGCTTGGTCGCGCGATTGCCGGGCAGGCCGCCGGGCTCGGCCTTCTTCTTCGCCGCCCGCGCAGCCGCGCCCACGGGCAGCTTGCGCGCCGCCTTGGCCTTCAGGCCCCGCGGCGGCGTCTTCGACGGCCCGGCCTTCTCCCCGCCCTCGGCGTAGGGGTTCGCGCCCGACTTGATGGTGATGCGCAGCGGCACGCCCGGCAGGTCGAAGCTCTCGCGCAGGGAGTTGATCAGGTAGCGGCGATAGCTCTCGGGCATCTGCGACGCGCGGCTGGCGAACAGCACGAACGTCGGCGGGCGGGCCTTGGTCTGGGCCATGTACTTCGGCTTGATCCGCCGCCCGTCAACTGCTGGCGGCGGGTGGCGCTGCACCGCCATGGCCAGCCAGTCGTTCAGGTCCCGCGTCTTGACCTTGGTCGACCAGTTGCGGTGCGCCTTCAGGATCGCCGGCAACAGCCGGTCCACGCCCCGTCCCGTCTGGGCCGACAGCGCCACCAGCGGCGAGCCGCGCAGCTGCGGCAGCGAGGTGTCGGCCAGCTCCTGGACGACCTTCAGCCGCTCGCCCTGGTTCTCCACCAGGTCCCACTTGGCGATGCAGTAGACCAGCGCCCTGCCCTCGCGCTCGACCAGGTCGGCCAGCTGCAGGTCCTGGGTGTCGAAGGCGTTGGCCTCGTCCATTACCAGCACCACCACCTCGGCGAAGGTGATGGCGCGGATGGTGTCGCCGACCGACAGCTTCTCGAGCTTCTCCTGCACGCGCGCCTTGCGCCGCATGCCCGCCGTGTCGACCAGGCGGATGCGCCGGCCTTCCCATTCCCAGTCCACCGAGATGGAGTCGCGGGTGATCCCGGCCTCAGGTCCGGTCAGCAGCCGGTCCTCGCCGATGAGCCGGTTGATCAGGGTCGACTTGCCGGCGTTCGGGCGGCCGATGACCGCCACCATCACCGGCTTGGCGGGATCGTCCTCCTCGTCGAAGTCCTCGTCGGGCTCCATGGCGGCAAGCGCCGCATACAGGTCGGCCAGGCCCTCGCCGTGCTCGGCCGAGAGCGCCAGCGGCTCTCCGAAGCCCAGGCCGTAGGCCTCGCCTATGCCGGTGTCGCCGGCTTTTCCCTCGGCCTTGTTGGCGATCAGGATCACCGGCTTGTTCCGCTTGCGCAGCAGCTCGGCGAAGATGCGGTCCAGCGGCACGACGCCCTCGCGCGCGTCGATGACCAGCAGCGATACGTCCGCCTCCTCGACCGCCTTTTCAGTCTGGGCGCGCATCCGCGCCTCCAGGCTCTCGTCGTCGACGTCCTCGAACCCCGCCGTGTCGATCAGCGTCAGCTCCAGGTCGCCGATCCGCCCGTCCGCGTAGCGGCGGTCGCGGGTGACGCCCGGACGATCGTCGACGATGGCCAGCTTCTTGCCGGCCAGCCGGTTGAACAGGGTGGACTTGCCGACGTTGGGACGACCGACGATGGCGACCTTCAGCGGCATGCGCGCGAGTTCCTGAACCAAAGACGAAGCCCCCGTCCTATCCGGACGGGGGCTCCAAAACAAACCGAAGCGGACGGGCGATCCGTCAGCGCAGGGCGACCAGATCGCCCTTGTCGGTGACCACGTAGATCATCCCGTCGTAGGCGATCGGCGCGATGTAGGCCGCGCCGCCGAGGCGGACGGTCTTCTGGACCGCGCCGGTCTTGGGGTCGAGCGCCACCGCCTCGCCCTGGTCGTTGACCAGCACCAGTCGGCCCGAGGCCAGCATCGGACCGGTCCACACCGGTTCGACCGACCGCCCGCCGAAGCCGGCGAAGCCGCCCTTCTTGCGGCCGCGCCCCTCGTTCAGGTCGCGCACCCAGTAGGCCTGACCGCTGTCGCGGTTGACCGCGACCAGTTCGCCCTGCTGCGACAGCACATAGACCACGTCCCCGGCCGGCCACGGGCTGCTGACGCCCGACAGCGGCAAGTCCCAGCGCCGGCGGCCGGTGCGCAGGTCCACCGCGGCGAACACGCCGGAGTGGCTGACCGCGAACACGTCGCCGCGATAGACCGCAGGGCGGCCGGCGATGTCGCGGATCTCGGACAGGGCGCTGGTGCGGCTGGTGCGCGACAGCACCTCGCTCCACAGCGGCGAGCCGTTGCCGGCGCGCAGCGCGATCAGCTCGCCCGAGGAGAAGGGGGTGATCACCGCGTCGCCCGACACCGCCGGGCTGGAGGCTTTCAGGATGCGCGCGGGCTCGACGATGGCCTGGTGGCTCCAGGCGATCGAACCGTCGGCGGCGTTGAAGGCGATCACCTGGTTGTCGACGTCCACCGCATAGACGCGCCCGCCCGACACGGTCGGGGCGGCGTGAATCGGCGACTCGACGCGCGTCTGCCACAGCACCGCGCCGGTGGCGGCGTCCAGCGCCGCGGCGAAGCGGAAGCCGGAGGTGACGAACACCTTGCCCTCGGCCACGGCCAGGCCGCCGCCGAACGCTTCGCGGTCCTTGCCCTCGTTCGGCTCCAGGTCGGCTCGCCAGGCGGCCGAGCCGGACTTGGCGTCGCTGGCGGTGACCGTCGCCTCGCCGTCCATGGTGTAGACGCGGCCGTCGATCGCCACGGGCGGGGCGGTGACCTGGGTCTTGCGGCCCGAACCCGCGCCGACGCCCCTGCGCCACGCCACCTCGAAGGCGGGCGCGGCTTCGACGTGCTCCATCGTCTGCTCGGCCGTACCGCCCGGCAGCGGCCAAGCGGACACGGCCTGCGCGTCAGGCAGCAGGAAGTCGGTTCCGGCCAGGGCCTCGGACGGGGTGACCGTCTGGTCGAAGGTCAGGACCGGGATGCGTTCGCCCTTGGACGCGGTGGCGCCCGGGCCGTCGTCCTTGCCGAAGGGGTTCAGGCGCGAGATCGTGCCGCACGCGCTCAGGCCGACGCAGAGCGCCGCGACGGCGGCGGCGACCTTCAGGGAACGGTTCATCACTGGGCGGCTCCGGCTTGCGGGGCCGGCGAACCGGCCGAGGACGCGAAAGGATCGAAGCCCGCGGGGGCTTCGGGAACGGGCGGCACGGCGGCGGCCGCCTTGGCGATGGCCGGCAGCCGGGAAGCCACGCCGGAATCGATCATCTGGATGGCCACCTGGGCCCGCTGGCGCAGCCCCTCGGGCGTGTCGAGCTGAGCGGCCAGCAACTGGAACTCGGCGCGGGCCTCCTTGGTGCGGCCGGCCGACAGCTGCGCCATGGCCAGCGCCTCGCGGGCCAGCGGGCGGTAGGGCCGCCCCTCCTGCGTCAGGGGCCGCAGCCGCTCCTCGATGGCCGGATACGGCGCGGTGTCCATCAGCGCCAGCGCCGCCTTGTAGCGGGCTAGATCGGCGATGACGGGGTTCTTCGCCGCCTTGGCCGCCTGGTCGAACAGCGCCACGGCCTCGGACGTCTTGTTGTCGCCGATCAGCACCCCGCCCCGCTGCATCAGCGCGAAGGCCTTGTAAGACGGAGATCCGGCCTTGGCGGCATCGCCGAACGCCGTGTCGGCGGCGGCCTTGTCGCCCCGTTCAAGCGCGCGCATGCCCGTGTCGTAGGCGATCGAGGCTTCCGCGGCCTTGGACTCGCGCCACTCGTTCCAGCCCCACACGCCGCCGGTCACCAGCAGCGCCGCGGCCGCGCCGCCGGCCAGCCAGGGGCCGTACTTGCGCGCGAGGGTGCGCCAGCGCTCGGCCCTCAGGCCTTCCTCGACCTCTTCGAATACGTCGACCACTCACGCACCCCGCGTCACGAAACCGCGCGAAACTATAGCCTCGCCGCGAGACCCGCAACGCGGGCTCGGCCCTAGACCGGCTTTTTGGAGAAGTAAGTCTCGGTTGCGGCGGGAAAACGACGCTGTTTCACGTCCTCGGCCCAGCTTCCTACCGCCCGGCTGATGTCGCCGCGCAGATCGGCGTAGCGGCGCACGAACTTCGGCGTCCACTCGAACAGGCCCAGCATGTCGTCGGTGACCAGGATCTGCCCGTCGCAGGCGGCCGAGGCGCCGATGCCGATCGTGGGCGCATGGATGGTCTCGGTTATCTCGCGCGCCAGTCCCTCGGCAACGCCCTCCACCACCACGGCGAAGGCGCCGGCGTCGGCGGCGGCCTCGGCCTCGGCCAGCACGCGGGTGCGCTCGTCCTCCGTGCGCCCCTTCGCCCGGAAGGCGCCGTCGACGTTGACCGCCTGGGGCCGCAGCCCGACGTGGCCCATCACCGGTATGCCGCGCTGAACCAGATAGCGGATGGTCTCGGCGATGGTGGGGCCGCTCTCGACCTTCACCCCCTGGGCGCCGGTCTCCTTCATCACCCGCGCGGCGTTGCGGTAGGCTTCCTCCGGCCCCGCCTCGTACGAGCCGAACGGCATGTCGATCACCACCATCGCCCGGCGGGACCCGCGCATCACCGCCTGGCCGTGCAGGATCATCATCTCCAGGGTGACGCCGACCGTGTTGGGCAGGCCGTGCACCACCATGCCGACCGAGTCGCCCACCAGCAGCAGGTCGCAATGCGGGTCGAGGATCTCGGCCATGGGCGCTGTATAGGCGGTCAGGCAGACCACCGGCGCGCCCCCCTTGCGCGACGCGATGTCGGGGGCTGCGATGCGCTTGATCTTCTCGTCGCGCTGGGCGGACAGGTCAGACCTCGTCCAGCAGGCGGGTGGCGGCGATCCCGGCGGCGATCACCATCATCGCCGAGACGGTCCAGAACATGCCCGCGCCCATGCCGAAACCCAGCAAGGCCTCACCCTGACGTGTCATGTCGTTCAGCGCCTGATCCAGCGCCACCGCCGAAGAGGACGACGCCTCGCGCAGCCGCATGCCAAAGCCCGCACCCACCGTCTGGCCCAGCGCGATCACCCCGCCAATCGCGCCGGCCGCGGCGATACCGACGGTGCGCAGCCGCCAGGCGCGATCGAGCCGCTCTTCCACCGCCCGCGCGAACAGATCCGCATCGGGCATGGGCGCAGGCTCGGAGAACATCCGCTCCAGCTTCGCTTCGAACTCCCGCTCAACCATGAGCCCGGCTCCCCGCCTGCCCGCCGTCCGGCGCCAGGCGTTCTCTGAGCTTATCCAAACCACGTTTGACATGGGATTTGACCGTACCCAAGGGCGTGTTCAAGGCCTCGGCGACCTCGGCGTGCGACAGCCCCGCCCCGTAACAGAGCGACACGCACAGCCGTTCCGCCGGGCTGAGGATCTTCAACGCTTCGTCCAAGTCGATCCGCCCCGCCGCGTCGGCGTACTCGGCCGCCCTTTCGGGCTCCCGGGCCTCAGCCTCCAGAACGATCTTGGCGTCTTTGCGGCGGCGTTTCAGCCACAGCCGCGCGGCGATGCGCTTCACCCAGCCCGCGAACGTCCCTTCGCCGCGGAACTCGGCGATCCGTTCGTAGGCCTGTAGAAAGGCGTCCTGGGCCATGTCATCGGCGGTGGAGGCTTCCGCCCCCATCCGGCGCAGCAGGCTCCGGACCGCCGATCCGTGCCGGCGGACCAGTTCCCCGAACTCCCGCCGCCCGCCCGCCGCCGCGAGGGCGGCGAGCTCGACGTCGTGCATTCCGCTCAGGCGCTTGTCAGGGGTGGCCCCCATGGCGCGCTCCTATCCGGCCGGGGTTCAGGCCAGCTTCTTGCCGCGGGTGAACAGGGCGATCAGCAGATAACCCAGGCCGATGAAGCCCGGGAAGGACGCGCCGGCCCACCAGCCCCACGCCTCGTCGTAACCTTCGTTCTGGCCGTGGGCCACGCCGACGACGCCCAGCGCCAAAGCGATGGCGATCAGCACCACCGCGCGGCGGATGTCGCGATAAGGCGAGATCGCCGGCTTCACGTCGCGGGTCATGGCCTCGATGATTTCCGGCGGGACGGGCTGCCCCTTTTCATAGGCGACGCGCAGGGTGTCCTGCATCTTCTGCCGCTCTTTGCTGCGCAGCCAGTTCGGCACGATCACGATGGCCGCGATCATGGCGAACATGCTGATCGGTATCAGGATGGCGATGCTTTCGTCGTGCATTGGAGAATCCCCGGTCTCGATGTCTTACGGCGAAGCCTGTCGCTTGCGCCTTCTGATCACAAGAGGCCGCGGAAGATCGCAACGGATGCGCGAAACGACGTGAAATCTTCGTAAGGCGCGCGCCGGAGACATCAGGGCGCGGGAGAGCGCCCTTCCCAAGGCCGATCAGGGCTAACGGCCCTCACGTCGGGGTCGACCAGGTCCGGCTGGACGGCGCGGGCGGCGGCCAGTTCCTCGGCGGAGGCGCGGCGCTTGAGCTGGCCGAACTCCACCGCGTCGTGGGCGCAGAAGACGCGCACGTCCGACTGGCGGTCGCGCGCCAGCTTTCGCAGGCGGTCCTGGTTCCACAGCCGCTTGTCGCGGTCGACCTCCATCAGGTTCTGGTAGGCCCGCAGGCCCGGCGGACACAGGCGCTCGTGCCCGCCCATCTCGGCGTGATGGAAGTAGGCGTCGCCGGCCTGCAGCAGCCAGCCGCGATCGGTCTCCACCGCCACGCCCGCGTGCCCGCGGGTGTGGCCGACCAGCGGCACCAGCAGGATCTCCGGCGGCAGGCCCTCCAGGTTGCGCACCGCCTCGAAGCCGAACCAGGGCTCGCCGCCGGTCTTGTACAGCCGCCAGTTCCGGACCTCGTCCCACTGGGCCGGGCGATAGCGACGCCGGGCCACGAAACCCCGCCGCTCGTCCGCCGCGCGGCGCTCGTCCGCCGTCACGTGGATGGTCGCCTCGGGGAAGTCCTCCAGCCCGCCGGCGTGGTCGAAGTCCAGATGGGTCAGGACGATGTGGCGAACGTCGCGGGCGGAGAACCCCAGCGCCTCGATCTGGGCCAGCGCCGTCTCCTCGCGCCGCAGCCGGGTGTTCAGCAGCGCCATGTACAGCGGGCTCAGCCGCCGCGTCGGGCGCTCCACGTCGCGGGTCCCCAGGCCTGTGTCGATCAGCACCAGCCCGTGGTCGTCGGTTTCGATCAGCAGGCAATGGCACACGAGCTTGCCGAGCGGCCCCTTGCTGAAGCCGTCCAGGAACCGGCCACCGAGAGGACAGAAGGTGCCGCAGTTCAGGTGATGGATGCGCATGACCCGCCAACCCCCGTCCCCGCCCCGCCGTTCCGGCCTTGCTGTTTGCATCAAGCGGCGCCGTTATGGTCGGGCGCGTGGGAGGAAGCGGATGATCGTCTTGGCGGCGGTGCTGGCGGCTTCGGCCGCGCCGGATCTCGGCTGGCTGGAGGGCGACTGGCTGGCCTGCCCCGCCGGCGGCGGCTCGGTGGAGGAGCGTTGGGCGGGGCCCAGCGGCGGGCTGATGGTCGGGCTGAACCTCGCCACCACCGCGAACGGCCGCGCCAGCTTCGAGCACATGCGGGTCGAGCGGGCGGCGGACGGAACCCTGGCCTTCGTGGCTGTCGCGGGCGACGCCCCGGCGGTGCGGTTTCCGCTGAGCCGGGCCGAGACCGGCACGGCGGTGTTCGAGAACCCGGCTCACGACTTCCCCCGGCGGATCGTCTACCGCCGCGAAGGCGACGTCCTGCACGCCTGGGTGGACGACGGGGCGGGCGGAAACCGCCTGAACTGGCGCTTCGAGCGCAAGACGCCCGGGCGCCGCTGCCCCTGACCGGAACCGCCGCCGTTCCGGAAAGTTGAGCCGGAGTACGGGTACGGCGGAGTTTGGTTCGATGAGCGTTCGGGCGTGGCCGCTGTGCGCGGCGGGGCTGTTGCTGGCGGCGTGCGTGAGTTCGCCCAAGGAGACGGTGCTGAACCTCGACACCACCGACCGCAAGTGGACGTCCAAGCAGTGCGTCGCCGCGCGCAAGGCTGTGGCCCGCTACGACGACAAGGCCGGCACGCGCAGCTGGATCGGACTGATCGGCAACTTCGTGGCGCCCTACGCCGGAACCGCCACCTCGCTGGCCATGAGCGCCGCCCAGGACGACGAGCGCAAGCGGCTGAACGACCAGGTCAGGCGCAGCTGCATCTCCGACCCGTTGCAAGCCAAGTCCGCGCGCGAACGTCGTGGATGAGCCGCTGGACTGCCTGATCGTGGGCGCGGGCCCCGCGGGGCTTACGGCGGCGATCTATCTGGCCCGCTTCCGGCGACGGTTCCTGGTGCTGCACGACGGCGACCCGCGCGCCGCCTGGATACCGCGCAGCCACAACTTTCCGACCTATCCGGAGGGGATCACCGGCGAGGGGCTGCTGGAGCGCATGACCTCCCAGGCCGAGCGCCACGGCGCCGACATCCGGCGCGCGCTGGTGGACGAGCTGCGGCTGGAGGACGGGCTGTTCGTGGCCGACGGCGAGGCCGGCCGGGTGCGCGCGCGCACCGTGCTGCTTGCCACCGGCGTCAAGGACGCAGATCCCGCCCTGCCCGGCGTGTTCGACGCGGTGAAACGCGGCCTGATCCGCATCTGTCCGATCTGCGACGCCTACGAGGCGACGGACAAGGCGATCGGGGTGATCGGCAACGGCGAAAAAGGGGCCCGCGAGGCGCTGTTCCTCAAGACCTACAGCGACCAGGTCACCCTGGTGCACGTGGGCGAGCCGTCGAACCTGCCCGAATCCGAGCGCCGCCGGCTGAGCGAAGCCGACATCGCGGTGATCGACACGCCGATCGACGAGGTGGTGCTGGAGAAGGACCGCATCGCCGCCTTCGGCTTTGCCGGCGTGAAGCGGAGTTTCGACACCGTCTACTCCGCCCTGGGCTCCGCACCGCGGGCGCAGTTGGCGGTGCAGGCGGGCGCGCGGACCGCCGAGGACGGGCGGCTGGAGGTCGACGACCACCAGCGCACCAGCGTGCCGGGCCTGTACGCCGCCGGGGACCTAGTGAAGGGCCTGAACCAGATCGCCGTGGCCATGGCCGAGGCCGCGATCGCCACGACCGACATCCACAACCGCCTGCGCGGCGCGAGCTGAGCGTCGGGCTTTACGTTCCTGTTCCGTTCTGCCATGTTCCCTCCGGGGCGAGGGTCGGCGCATGCGGTGCGATCAGGGTCTGTTCGGAGGCGTGGCGGAGGCTTCGGCCCGCGAGATCGTGCCCGCCGCGGTGGCGTCCGGCGCGGCCGGTCACCGCGAGCGCCTGCGCGCGCGGGCCCGTTCGGCGGGGCTGGAGCACCTGCCCGACTACGAGCTGCTCGAGCTGTTCCTGTTCCGCTCGATCCCCCAGCGGGACGTTAAGCCACTGGCCAAGGCGCTGCTGGCGCGGTTCGGCTCGGTCTCGGCGGTGCTGGCCGCCTCGGCCGAGGACCTGACCACGGTGTCCGCCAAGGACCTGCGCGGCAAGACGCTGAAGGTCGGGCCCGAGACCGCGCTGGATCTGCGCCTGCTGCACGAGGCGTCGCGCCGGGTGGCGCTGGAGGCCGCCAGCAAGCGCACCGTGATCTCCTCCTGGACGGCGCTTCTGGCCTACGTCCGCCTGGCGCTCCAGCACGAGACCCGCGAGCAGTTCCGGGTGCTGTTCCTGGACAAGAAGAACCAGCTGATCGCCGACGAGGTGATGAACCGCGGCACCGTCGACCACGCGCCGGTCTATCCGCGCGAGGTGATGCGCCGGGCGCTGGAGCTGGCCGCCAGCGCCGTCATCCTGGTGCACAACCACCCCTCGGGCGACCCAATGCCCAGCCAGGCCGACATCGACATGACCAAGGAGATCGTCTCGGCCGGCCGCCCGCTGAAGATCGCCGTCCACGACCACCTGGTCGTCGGCCGCGAAGGCGTAGCCAGCTTCAAGGCGCTGGGGATTTTCTGATCCCGCCGGTCAATCGGCTCACTCCGCCTTGGCGATGGTGAAGTCGCCCGCCCTGGCGCCCGGCCGCAGCCGCCAGCCGGGAGCCAGCTTCAGCGTCCAGCCCGGGCCGGACAGTTGTCCCGTCTCCGCCGCGCCGGACGGCGCCACCACCCGCACGCCGCTCCAGGAGCCGTCGACCAGGGCGCCTTCCTTCACCTCCAGCACGCCCCAGGCGTCGGTGATCCTGAGGGCGGGGTAAACCGTCCCGTGCTCCTGCAACGGAAACAGTTTGCCCGGATCGAACTGGATCTGCATCTGGCCGAACGGCAGGCGCAGAACCGGCCCGTCCACCAGCTTGGCCCGCCACTGGGCCGCTTGGCGGTCCCGCTCCGCCGCGGCTGCGGCCTCTTCGGCGAGAACCTGATCGAACCCGTAGCGCGCGCCGGCGGCCTTCCAGTCCGGTACGGACGGGCGCACGGCAGCGGCGAGCATCTGGCCCAGATCAGACGCCTGCGAAATCCGACCGCGCCAACCCGGCTCGTAGCGGTCGAGCAGCAATCCGTAGGCAGGACCGGAGGCGTAGGCGAAGCTGCGTGCGTAGGATTCCTGGCCTTCTGCACGGGCCAGCGCGGAAGCCGCATGCTTCTCCGCGTCAGGGCGTCCGCTGAGTTTCTGTCCGGTGTATTCGGCCAAGCCTTCGTTCAGCTCCAGATCGTTTTCCAGACGCCCCGCGTCTGGCGCCAGGGAGCGCCGCCACGCCCGAAACGCTAAAGCGTCCGCGATAGCTGTACGCCGGGCGGCGTCGTCGGCGGCCGACAAGGCGGCGGCGAGCGCCCGCCACTCCATGCGCATGCCGGCCCGCCCGTTTGCGTCGGCGAGGTGCGCCGGAACGGGCGAGCGCATCGGGATTTTCAAGTCCGGCTGCACACGGTGGAAAGCCTCGTGCATCAGCAGGCCTAAGCGATCCGCCTTGTCTGAGGGCAACGGCCACAGGACCATCGTCCACCGGCCGCCGCCCCACTCGACCGCCGTATTGGCGGCGTTCATCTCGCTCGGCAGCCGCCCGAGGAAGAGGCCGCCCTTGAGTTTCGCATCGACCGGCGCCTCTCGGTCGGCGACGAACATGCGCGTCTGCGGATCGACGAAGACCACAGGCCCGCAAAGGTCCCTTTTCCACAGTCGGCCGCCGTCCGCCGCGCAGGCGGCGCGCATCTCGGAAAACGCCGCGGCCGCCTGGGAGGTCGGGATCGGTTCAGCCGCGGTCGCAGACGCAAGCAGCACGGCGACGGTTCCAGGCGTCAGGATCATCGGTTCCCCCAAAACAAAGGAAACTACCGCCTGACAATGTGACGCTTATGGGGCGCCGGCCTCCGCCAGCGCCGCCCGTTCCCACTCCAGGAACTCCGGCGTCGACAACAGGGCCTCGACGTAGGCCTGGGCGGTTCCGTCGTCGCCGTGGGCGGCCAGGTCCAGGCCGTAGCTCCGGATGCGGGTGGCCACGGGCGTGTAGAAGGAGTCGACGACGCCCCAGTCGCCGAAAAGGAACGCACCACCCTGGCCGAACCGTCGGCGCAGACCGCCCCACGACTCGACCAGCCGACGCAGGTTTTTCGCCACCGCTTCAGACGGCTCCTTGCGGGTCCTCAGCGCCAGGTTCATCGGATGTTCGGCCCGAAGCGGCGCGAATCCGGAGTGCATCTCGCAAGCCGCCGAACGGGCGAGCGCGCGGGCGATCGGATCGGACGGCCACAGGCCGGCGTCCGGCCGCTGCTCCACCGCCCACACCGCGATCGCCATCGAGTCCCAGATCGCCTCTCCGCCGTCCAGCACCAGGCACGGCACCTGGGCGGTCGGCGACCACTTGAGGATCTCGGCGGTGGTGTTGTCGCGGTTCAGCCGCACCACGACCTCCTCGAACGACAGGCCCGCCCGCTTCAGCACCAGCCACGGCCGCATGGACCAGGAGGACAGGTTCTTGTCGCCGATCACCAGTCGCATTTCGCCTCTCCGCCGCTCGGCGGCGCTTGTAGCACGCCCGGTCCCCCGAGCGTCCAGTTCGGCTAAGTCTTTGCCCCGCCTCCCGATAGCTTGGGAAGTTTCCGCAGCGTTAACCGTCTCGGGAACCCGGACCTTCGTTCCTCGTTTCGTGCTCCGGAGGAAAGCGGACGAGGGAGGACGCCCGAGGGGACTGCGCGTCGTGGGACGGGAGGGGACGCCCGAGCCGCCGCGAAAAGAACGCCCCCGGGTCAAGGCTCAAGCCGTCATTCGCAGCCGCTGGCTTCCTTCGTTCCTGCGCGTCTTTCGGCGCGTCGGGATGAAAGGCGCCCGGCCCGTCGTTGAACGCTCAGGCGTCGCCGTCGGGAGGGGATCACGACCGCGCCGCTCCAGGCCGGCAGAGGAGACGACCCTAGATGACTTACTTCAGCCCGTTCAGCCGTGCGTTCGCCGTGTCCCGTCCGGACAGCTCCTGGAAGAGCAGGATCGAGCGCAAGCAGGACGACTTCTTCGACGGCTTATTCGGGTCGCTGGACGGCGGCTCCACGCGCCAGTCCTTCCTCAGCGCAGCAGCGCTCGAGCCCATGAACCTGTCGGTCATGGACGTGTCCCAGAACGCGACCCCCGCGGCCCTGCTGGCTTGCGGGTGCGCGTCTTGCATGAAGAGCTACTACTACTCGGCGATCGACGGCGGCCGGGACGGGGTGGGCGACGCGCCGAAGGGCGCCGCGGTCACGCCGATCATCCTGATCCCTGACACGATCGCGGGCGACGCTTCGACCGCCTCTAGCCTGACGATCGACGGGGCGCATATCGTCTCCACGATCAACAGCCTGGGCGACACCGACTGGTTCGCGATCAACGTGGTGGCCGGCCAGAACTACGAGATCACCATGCTGGCCCGTAACCAGGGCCCCAGCGGCGTTCCGCTGATCGACTCCTACGTCAACCTGTACGACGCGAACGGCAACCTGGTGACCAACGCCGACGGCGGCGCCGACACCATCAACAACGCGATCAACTCCGGCTTCGACGTCGCCCTAGTGTTCGAGGCCACCTACACCGGGATCATGTACGTCAGCGCCGAAGGCTTCAACCAGCCGGAGACGCCCACTCCCGACGGCGTCGGCGACTACGAGATCTTCGTCAAGACGGTCGACGAAAACCAGGCGACCTACATTCCGTTCTACTCGGTCGACAGCCCGCTGCACTCGATCGACTGGGGGACCGAGGTCGACGGCACCTCGCGCAATCCCGACGGCGACAACGGCACTCGCACCGACAACGGGGTGCCGAACGGCGGCACGCCGGTGACGAACAACGAATACGGCGTCGTCGGCAAGAACGTCATCACCTACTACTTCGCCCGTCCCGGCGACGTGTTCGTGGCCGAGGACCCGACCAACCCGGGCGTCACCGCCACCATCGTCGCCCAGGGCATGCAGGAGTGGGAAAAGGCGGCGTTCGAGGCCTGCTTCAACCTGTATGAGCAGGTCGCCGACATCATCTACATCGAGGTGAACAACCGCGAGGAAGCGGATTTCAAGATCATCACCTACGAGGGCACGCCGGGCGTAGGCGCCAGCCTGCTCGGTCGGATGAGCCCGCCCGACACCAACAACGAGGGCCAGACCGAGATCAACACCGGCGACGTGCGCTGGACCGAGGAAGGCGTCAGCCCCGGCGGCTTCTACTTCTCCACCCTGCTGCACGAGATCGGCCACGGCCACGGCCTGGCCCACCCGCACGACAACGGCGGCCGCTCCAGCGTCATGCGCGGCGCCGGCACCGAAACCACCGACGTGGTCGGCGGCGGCTACGGCGACTTCGACCTGAGCCAGCGCGTGTTCACGGTGATGTCCTACAACAACGGCTGGGAGACCTCGCCGTACGGCACCCCGCGCTCGGGCGGCATCACCGGCACCGAGGTCGACCACTTTGGCTGGGTCGGCTCGCTCAGCCCGTTCGACATCGCGGTGATCCAGGACAAGTACGGCGTCAACGAGGAGTGGGCGACCGGCGACAACGTCTACACCCTGATCGACGAGAACGGCCCCGGCGCCATGTACACGTCGATCTGGGACGGCGGCGGCACCGACGAGATCCGCTACCAGGGCGCCCGTGACGCCAACATCGACCTTCGCCCCGCGACCCTGCAGTACGAGTACGGCGGCGGCGGCTGGGTGTCCTACGCCTACGGCGTCCACAACGGCTTCACCATCGCCAACGGCGTCACCGTCGAGAACGCCACCTCCGGCTCGGGGAACGACACCCTGATCGGTAACGCGGCGGCCAACACCCTGAAGTCGGGCGCGGGCGCCGACACGCTGAAGGGCGGCGCGGGCGACGACGTGCTCGAAGGCGGCGCCGGCGCCGACCAGCTGAACGGCGAGGACGGCTTCGACTGGGCCAGCTATCGCACCGCGGCCGGCGCCCTGGCCATCAACCTGGCCGCCGGCACCTTCAGCGGCGACGCGGCCGGCGACACCTTCCTGTCGATCGAGGGCTTCAAGCTCGGCGGCTTCGGCGACACCTTCGTGGGCTCCACCGGAGCCGACAAGGTCGAGGGATGGGCCGGGAACGACAAGCTCGGCGGCGGCTCCGGCGACGACAGCCTGGACGGCGGCGACGGCGACGACGAGCTGGAAGGCGGCGCCGGCGCCGACGCCCTGATCGGCGGCGCGGGCTCCGACATCGCCAGCTACCGCGGCGCGTCGGCGGCGGTGACCATCAACCTGTCCACCGGCGTCAACGGCGGCGAAGCGGCGGGCGACACCTTCTCGTCGGTCGAGCGCTTCTGGCTGTCCAACTTCGACGACGGCTTCGTGGGCGGCTCGGCGGCCGACAGCGTCGCCGGACGCGCGGGGAACGACAACCTCTCCACCGGCGGCGGTAACGACACGCTCGACGGGGGCGACGGCGACGACACCCTGAACGGCGGCGAGGGCGACGACCAGTTCATCGGCGGCGCGGGCGCCGACGCCTTCATCGGCGGCGGCGGCTCCGACGTCGCCGACTATCGCGGCGCGACCGCCGGCCTCAGCATCCACCTGAACCTCGGCACCGCGTCCGGGGCCGCGGCGGGCGACACCTTCAGCTCGATCGAGCGGTTCTGGCTGTCCAACTTCGCCGACTTCTACTCCGGCACCACCGGCGCCGACAGCGCCTGGGGTTACGGCGGGAACGACGAACTGCACGGCGGCAGCGGGGCCGACTACCTCGACGGCGGCGACGGCGACGACCTGCTGGAAGGCGGGCGCGGCGGCGACCGGCTGATCGGCGGGAACGGCCGCGACATCGTCAGCTACCGCACCGCCACTGCGGCGGTCAGCCTGAACCTGGTCACCGCCGTCCACGGCGGCGACGCGGCCGGCGACATCATCTCCGGCGTCGAGGGCTATTGGCTTTCGAACTTCGGCGACTCCTACGTCGGCACCGCGGCGGCGGACTTCGTGCTCGGCCGCGGCGGCGACGACGTGATCGACGCGCGCGGCGGCGACGACTACCTGTCGGGCGGCGAAGGGGCGGACAGCCTGACCGGCGGCGACGGCAACGACGAGCTGGACGGCGGCCTGGGCGCCGACGCCCTGATCGGCGGCGCCGGCAACGACGTCGCCACCTATCGCGCGGCGACCGCCGGGGTCGGCGTCAACCTGGCCACCGGCGTGAACTCCGGCGAAGCGGCCGGCGACACCTACAGCTCGGTCGAGCGCTTCTGGCTGTCCGAGCACGCCGACAGCTTCGTCGGCTCCTCGGCCGGCGAGACGGTGTTCGGCTACGGCGGCGCCGACACCATCGATGCGGGCGGCGGCGCCGACTACATCGACGGCGGCGCGGGTAACGACCAGCTCACCGGCGGCGCGGGCGTGGACCAGTTCGTGTTCGGCGCGAACTCGGGCAACGACCGCATCCTGGACTTCCAGGACGGCGTCGAGAAGATCACCCTGAAGGGCATCGCCGGGGTGGACGACTTCTCCGACCTGGTGATCGTCTCCGACAGCAACGGCTACGCGGTGATCAGCTGGGGCGGCGGCGCCCACAGCATCACCCTGGTCGGCATAGGGGTGAACCAGGTCGGCGCGGACGACTTCCTGTTCGCCGCCTGATCTGAGCCCAGGTACCGAGCGCGAGCCCTCCCGGAGCGATCCGGGAGGGCTTTCGTTTGCTCAGCCGAGCGGAGCGAAGCCGCCGAGCAGCCGGCGCGAACCCTCGGCGGTCAGGTGATCGTCGTCCCGGAACAGAATCACGTCGTCCTTCACCGTCCGGCAGCTCCCGACGTCGCAGAGCCGCCCGGACGGAAGCACGATCGTCACGCGCGGCCGGTCGACGGACAGCGCACGCAGGGCCGCGTCCGCATGGGAGAGGCGCTCCAGCGACGGCGCGGACCGCGGGGCCGCGCAGGCAGCCTCGTCCCGCCCCAGGAACCGCGCGCGCGCGAAGCACTTTGACGGCTCGAAATCGAACTCCGGGGTCTGACCCAGAACCACCACCTTGAGGTCGGGCCGGATCGCCAGCAACGCGTCGACGGTCCGCGCCAGCGCCCGGTCGAACACGCGGCGGGAGGCCTCGCGGTTGAGGCCGCGATCCTGCGAGTCGATCAGGTACGCCCGCGCGCCGTCCTCGTGCGCGGATGGAACCGTCTCGGTGAACACCGACCACCGACCGGCCAGCACCACCACCTCGAGGTTCGGGTCTGCGCGCACCTGCTCCAGCATGCGGGCGTTGAAGCGGACGCAGTCGCCCATCACCGCGCCGCGCGTCACCTGCTCGGCGCCGACCAGCGGAGCGCAGGCGCTCTTGGTCGCTTGGCGGCCGATCAGGCGCGCGCGCTCCGCCCAGACCGCCACGCCCGGCGCGTAGTGGTTTCCGTGCGAGTCGCCCCACAACAGCAGTCGCGCCCGCTCGCCCGACGGGCCGAACCGGCAGCCCTCGTCCGGCGGGAGCGCATCGCCGTGCACGTGACAACGGCCGGTCAGCGGGTTCTCGTCACGCGCCGCGGCCTCGGCGCTCAGCACGCCCGGACCCGCCCGGCCGGGCAGACCACCGGTCAGGTGGAGCGCAGAGCCCGCCAGGAACAAGACCGCCATTAGCCCGAGCGCCGGCGCGAAGCTCCTCAGCAGCAGTGGCCCCGTCGAAGGCTTGCGGAACGGCCGCTCGACGAACCGCCAGGAGATCACCGCCGCGACGACGCTGACCGCCACCGCCGCCAGCGCCTCGACGTCGGTCAGCGGTCGGTTCAGCCACAGCCGTCCCAGCACCAGCACCGGCCAGTGCCAAAGGTACAGCGAGTAGGAGATCAGCCCCACGAACACGACCGGCCCCAGCCCGAGCGCACGTCCGACGAGGCTGTCCCCGTCCCGTCCTGCCCAGATCACCAGCGCCGTCCCCAGGCATGGAACAGCGGCGGTCAGACCGGGGAACGGCGTGTCGCGCCCGAACCCGAACACCGCCGCGGCGATCAGCAGCGCGCCCGTCGCCGCCGCCGCCTCTCGCAACGGACGCGAGCGCAGCGGCGGCGCGAAGCCAAGCGCCAGGGCCGCCCCCGCCAGCAACTCCCACGCCCGGGTGTGGAACAGGTAGAACGGCGCGCTGGAATTCGCCCGCACGCCGACTTCCGCCGCGATCAGCGATCCGGCGAACAGGATCCAGAAAACCAGCGGAAACCATCGCCTCAGCGACGCCCGGGCGAACACCCACAGGATGATCGGCCAGAACAGGTAGAACTGCTCCTCCACCGCCAGCGACCAGGTGTGAAGCAGCGGCTTGTCGTGTGCCGGGCCGGCGAAGTAGCCGCCCTCCAGCCAGAACACCACGTTGGACAGAAAGACCGTGGTGGCGGCCGCCGTCTTTCCGAACTCCTCGAGGTCCGACGGGATCAGCACGAGGACGGCCGCCGTCCCGGCGACCGCCAGCATGAAGAACAGCGCGGGAAAAATGCGCCGCACCCGCCTGTCGTAGAACGACCGCAGCGAAAACCGCCCTTGCTCCGCCTCGCGCCAGACGATGGAGGTGATCAGATAGCCGGAGATGACGAAGAACACGTCCACGCCGACGTAGCCGCCGGGCGCCAGCGGCGGCAGGGCGTGGAACGCCACCACCGACAGCACCGCGACCGCCCGCAGACCGTCGATGTCGCGTCTGTACGCCTGCACGCCCCGTCCCCCTCGGCTCTCCTTTCCAGCCCCGGCCCGCGAGATCAAGCGGCCGCATCGACGCTCGCCTTGACTCCGCCGCCCGCGCGCGGTCGAAACCGCGGCCATGATCCCCCGCTACGCCCGACCCGAAGCCGCCGCGATCTGGAGCCCGGAGACCAAGTACCGGATCTGGTTCGAGATCGAGGCCCACGCCGCCGACGCCATGGCCGAACTGGGGGTGATCCCCCGCGAGGCCGCCGCCGCGATCTGGGAGAAGGGCCGCGACGCGACCTTCGACTCCGACCGCATCGACGAGATCGAGCGCACCACCAAGCACGACGTGATCGCCTTCCTGACCCACGTCGCCGAGATCGTGGGCGAGGAGGCGCGTTTCCTGCACCAGGGCATGACCTCGTCCGACGTGCTGGACACCTGCCTGGCGGTGCAGATGGTGCGCGCCACCGACCTGCTGGTCGAGGGCGTGGACAAGGTGCTGGCGGCGCTGGAGCGGCGGGCGCGCGAGCACAGGCTGACGCCGTGCGTCGGCCGCAGCCACGGCATCCACGCCGAGCCCACCACCTTCGGCCTGAAGCTGGCCGGCCACCACGCCGAGTTCCAGCGCGGGCGCCGCCGCCTGCTGGCGGCGCGCGAGGAGATCGCCACCTGCGCGGTGTCGGGCGCGGTCGGCACCTTCGCCAACGTCGATCCCCGTGTGGAGGCGCACGTCGCAGCCAAGATGGGCCTGAGCGTGGAGCCCGTCTCCACCCAGGTGATCCCGCGCGACCGGCACGCTGCCTGGTTCGCGGCCCTGGCGGTGGTCGCCTCCTCGATCGAGCGGCTGGCGGTGGAGATCCGCCACCTGCAGCGCACCGAGGTGCTGGAAGCGGAGGAGCCGTTCGACCCCGGCCAGAAGGGCTCCTCGGCCATGCCGCACAAGCGCAACCCGATCCTGACCGAGAACGTCACCGGCCTGGCGCGGCTGGTGCGCTCGGCGGTGGTCCCGGCGCTGGAGAACGTGGCGCTGTGGCACGAGCGGGACATCAGCCACTCCTCGGTCGAGCGCGGGATAGCGCCTGACGCCTCCATCCACCTGGATTTCGCGCTGCGCCGCATCGCCATGGTGGTCGAGCGGCTGGTGGTCTACCCGGAGAACATGGCCAGGAACCTCGACCGGCTGGGCGGCTTGGTGCACAGCCAGCGGGTGATGCTGGCCCTGACGCAGAAGGGCATGAGCCGCGAGGACTCCTACGCCGCGGTCCAGCGCAACGCGATGCGGGTGTGGCGCGGCGAAGGGGCGTTCCTGGACTTCCTGAAGGCCGACCCGGAGGTGACCGGACGGTTGCCGGACCAGGAACTGGAGGCCCTGTTCGACCTCGGCTACCACACCAAGCACGTGGACACGGTGTTTCAGCGGGTGTTTGCTTCCTCCTGACAAGGGGGAGCCGATGACTTACGACGTGAAGGAACGAGAGCGCCAGGTCGCCTTGCGTATGGCCGGCGACCTGTTTCCGCTCAGCAAAGGCCGAGATGGCAAGATTAACGGTCGAGTATATCCGTTTGCCCTGGCGGAGCGCGACGAAAACTTGATGCCCAGCCTAAGAGTTTGGGCTCGGAGTTATGTTAACAAGCACGATATAGTTAAGCATAGAATGTATATGCATCTGCTGAGTTCGCAGGTGTGCTGCGTCAACTTCCTCGCGCCTTTCGCAAACGACCCGGTCGCCCTTGCCGCGCTCGTCAGGCCGCTGTTCCCGTCGAGCTCAGCCGTTCGTCCCCTGCCCATCCCGGGTGAGGACGGCTACGTAGCGTTCGAATGGTCGCCCAAGACTGATCTGCTCAACGAGACGGACGGCAAGCCGCCGCCGCGGGGGGCGCACGCCACCAGCACCGACGCTGCCTTGCATCTTGAAGTGGACGGCCGCCGCGAACTGGTGCTGATCGAGTGGAAGTACACCGAAAAGTACGCCCGTGCGCCGCTTTCCGGCGGCGAGACGGCGCGCGTCACCCGCGAACAGCGGTACGGCAATCTCGCTTTCGCACCGGGCGGGCCGATCAGGTCGGACCTGGGACTGAAGCTGACCGACTTCTTCGCCGAGCCCGCGTACCAGCTCTTAAGACAGCAGATGCTCGCGTATCGAGTGGAGAGGGTGGGCGACGAAGAGCGACGGTTCGACCGGGCGTGGGTGCTGCACGTTTCGCCGAGGGGAAACACCGCGTTGCGGAAGCCGACCGCCGCGCGACTCGCCGAGATGGGCGACGATCTGCTGGCCCTGTGGCCGACCCTGCTGGAACGTCCTGATCGGTTCCGCAGCGTGGCCACCGAAGAGTTGTTCGGGCGATTCGACTGGAACGCTCACGGCGCCGCGGTGGGGATGGCGGGCGCATACCTGCGGCGACGCTACGCCTTCGCTTTCGAGTGACGGTCGAACGCAAGCGCCACTTCCCGCCGGTCGTCGACGCACGAACCCGCGTGCTGGTGCTGGGCAGCCTGCCCGGCGAGGCGTCGCTTCAGGCGGGGCGCTACTACGCCAATCCTAGGAACGGCTTCTGGGCGCTGATCGGCGCGGTGATCGGGCGCGACCTGGTCGGGACGGAGTACGAAGCCCGGCTGGCCGCCCTGCTGGAACGCGGCGTCGGCCTGTGGGACACGGTGGCGGAAGCCGAGCGCAGCGGCAGCCTCGACGCCGACATCCGCAACGCACAAGCCGCCGACCTGCCGGGCCTCGCGGCGACCCTGCCGGACTTGCAGGCGCTGGCCTTCAACGGAACGGCGGCGGCGAAAACGGGCGTACGGGCGCTCGGCGAGACGGCGGCGCGCTGGAGGCTGATCACCCTGCCCTCCTCCAGCCCGGCGCGGGCGATCCCGTTCGAGGCGAAGCTGGCGGCCTGGGCGGCGCTGCGGGAATTCCTTTAGGCGAGCGACCGTTCCTCGACGCGATTACAGCCCCGGGTCCCACACCCCGGCCCGGCGCATCCGCTCCTCGCGCGCGGTCAGCACCCGGCCGTTCAGCTCGGCGGCCATCTCCTTGACGCAGTCGGAGGCGGCGGTCTTGCACAGGCCGGGGATCAGGGCGTGGACATAGGCCGCCAGCGCCGCCTTGGTCAGCCGCCAGCCGTAGCGGGAGGCAGCCGCCGCATGCTCGAAATAGCTCTCGCCGACCTCTTTCGGGTGCTCGACGAACAGGCGCGAAAACGGGTCGGACATCGCCTCGCTCCGCCTTTCGGCGCTCCCCTACCTCCGCGCGCCGATTTCCTCTAAAGGCTCGCGCGGGGGACTCGAGGCGGAGTCATACCACGCCCCGCGCGGCGACGATAAGGCCGCCGCTACTCACGGAGACGATCATGCCGCTCGACGCCGGCCAGCCGCAGAAGACCTTCCGCTGGGACGACCCGCTGGACCTGGCCGGGCGGCTCACCGACGAGGAGCGGATGATCGGCGAGGCGGCGCGCCAGTACGCGCGCGAGAAGCTGCTGCCGCGCGTGGTCTCGGCCTTCGCCGAGGAGCGGTTCGACCGCGAGATCATGACCGAGCTCGGCGAGATGGGTTTCCTCGGCGCCATGTTGCCCGAGCAGTACGGCGGCGCCGGCGTGACCCACGTCGCCTACGGCCTGATCGCGCGCGAGATCGAGGCGGTCGACAGCGGCTACCGCTCGGCCATGAGCGTGCAGTCGTCGCTGGCCATGTACCCGATCTACGCGTTCGGGTCGGAGGAGCAGCGGATGCGCTGGCTGCCGCGCATGGCGGCGGGCGAACTGGTCGGCTGCTTCGGCCTGACCGAGGCCGAGGGCGGTTCCGACCCCGCCTCGATGAAGACCCGCGCCGAGAAGGTCGCCGGCGGCTATCGCTTGAACGGCGCCAAGTACTGGATCACCAACTCTCCGATCTGCGACCTGGCGGTGGTCTGGGCCAAGCTGGACGGCGAGATTCGCGGCTTCGTGGTCGAGCGCGGCATGGACGGCTTCTCCACCGCCAAGATCGAGAACAAGCTGTCGCTGCGGGCCTCGATCACCGGCGACATCGGCCTGACCGACGTGCTGGTGCCCGAGGAGAACCTGCTGCCGAACGTGAAGGGCCTGCGCGGGCCGTTCTCGTGCCTGAACAAGGCCCGCTACGGCATCAGCTGGGGCGCGATGGGCGCGGCCGAGTTCTGCTTCCACGCCGCGCGCGAGTACGTGTCGGAACGCACCCTGTTCGGCCGCCCGCTGTCGGCGCGCCAGCTGGTGCAGAAGAAGCTGGCCGACATGCAGACCGAGATCTTCCTGGGCTTCGAGGGCGCCTTGGCGCTGGGCCGGCTGCTCGACCAGGGCGCCTGGGTTCCGGAAGCCATCTCGATGATGAAGCGCAACAACTGCGGCAAGGCGCTCGCCATCGCCCGCGAGGCCCGCGACATGCACGGCGGCGCCGGCATCACCGGCGAGCACCACGTGATGCGCCACGCCATGAACCTCGAGACCGTCAACACCTACGAAGGCGCCCACGACGTCCACGCCCTGATCCTGGGCCGCGCGATCACGGGTCAGAGCGCGTTCTGACCGGCGGCCTGGGGATGAGCGGTCGTTGAAGCGCCGATCGTCGTCGCCGGCTCGCAGACGATCTCGCACGACACCGAATTGGCCAGGAAGCAGGCCTCGTGCGCGGCGTGGTGCAGTTGGTCCGCCAGCGCGATCGCCGCTGTGTCTTCCCCGGCAAGCTCGACCTGCGGCCGCAGCGTCACCCGCAGCATCCGCACCCGCCCGTCCCTTTCGCCCATCACCCCTTCGGCCCGATCCTCGTAGCGGTTCACCACCAGCCGGCGCCTGGCCGCCAGGTGCAGCCACCACAGCATGTGGCAGCTGGACAGGGCCACGAACGCCTCCTCCGGATCGACCGCGGCGGGATCGGAGAACGGAACGGGGACCACGTCCGGCGAGGCCGAGGCCGTGATCTCCGCGCCGCCGTCGAAGCGCCATCGGTGCTCGCGGCTGTAGCGGGCGTCGACGAAGGCCGCCTCCCCGCGCTCCCAGCGCACCGTCGCGCCGTGCCGGCTCACAGCGCCGCGTCCAGCGCCCGGAAGGCGCGCACGATCAGCCGGGTGGAGGCCTCCAGTCGCGCCGGCTCCACCTTGTCCGCGTCGTCGGTCGGGGCGTGGTAATCCGGATGGTAGTCGACCCCGAAATACAGGAACGGCACGCCCTTCTCGTGGAAGGCGCCGTGATCGGACGCCATCACCCAGTTGTCCGGCCCCTTGTCGGCCGGCGTGTCCTTGCCGAAGCGCAGCGACACCGGCCCCTCTGCCGTCAGCGGCTCCAGGATCGGGCGCAGGCTCGGATGCTGGTGGGCGCCGGCGACCCACAGCAGGCCGTCGTCGGCGCGCGCGGTCATGTCCAGGTTCAGGTTCAGCGCCACCTGCGACAGCGGCACGGGCGGCGCCTCGACGAAGGCGCGTGCGCCGGCCAGTCCCTGTTCCTCCGCATCCAGCGCCACGAAGGCCACCGAGTGTCGCGGCGCCGCCGTCCGCAACGCGCGCGCCAGCTCCAGCATCGAGGCCACGCCCGAGGCGTTGTCGTCCGCCCCGTTGTGGATCTGTCCCTCGCGCACGCCTAGATGGTCGTAGTGGGCGGTGACCACGATCCAGCGGTCCGGCCGGGCCGTCCCGCGCACGAAGCCCAGCAGGTTCACCCCGCCGACCGTCTTGCCCCGGCTCTGGCGCGTGAACGGCTGTTCCCATCCGCCGGCGAACGGCTGCAGCCCGACCTCGCGCAAGCGGCCCAGCAGATAGGCGCGCGCCTTGGCCCCGCCCTCGGTCCCCGGCGCCCGCCCGGCCATGTCGTCGGCGGCCAGCACCCGCAGGTCCCGCATCAACGACCCGCCGTTCCCGGCCCCCAGCGTCCCGAGCGCCCCCAGCGGACCGCCGGCGCACCCGGCCAGCAGGACACCCCCCAGCGTCAGGGCCGCAACCGCGACGTCTCTGTTCGTCGCCTTCGATGTCGTCCCGTGTCGCGTCATGGTCCGGCTCCGTCGCGCCTGGTCACCCGCCATGTCGCGGTTCGTAATCATCGCCCGTCGCCCGCACCGGGGGAAGCGAGGCGTCGAGGCTGAAGGAGCCGCCACGAAAAACCCCGCCGGATCGCTCCGGCGGGGTTCGTCAGGTCAGCTCGGGATCGCTCGCTTAGGCGATGATCTTGGCCACCACGCCGGCGCCCACCGTGCGGCCGCCTTCGCGGATGGCGAAGCGGAGCTTCTCTTCCATGGCGATGGGGGTGATCAGCTCGACTTCCAGCTCGGCGTTGTCGCCCGGCATGATCATCTCCACGCCTTCCTTCAGCCGGATGATCCCGGTCACGTCG
>DASPKD010000225.1:0-26818 GCA_035628275.1 Caulobacteraceae bacterium | reverse complement strand
AACACCTACGCGGCCGCCCGCCGCTCCGCCGGGCTCGACCCGGCCCTGCCGGAGTGATCGGATGAAGGTGGTGATCGTCGGCGCGGGCCACGCGGGCGGATCGGCCGCCGCCATGCTGCGCCAGCTGGACTTCGACGGCGACATCACCCTGATCGGCGAGGAGCCGCTGCCCCCCTACCAGCGCCCGCCCCTGTCGAAGGCGTGGCTCAAGGGCGAGGCGGATTCGGAGTCGCTGCAACTGCGCCCGGACAGCTTCTACGCCGAGCACGGCATCGAGCTCAGGTTGGGCACGCGCGTGCGCCGGATCGAGCCCGCGACCCGGTGCCTAGAGCTCGGCAACGGCGGTACGGTCGATTACGACGCCCTGATCCTGGCCACCGGCTCGACCGCGCGGAAGCTGCCGATCCCCGGCGCCGACGATCCGGCGGTTCTGGAGCTGCGCACCGCCGCCGACGCCGACCGGCTGAAGGCGGCGCTGGCCAGCGGCGGGCGGCTGATCGTGGTCGGCGCCGGCTATGTCGGGCTGGAGGTCGCGGCCTCCGCGCGCGCGCTCGGCTGCGAGGTGGTGGTGATCGAGCGCGAGGCGCGGGTGCTGGCCCGCGTGGCGTCCGAGCCCCTGTCGGCCTTCTTCGAGCGTTTCCACCGCGAGCAGGGCGTCACCGTCGTGACCGGCGCCACGGTGGTCGGCATCGACCCGGGCGGGCGCGGCGTGCGCCTGGCCGACGGGACGACCATCGAGGGTGACGCGGTGCTGGTGGGCGTCGGCGCCTCGGCCTGCGACCAGCTGGCCAGCAGCGCGGGCCTGCGCTGCGACGGCGGGATCGTGGTGGACGAGCGCGCCCGCACCTCGGACCCGAACGTCTGGGCCATCGGCGACTGCACCAACCGCCCGTGCCCGCTCTACGGCGAGACCGCGCGGCTGGAGAGCGTGCCCAACGCCCTGGAACAAGCCAAGCAGGCGGCGGCCGCCATCACCGGCGCGCCGCCGCCCGCGCCGGAGGTTCCCTGGTTCTGGTCCGACCAGTACGAGCTGAAGCTCCAGATCGCGGGCCTGCCGTTCGGGGTCGACCGGCTGGTGCTGCGGGGCGACCCGGCCTCCGACTGCTTCGCGGTCTTCCACCTGAAGGGCGAGGTGATCCAGGCTGTGGAGGCGGTCAACGCCCCGGCCGAGTTCATGGGCGGCAAGCAGCTGATCGCCCGCCGCGCGGCCGTCGATCCGGACAAGTTGGCCGACCCCTCGGTCGGCATGAAGACGGTGGCCGTCTGAAAAGTTTCGGCGGCCGATGTCGGCCCGCCGCCGTCCCGTTCGTCGTTCCACCGACAGCTCGAGGAGATAGACCCCGATGAAGTTCATGGTGATGGTCAAGGCCGATCAGAACAGCGAAGCCGGCGTGATGCCGAGCACCGAGATGCTGGCGGCCATGGGCGCGTTCAACGAGGAGCTGGTGAAGGCCGGCGTCATGCTGGCCGGCGAGGGCCTGCACCCCACGTCGAAGGGCGCGCGGGTGCGCTTCAACGGCGCCGAGCGCACGGTGATCGACGGCCCGTTCACAGAGTCCAAGGACCTGATCGCCGGCTTCTGGCTGTGGAACGTGGGTTCGCTGGAAGAGTGCATCGACTGGGTGAAGCGCTGCCCCAACCCGATGCCGGGCGAGTCCGAGATCGAAATCCGCCAGGTGTTCGAGGCCGAGGACTTCGGCGAGGCCTTCACCCCGGAACTGCGCGAACAGGAAGAGCGCCTGCGCGAACAGTTGGGCGAGAAGACCTGAGGTCAGGCGACCTCCCTTCGCCGCCGCTCCAGGTACAGACGCTCCGCAGGCGCGGGGTCGAGCGCCAGGGCGGCGGCGAAGGCGTCGGCCGCCTCGGCCGTGCGGCCGACCTCGGCCAGCAGGTGGGCGCGGGCGGCGTGGTAGGGCAGCCAGCGCGCCAGGGCGGGCGCATACAGCGCCTCGACCTCCTTCAGCGCCGCCTCCGCCCCGGCGACCTGGGCCAGGCCGACAGCGCGGTTCAGGCGAACCACCGGATCAGGCCGGAAGGCCAGCAGTGCGTCGTAGAGGGTCAGCACCGACCGCCAGGGCGTGCGGCCGGTCCGTAGTCGCGTGCAGTGGGCGGCGTGGATCGCCGCCTGCAGCTGGCGCGGGCCGGTCCGGTTCAGCGCCGCCGCGCGGGCCAGCAGCCGCTCGCCCTCGGCGATCAGGTCGGCGCGCCACAGGCTCGCGTCCTGTCGGTCGAGCGGGACCATGGCCCCGGTCTCGTCCAGTCGTGCGGGCCGACGCGCCTCGGCGAAGCGCACCGTCGCCGCCAGCGCCAGCGCCTCCGGCTCGTCGGGCGCCAGCTGCGCCAGCACCGCCGTCAGCCGCAGCACCTCTTCGGCCAAGCCGGCCCGCTCTCCCGCGCCGGCCGCGTCGGCGTGAGCGCCGGCGTAGGCGATCTCCAGCGTCGACAGCACCGCGTCCATCCGCTCGGGCCAGGCGTCGGGGCCGGGGACCTCGAACGGCACGCCGGCCTCGGCGATCTTGCGCTTGGCCCGCACCAGCCGCTGGGCCAGCGTCGGCTCGGAAATCAGGAAGGCCGCCGCGATCTCGCCCGTGTCCAGGCCGCAGACCAGCTTCAGCGTCAGGGCCGCGCGGGCGTCGGGCGCCACGGCCGGATGGCAGCAGACGAAGATCAGCCGCAGCCGCTCGTCGGGGATGGGCTGGTCGGCGCGCATCAGCGCCTCCTCCGGGGTTTCGCCGGGTTCGGGGTCGTCGAGCATAAGTCGTCCGCGCACCGCGCGGCGGCGGACCGCGTCCAGCGCCTTGCGGGCGGCCGCCGCATAGAGCCAGGCGGCCGCATCGGCGGGCGCGCCCTTTCCCGGCCAAACGGCGGTCGCGGCGGCGCAGGCCTCGGCGAACGCGTCTTCAGCCAGGTCGAGATCGCGGAAACGGGCGGCCAGCGCGGCGATCACCCGCCCGCCGTCCGCCCGGACCGCCCGGTCGAGCGCGGCGCTCACGCGCCGTGCGCGGCCTCGCGCTCGGCCTCGGCCGGCGCCTCGTCCGACCCCAGCACCGGCCGCACCTCCACCGCCCCGTCGCCGGTCAGCGGCAGGCGGCGCGCCCAGGCCAGCGCCTGGTCCAGGTCCGGCACGTCGATCAGATAGTAGCCGCCCAGCTGCTCGCGGGTCTCGGCGTAGGGACCGTCGTGGACGGTGTGCGCGCCGGCGGTCCGGCGCACAGTGGTGGCGGTGTCGGCGCGCTTCAGCCCGTTGCCGCCGCGCATCACGCCCGCCTGCACCAGATCCCCGGCGAAGCGCCCGTGCGCCTCGACGATCTCCTGCCAGGCCTTCCCGGCCTCGCCGTCCGCATAGGCGGTCACGTCGTTCTCATAGATCAGAAGCATGTACTGCATCGCGGCTCTCCTCTGCTGGCGACGCCCCTGAGACGCGCGACCGGCGGCGGATTCGACAGGGCGCACAAAATTATTCGCACGGCGTGCGGGGGCGGCAAATCGTGAACCGGCCGGCCAGGACGAGGGTTTGGCCTTGGTGAATCGAGGAAGGAGCTTTCCATGCCCGCAAAATCCAAGGCCCAGCAGAAGGCGGCCGGCGCGGCCCTGTCGGCCAAGCGCGGCGACACGCCGAAGAACCGGCTGAAGGGCGCATCGAAGTCCATGGCCGCATCCATGAGCGAGACGCAACTGGAGGAGCTCGCGTCCGGCGGCCGAAAGGGCAAGCCGGAACACGTCGACAACCGCCGCTGACGCGGATTTCGCGTTCGCGCCACAGGCTTCGTCTGGCCCCGCGCGCCCCGTTCGCCTACCGTTCGCCCGCGCCGCCGGGGGGAACAGCGTAGAGCATGCAGGCGTTCGACGTCGTTCTGAGAGCGGGTACCGGCGGTCTGCTCGTCGGGACGGCCCTGCTGCTGTGGGCGCAGGCGCCGCGGGCGCGGCTGGTGCGCTACTTCGTTCCCTTCGCCCTGTGCCTGGCCGGGTTCCTGGCCCGCAACACGCCTGACGCCGCCTTGCAGCTGTCCGGGATCGCCGCCGTCGTAGCGTCGGTGCTGAGCGGGGTCGCGGCGGTCTTCATCTGGTGGTTCTGCTCGGCGGTGTTCGACGACGAGTTCCGGCCGGGGCCGGTGGAGTGGACCGTCGCGGGCGCCTGGGTGGTGCTGGCCCTGCTGGACCGGGGCGTGCCGTGGCCGGGGCTGAAGGACGCGGGCCTGTCGTGGGTGCTGGTCGCCATGGGCGCGGCCATGATCGGCGGCGTCGCATGGCGCATCGTGCGCGGGCTGGAGGACGACCTGGTGGAGGCGCGCAGGCGTGTGCGCGTGCTGGTCGCGGGAGCCTTGGCGGCGCTTCTGGTGACCGACTTCGCGGTCGATCTGACGCTGGGTTTCGCCTGGAAGCCGCAGGCCTTCACCATGGTTCAGAACGCCGCGATCCTGGCGATCACCGTCGCCGTCGCACGCTGGCTGCTGCGGCCCGACCTGGAGGTGCTGGACCGCCCCGCCGTCGCGGCTTCGAGCCCCGCGCCCGTGGCGAAGCCGGAGCCGTCCGGCGACCCGCGCCTGCGCCGCCGGCTGGAGGAGCTGATCGGCGTGGAGCGGGTCCACCTCGATCCGGATCTGACCTTCGGCGCCTTCGTGCGTCGCATGGGCGCGCCGGAAGCGACGGTGCGCGACCTGATCAACCGCGAACTCGGCCACCGGCATTTCCGCAGCTTCGTGAACGCGCACCGGGTGGAGACCGCCAAGCGGGCGCTGGCCGATCCGGCCGGCGAGCCGAAGGTCGCCTCGGTCGCCTTCGACTCCGGCTTCGCCTCCCTGGCCTCGTTCAACCGCGCCTTCAAGGCCATCGCGGGCGTGGCGCCCAGCGACTATCGCCAGGCGGCGCTTTCGAGCGAAACAAGGTTTTGAGGAACGATCGAACCGGCTTTTGAGAAGCCGCCCTCCCGTGCTCCCGCTAGGAGGTCCGCCGAGACGCAAGTTCCGGGAGAAGCTCATGGCCTGCAAACTGAGATCGATGGCGGCGGCGGTCGTCCTGCTGGCGGCCGGAGGCGCGCAGGCCGCGCCGGTGGAGCCCAAATACGAGCGGCTGTTCGACGCCGCCTGGAAGGCGGTCGACCAGACCTTCTACGACCCGGCGTTCCACGGGGTGAACTGGAAGGCGGTCGGCGCGCGCCACCGGGCCAAGCTCGCGGGCGTCGACACCGACGCCGAGTTCCAGGCGCTGGTGAGCGCCATGCTGGCCGAGCTGAAGTCCTCGCACCTGTCGGTGCGGCCGCCGTCCTCCTCCTCCGCCCGCGGCGTCGGTCCGGCGGTGCAGGTGCGCGACTACGCGGGGCGGCGCGTGATCACCGAGGTGGCGGTCGCCTCCGACGCACAGCGGCAGACCCTGAGGCCGGGGGACGTGATCATGTCCGGCGCCCTGTCCGGGCCGCTGGGCTCCACCGCGACGCTCGAAGTCGAGACCTGCTCGGGCGAGCGGCGAACCGTGAGCGTGCGCCGCGAGGCGGCGTTCTGGCCCCCTGCGCGGCCGGCCTTCTCCTGGTCGCAGATCGCGGTCCGGCCGGGGGTGAAGATCGGCTACCTGCGGGTCGATCGGTTCGACGACGGGGCGGCGGAGCTGATCGACGCGGCCATGGCCGACCTCGGCGGCACGTCGGGCCTGATCATCGACGTCCGCAACAACAGCGGCGGCAACACCTCGGCCCTGCGGCTCGGCAGCTATTTCGGCGACGAGGCGCCGGCGGTGGTGCTGCTGTCGCGCGCCTATCTGAACGCGCTCGGACATCCGGTCGGCCCCGCCGACATCCGCGACGCGCCCAAGGTCTCAGGCGCCTACACCGACGAGAGCGTGTTCGCCGCCGTCACGCGCCATCAGGGGAGCGCCGGCTTCTGGACCGAGGACGTGGGCGCCAAGCGCTACAAGGCGCCGGTCGTGGTGCTGACCGGAGAGGACACCGGCAGCGCCGCCGAGGGCTTCGCCTGGTACATGCGCCTGAACACCCACGCCCGCCTGGTCGGCCGCCCGACCGCCGGCGCCCTGCTCAGCGGCGAGACTACGCCGCTCGGCGACGGCTGGTCGATCACCATCCCGGTCCACGGCGTGTGGGGACCGGACGGAACCAGCTTCAACGACGCGTCCGTGCCGCCGCACGAAACCGTCGCCGCCGGCCGCGAGGATCTGTGCCAGGGCCGCGACGCCGACATCGCGCGTGCGTTGGACCTGCTGATCAAGCCATGAGGAACCGGTGAGACGGGTTCTCGCCACACGGCGCGTTTCACCTTCGCCATGGGGAGGGACGTCGTGCGCACGATTTCGATCATCGCAGCCTGGGGCTTGCTCACGGCCGGGGCGGCGCAGGCTGAGCCGTGGTTTCGCGACGTGACCGACACGCACCTCCCGGCCAAGGACAAGGTCGGGCGCAACAGCATGGACGTGGAAGCGGCGGACCTGGACCGGGACGGCGACCTGGACCTGGTGATCCCGCAGGAGTTCCTGCCCAACAAGCTGCTGCTGAACGCGGGCGGGGGGCGGTTCACGGACGCGTCCGCGACCCTGCCGCCGCTCGATCCGGCCGAGGTCCCGCCGCCGGCGCCGCCGGGGCACGACTCCGAGGACGTGTCGATCGCCGACTTCGACGGCGACGGGCGGCTCGACCTGGTCGTCGTGGCCGAGGACGACGTGAAGATGGGCCGGCCGCACGTGCACGAGTACTACCGAGGCACGGTGAAGGGGTGGGCGCGGGTGCTGGACGTGCTGCCGAACACCGAGGCCGACGCTGTGGCCCACGCCGACCTGAACGGCGACCGTCGGGCGGACCTGCTGATCGCGGGCGCCGGGCAGGACCGGCTGCTGATCAACGACGGGCGCGGCGGCTTCCGTGACGAGACCGAGGCGCGCCTGCCGCGGGAGGCGGCGACCGCCCAGGACGCGGAGTTCGCCGACCTGGACCGCGACGGCGATCTGGACCTGATCCTGGGACTGGAGGGCGGCCACGCCCTGTGGATCAACGACGGGCGCGGCGTGTTCGCCGACGAGACCGGCGCCCGCCTGCCGAACCCCGGTAACGTCGAGGCGCGCAAGGTCACGCCGGTGGACGTGGACGGCGACGGCGACCTGGACCTCTACTTCGCCCACGTCGGCTGGCAGGGCCGCGCGCCGCAGGACCGGCTGTACCTGAACGACGGGAGCGGGCGCTTCGTCGACGGTACGGAGGGGCGCCTGCCGAGCGACGCCGCCACCGGTCTGGACGCCAAGTTCGCCGATCTGGACGGGGACGGCGACCTGGACCTGGTGCGCGGGGACGGGGAGGGGGTGCGCGTGCTGGCCGGCGACGGGACCGGCCGGTTCACCGACGTCACCCACCAGGCCCTGCCCGCGCCGCTGCCCGGCCCCGCCATCGCGCTGGAGATCGCCGATCTGAACGGCGACGGCGCGCCCGACCTGTACGTCGGCATGCTGGCGGGTCCCAAGAAGAACCCGGTCGCCTTCGACCGGCTGCTGTTCGGCGTCCGGGGCCGCTAATCCGGCCGCTGAGCGATCCTGCGGTCAGGTATCCTACGGAGATGACGCCGAAGGCGCGGTCGTTCACCCTCGAACTCTGAGGAGGGCGCGATGGCGGTGATGGCGTTGCAGGTTGTCCTGCCCGCGTTGCTTCTGGCGTGGATGCTGGCGGCGCCCGGGCGGTCGAGGGTCGGACCGACGGTCCAGATATGCGCGACCGTCCTCGTGATCGCGGCCGCGGGGGCGGCGGGGCTGTGGCTGTTTCCGCCATGGTGGACGCCGTTCGTGCTCGCGGCCGGCCTGGTTCTGGTCGGGGCCGCCGCGCTCCGTCGCCGCCGCGCTGGGGCGAGCGTATTTCCCAAAGGCGTGCGGCGGCTCCCGGTCGCGTTGTTCGTGCTCCTGGCCTTATGGTCGGGCTCGATCCTGGTGTCCGCTCTGCGGGGCCGAAACCCGCCCGGGCCGGAGCCGGTGTGGCTGGCGTTTCCGTTGAGGTCTGGAACCTATCTCGTCGTGAACGGCGGGAGCCGGGCGGAGCTGAACAGCCACCTGCTGCTGCTCGATGCGGCCCACCGCGGCCACCAAGCCTATCGCGGGCAAAGCTACGGGGTCGATCTGGTGAAGCTGAACCGTTGGGGCGGGACCTCGGACGGGATCAGCCCGGAGGACCCGAAGCGCTGGACGATCTATGGCGAGGTGGTCGTGGCGCCCTGCTCCGGGACGGTGGTCGCCGTGAGCGACGGTCTAGCGGACATGCCCGTGCCCCGGCCGGATCGGGCGCACATGGCGGGCAACCACGTGCGGATCGCCTGTCGCGGGGTCGAGGTGCTGCTGGCCCACCTGCGGCCTGGCTCGGTCCGGGTGAAGGCGGGTCGGACGGTGGAGACCGGCCAGCCGGCCGGCGAGGTCGGCAACACCGGAAACACAAACGCGCCCCACCTGCACATCCACGCCCAGCGGCCCGGGACGGCGGAGGCGCCGTTTTCCGGCGAGCCCGTGCCGATGCTGCTGGACGGCCGCTATCTGGTCAGGAACGACCGGGTGAGGGCCGCAGAATGAGGACCACGGCCATGTATTCGATCCTCGCCCTGCTGCTCCTGCTCGCCCTGATCGCCGTCGGACTGACGGCGTGGCGCCTCGCCGACCGTCGAGCGGACGAGCGAGCGTGGAGGGCTTTGCGTTCAGAGGGCGGCGCCGCTTCGGCGGGCTTCGACCCGGCGACCGTCGACGGCCTGCCCGACCCGGCCCGCCGCTACTTCCTGCACGTCATCCAGCCGGGAGCCCGTTGGCCGGCGTGGCCGAAATCCGCATGACCGGTCAAATCGGCCTCGGAACCAAGGCGGATCCCCGCTACGTGCCGATGCGCGCGCATCAGATTCTCGCGGGGCCGAGCGGCTTCGTCTGGAAGGTCCAGGCGGGCTCCGGACTCTCCGGCATGTCCGGGTCCGACGGCTACGTCGACGGCCGGGGGTGGACCCGATTCTGGATCGCGGGCTTGGCGCCGGTGGTGCGCGCGGGCGGATCCGACGACTTCGCGCGCTCGGCTGCCGGGCGCGCGGTCGCGGAGTCGGTGTTCTGGACGCCGGCCGCCCTGCTGCCGTCGCCGGAGGTCGTCTGGACGCCGGTGGACGCCGACACCGCCCGCGCGACCGTCCGCCACCGCGGCTACGACCACGTGCTGGACCTGACGGTGGCCGAGGACGGCCGGCCGGTGTCGGTGCTGGTCCAGCGCTGGAGCCGCGAGAACCCGCAGAAGGTCTGGCGGCTGCAACCCTTCGGCGGCACGATCAGGCGGACGCGCCGCTTCGGCGGTTACTTGCTGGCCACCGAGGTGGAAGGCGGCAACGCGTTCGGGACGGCGGCCTACTTCCCGTTCTTCAAGGCGAAGGTGGAGGACGTGCGTTTTCCCTGACGCTCACCCCGCCGCCGGCCAGAAGAAGGCGATCAGGGGCACGCCCACCGCCACCACCATCAGCGACAGCGGCGCGCCGAGACGCCAGTAATCGCCGAAGCGATAGCCGCCGGGGCCCATCACCAGGGTGTTGCACTGGTGGCCGATGGGGGTCAGGAAATCGCACGCCGCCCCGATCGCCACCGCCATCAGGAACGGGTCCGGCGACAGCCCCAGCCGCAGCGCCAGGCTGACGCCGATCGGCCCCAGCACCAGCACGGTGGCGGCGTTGTTCAAAAACGGCGTCACCGCCATCGCCGCGACCATCACCACCGCCAGCGCCGCCATGGTCGGCAGGCCGTTGATCAGGGCCGACAGCCAGCCGGCCATCAACTCGGTGCCGCCGGTGGCGCGCAGGGCGTCGCTGACCGGGATCAGGGCGGCGACCAGCACCAGCACCGGCCCGTCCAGGCTGTCGTAGGCGTCGCGCATCGAGATCGACTTCAGCGCCACCATCGCCACCGCCGCGGCGAAGAAGGCGATCGCCACCGGCAGCACCTCCATGGCCACCAGCGTGATGGCGGCGGCCAGCACCAGGGCCGGGACCAGCACCCGCCGCTTGCGCCCCAGCGAGATGTCGCGTTCGGCCAGCGGCAGGCAGCCGAGCTCGCGCAGCACCTCGGGCATGGCCTGGGTGGAGCCCTGCAGCACCAGCAGGTCTCCGGGACAGAAGGCGAGGTCGCGCAGCCGCCCGGTGGTGCGCTCGCCGTGGCGGCTGACGGCGATCACGTTCACGCCCCAGCGGTCGAACAGGTCCAGCTCGGCCGGCGTGCGGCCGATCAGCAGGGAGTCGCGGCCGACCACCGCCTCCATGCTGCGCACTTCGTCTTCGGCGGCGGGGGCCTCGGCCGGGCGGTCCTCGCGGTCGTGCTTCAGCCGCGCGCGCTTGATCAGCCGCTCCAGCTCCTCCGGCTCGCCGCGCAGCATCAGCACGTCGCCGGGCAGGATCGAAGCGTCGGGCAGGGGCAGGGCCTGGCGGTCGCCGCCGCGCAGGATGGAGGCGACCTTGACCTCCCCCTGCGCCTTGCCCTGGAGTTCGGAGACGGTGGTCGGCTTGGCGCGCCGGGAGACCACGGCCTCGGTGGTGTAGGTGCTGGCCTCCAGCGCCGCGTCCATGCCCACCGTCCCCTTGCGCCCGGCCGGCAGCAGCCGATAGGCCACCGACAGGAACAGCGCCCCGGCCAAAGCCAGGGTCAGGCCGACCGGGGTGTAGTCGAACATGCCGAAAGGCTCGCCGGTGGTGCGCTCCCGCACTTCGGACACCAGGATGTTGGGCGAGGTGCCGACCAGGGTCGCCAGTCCGCCCATCAGCGAGGCGAAGGACATCGGCATCAGCAGGCAGGAAGGCGAGGTGCCGGTCTTGCGCGACAGCTGCATGGCGACCGGCATCAGTATGGCCAGGGCGCCGACGTTCTTGGTCACCATGGACAGGAAGGTGACCGCGCCCACCAGCACCGGCACCTGCACCTGGGCGGTCTTCAGCCGGGGCGTCAGGCGGCGCATGACGATCTCGGTCAGGCCGGACTTCGACACCGCCGCGCTGACGATCAACGCGCAGGCGATGATCACCACCACGTCGTTGCTGAAGCCCGAGAACGCCTCCTTGGCGGGGATCACCCCCAGCAGCACGCCCGCCAGCAGCGCGCCCAGCGCCACCAGGTCGTAGCGCCAGCGCCCCCAGACGAACAGCACCACCGCGGTCCCCAGCAGGGCGAAGGCCAGTCCCTGTTCAAGCGTCAAGCGGGCGCCCCTCTGGTCGTCGCAACAGCAACAACGCCCGTGCCGCCTGGAAGGTGCCGGTTCGCAACCGCTGTCGCGGCGGAGGCGTTACTGTCGGAGGAACGAGGGACGGACCCGGCATGACCGACGCTGACGAAGCCGTACGGCCCAAGGGGAAAGCACGCGCCTGGATATGGCGGCCCGGCGGCGAGCGTCTGGTCGCCCAGTCCCGCTACGGCCTCGCCCGCGCCGAAACCTCGCGGCCCTCACGCGCCTACGAGCCCGGCGCCGAACCGAAACCGCGCCGCACCAACTGACGCGCCGTTCCGCCGCCTCGCCACGACTCGCGAAGCGGGCTAAGCGCGGCGGGTGAGTTCCGCCCCCTCCCTCGACACCGCGCGCGACGTGCTTCGCCGCGTCTACGGCCACGCCGATTTCCGCGGCCTGCAGGGTCCGGTGATCGACGAACTGCTGGCCGGGCGCGACGCGGTGGCGGTGCTGCCGACCGGCGGCGGCAAGAGCGTCTGCTACCAGATCCCCTCGCTGCTGCGGCCGGGCATGGGGCTGGTGGTCTCGCCGCTGATCGCGTTGATGGCCGACCAGGTGGCGGCGCTGCGGCAGCTGGGAGTCAACGCCGCGCGGGTGGACTCCGGCGCCTCCGCGGCCGAGCGGGCGCAGACCTGGGCCGAGGTCGAGGCCGGCACGCTGGACTTGCTCTACATAGCGCCCGAGGGGCTGTTCAACGGCGCGCTGGAGCGGCTGCGGCGAGCGAGACTGTCGCTGATCGCGGTGGACGAGGCGCACTGCGTCAGCCAGTGGGGCCACGACTTCCGCCCCGATTACCGCAGCCTCGGGCGCCTCGCCGACCTGTTCCCCGGCGTGCCGCGCATCGCCGTCACCGCCACCGCCGACGCGCGCACCCGCGAGGACATACGCACCTCGCTTCGGCTCGAGCAGGCGCGCGAGTTCGTCGACAGCTTCGACCGGCCGAACCTGATCCTGTCGGCCGAGCGCAAGCGTGGAAACAACCAGCGGCGGGTGCTGGAGCTGGTCAAGGCGCGGCCCGGCCGCTCGGGCGTCGTCTACGCCGGCTCGCGCGACGGCACCGAGCGGGTGGCCGAGGCGCTGCGCGAGGCGGGGGTGGACGCGCTGGCCTACCACGCGGGTCTGGACAAGGGCGCGCGCCACGACCGGCTGCACAAGTTCCTCGACGAGGACGCGGTGGTGATGGTCGCCACCATCGCCTTCGGCATGGGGGTGGACAAACCCGACGTCCGCTTCGTCATCCACGCCGACCCGCCCGGCTCGATCGAAGCCTACTGGCAGGAGGTCGGGCGCGCCGGGCGCGACGGCGATCCGGCCGAGGGGATCACCCTGTACGGCTCGGCCGACATGGCCTGGGCGCTTCGCCGGATCGGCGAGCGCGAGGTCGATCCCGAGGTCAAGGCGGTGCAGACCGGCAAGGTCCGGCGGCTGTATTCCATGCTGGACGGCATGACCTGCCGCCCGGCGGCGGTGCGCCGCTACTTCGGCGAGGAGCGGGTCGAGCCCTGCGGCCGCTGCGACCTGTGCGCCGAGCCGCCGGCCGCCAACGACGCCACCGAGGCGGCGCAGAAAGCCCTGTCGGCCGTGCATCGCCTGGGCGGGCGGTTCGGGCGCGGGCGGGTGGTCGACCACCTGCTGGGCAAGACCAAGGACGTCCAGCCCTGGGAGGCGGCGCTGACCACCTTCGGAATCGGGCGCGAGTTCAGCCCGCATGGCTGGCGCGACCTGGTCGAGCAGCTGGTGTTCGAGGGCCTGCTGGTCGAGGATCCGAACGAAGGCCGTCCGCTGCTGTCGCTGGGCGACGCGGGCGGGGTGAAGGGGGTCTATCGCGGCGAGCGGCGCGTGCAGGTGCGGCGCGAGCCGGAGGGGCTGGACCCCACCACCCGCTCGGGACGTCCCCGCAAGCGCACCCGCGAGGCGCTGGACCAGGTTCCGGCCGAGACCCGGCCGCTGTTCGACGCCCTGCGCGCCTGGCGCAAGGACCGCGCCGCCGAGCAGGGCGTGCCCCCGTACGTCATCTTCCACGACCGCACCCTGCTCGAGATCGCCGCCCTGCGCCCGGCCAGCCCGCGGTCGCTGGCCGCGGTCGGCGGCGTAGGGGAGGGCAAGCTCGCCCGCTACGGCGAGGCGGTGCTGAAGCTGGTGCGCGACTTCTAGGGCTGGAGCAGGGGGCGACCGGTCACGGCCGCCCGGCGCAGCACCTCGCCGGGGCGATACATCTCCTCGCCGGTCTCATGCGCCAGATTGTCCAGCACGCGGACTGCGAAGCCCGCGCCGACCTGGTCGGCCCAGGCCAGCGGCCCCTGCGGATAATTGGCGCCGAACAGCATGGCGCGGTCGATGTCGGCGGGCTCGGCGACCCGGTCGCGCACGGCGTCGGCCGCGCCGTTGGCCAGCTGGGCCAGGGTGCGCAGCACCAGGCCTCCCGGCCGGTCGCGCAGCAAGAGCGCCTGCTTGCCCGCGGCGGCGGCCAGGCCCGCGGCGGCCTCCTGCGCACGCTCGTCCGAGGCGGCGAACACCGTCGTCTCGGACGCGCTGAGGTCGCGCGTCCAGTCGATCAGGGCGACCGGGCCGCCGTGCTCGGCAGCGCGCGCCCCCGCCGAGCGGCCGTCCGCAGGAGCGATCAGCACCTCTCCGGCAAGGACCGTCTCCCCCGCCGCCAGGCGCGTGAACGCCGCTGCCCCATTCGAGACGGGCGCCGCCTCCACGAAGCGGGGCGCGGGCGGCTGGCCGCCGTACGCGTAGACGCCCGAGCCGGTCTTGCGCCCCAGCCGCCCGGCCTCCACCAGCGCCAGCTGCGCCTGCTGCGGCACGAACCGCGTGCGCCCGAAATAGGCGTCGTAGATCGAGCGGGCGACCGCCGCGTTGACGTCGTGACCGATCAGGTCGGCCAGCTCCAGCGGCCCCATGCGAAAGCCCGCGCAGACCTTCAGCGCGTGGTCGATGTCGGCGGGCTCGCCCACGCCTTCGCCCCAGGCGCGCAGCCCTTCGCCGTAGAACGGTCGCGCCACCCGGTTGACGATGAAGCCGGGCACGTCGCGCACCCGCACCGCCGTCTTGTCCCAGGCCTTCGCCGCCGCGAACACCGCGTCGGCGGCCGCGGGGTCGGTGGCCGCCCCCGACACCACCTCCACCAGCTTCATAACCGGCGCGGGGTTGAAGAAGTGCATGCCGACGAAACGGTCGGGCCGCGCCAGCCCCCGCGCCAGCCCCGTCACCGAAAGCGACGAGGTGTTGGTGGCCAGGATCGCCTCGGGGCCGACCAGTTCCTCCAGCCGCGCGAACAGAGCCGCCTTCACCGCCTGGTCCTCGACCACGGCCTCGACGACCAGATCGGCGTCGGCGTGGACAGCGAGGTCGGTCGACCAGACGATCCGCCCCAGGACCGCGTCGGCGGCGGCCTGCTCCAGCCGCCCCTTGCGCACCTGGTCGGCCAGAGCCTTCTCCACCCCCGCCCGGCCGCGCGCCAGCGCGTCCTCGGACAGGTCGGTGACGCTGACCCGCACGCCGGCCTGGGCGGCGACCTGGGCGATGCCCGCACCCATGGCGCCCGCGCCGACGACGCCCGCCCGTCGCACCGAACCGCTCATGACCGCTCCAGCGCCCGCCAGCCGATGTCGCTGCGGTGGAAGCCGCCCGGCCAGTCGATGCGCGCCACCGCCGCGTAGGCCCGCTCGCGCGCCTCCGCCACCGTGGCGCCCAGCGCGCAGACGTTCAGCACCCGCCCGCCGGCCGCGGTCAGGGTCTCGCCCTTGCGCGCGGTGCCGGCGTGGAACACCGCCACGTCCGGGCCGAAGTCCTGCTCGGCCCCGCGGATGGTCGAGCCCGGGATCGGGCTGTCGGGATAGCCGCGCGCTGCCAGCACCACGCACACCGCCGCTTCCGCCCGCCACACCGGCTCGATCAGCCGGCCCAGCCCCCCGGTCGCCGCCGCGTGCAGGTAGGGGACCAGGTCGCTGCGCAGCCGCAGCATCAGCACCTGGCACTCGGGGTCGCCGAAGCGGGCGTTGTACTCCACCAGCTTCGGCCCCTCGGCGGTGGCCATCAGCCCCGCGTACAGCACGCCCTTGTAGGGCGTCCCCTCCGCCGCCATGCCGCGCACGGTCGGGGCCACGATCCGCTCGCTCGCCGCCTGCACCAACTCGGGCGTGAACACCGGCGCCGGCGAATAGGCGCCCATGCCGCCGGTGTTGGGGCCCAGGTCTCCGTCGAAGGCGCGCTTGTGGTCCTGGGCGCCGCCGAACAGCACCGCGCGCTCGCCGTCGCACAGCGCGAACAGCGAGGCCTCCTCGCCGGCCATGAACTCCTCGATCACCACCCGCGAGCCCGCCTCGCCGAAGCGGCCCGACAGGCGCGCCTCGATCTCGGCCTCGGCGTCTCGGCGGTCCGGCGAGATCGCCACCCCCTTGCCCGCCGCCAGGCCGTCGGCCTTGATCACGTAGGGCGGCTGAAGCTCGTGCAGGAACGCCTTCGCCCGCTCCGGGTCGTCGAACACGGCGTAGGCGGCGGTCGGGATCCCGTGCCGGTCGCAGAATTCCTTGGTGAAGGCCTTGGAGGTCTCCAGCCGCGCCGCCTTCGCGCTCGGGCCGAAGCAGGGAATCCCCGCGACCGCCAGCCGGTCGGCCAGCCCGGCCTCCAGCGCCGCTTCCGGCCCCACCACCACCAGGTCGGCGCGGATCTCGCGCGCCAGCGCCAGCAGACCGTCCACGTCGGTCACGCCGACGGGCCGGCGCTCGGCCAGCGTCTCCATGCCGGGGTTGCCCGGCGCCGCGACCAGGCGCTTGACCAGCGGCGACTGCTTGATCTTCCAGACCAGCGCGTGCTCGCGCCCGCCGGACCCCACGACCAGGACGTTCATGCCCCGCCTGTCGCCCGCGTCGCGGGGAGGGTCAAGGGGCGCCGCTCACGCCCCGCGGCCGCCGCTCACAGCCGCGGCGCGCGGAAGGTGTCGCACGACGCCGGGTCGCCGGTCTGCAGCCCCGTGCGGAACCACCGCGCCCGTTGCTCCGAGGTCCCGTGGGTGAAGCTGTCGGGCACCACCGTGCCCCGCGAGCGCCGTTGCAGGGTGTCGTCGCCGACAGCCGCGGCCGCGCGCAGGCCTTCCTCCACGTCGCCGGGCTCGAGCCACTGGCGCGTGCGGTTCGACTGCGCCGCCCACACCCCGGCGTAGCAGTCGGCCTGCAGCTCCAGCCGCACCGCGCCGCTCTCCTCGCCCTGCGCGCCCATGCGCCGCGCCATGTCCGAGGCGCCGGTCAGGGTCTGGACGTGGTGGCCCACCTCGTGGGCGATCACATAGGCGCGGGCGAAGTCGCCGGGCGCGCCCAGCTGCTGGTCCAGCTGCCGGAAGAACGACAGGTCGATGTACACGCCCCGGTCGGCCGGACAGTAGAACGGCCCCATCGCCGCCTGGCCTACGCCGCAGCCGGTGCGCGTCGCCTGTTCGTACAGCACCGTCTGCGGCGGCGTGTAGCGCGAGCCCGAGGCCGCGAACGCCTGGCCCCAGACCTCCTCGGTCGAGCCCAGGATCTGCGACACGAACCGCCCCTGGTCGTCGGCCGGCTGGCCCGCCGCTCCCTGCTGGGCGGGCGGCGCCGCGGCGCCCTGCATGCCCGACAGAGCGTTGGGATCGCCGAACACGAAATAGCCGATCAGGGCCAGCACCACCGCGCCCACCCCGCCGCCGGCCAGCCCCGCGCCGCCCATGCCCCGCCGGTCCGAGATGTTCCCCGACCCGCGCCCGACCTGCCACCGCATCGCTGAACTCCGCACCAAGCCTGATCCGCCAGCCAACGCGCGAGGCGGGGCGGTGGTTCGGGAAGCTTCCTTCTCCCCTTGCGGAGCTGCTGCGAAACTCCGCCTCTCAGAAATCCGCTCATCCCCGCGAAGGCGGGGACCCGGACCCGTACTCACGAACCGATGGTCTGCGCGACCTCGTCTCGCGGGCTTCAGCATCCAGACCGTCTCGAGCGGTCACGCTTCCAGGTCCCCGCCTTCGCGGGGATGAGCGGTTCTAAGAAGAGCAGCCCTTTGTTCGACGCGCCGCAGGCCGTCGAACTGTCGAAGCGGGGGCGCCCTTCGCCCCGACCCCTTCGGTCAGGCGTCGCGCGCAGGCCGGGTCGAGACCGAAGAGCGAAGCGCGCCTTGAACCCGGCCGAGCACGGCGCCGCCACACTCGCCTTCAGTTCCCGCCCCGCCGGTCCAGCCAGGCGTCGATCTCCCGCACCCGCTGGGCCGCAGCGTCCGCCCGCGCCCGCGCCGCTGCGGCCCTGTCCGGCGCGGCCCGGTCGCGCGCGACCGCCGCCGCCGGCGCCGGATCGGGCGTCGCCGAGCGCGCCAGCTCCAGCGCCCTCAGCGCCGCCTCGCTCCGCCGCTGGTCCTCCGCCGCATAGGCCGCCTGCGCCTCCGCCCTCGCCCGAGACCGCGCGAACACGGCCTCCGCCCGCGCCGAAGCGTCCGCCGCCGGCGGCCAAGCCTGCGCCTGGACGGCGGAGGCGGCGAGGGCGGGGAGCAGGGCGGCGAGGATCAGGCGCATGGGCGGACCAGGATCAAACGCGCTCTATCCACAGGTGCCTCAGGGTGATGGGCCCTAATCCTGAAGGGCGATTGTGTTCGGACTGAAGCACGCCCATCCCCAAGAAGGCGTCGTAGCGCATGATTGAGAGCCGATCGTTCAAATCCCAATCCAGGATGCCTGCCCGGACGAAAGCGCATACCCATCGGTCAATGCGCGCGTACCAATCGCCAACACTTCCGCGTTGAATGTACCCGATTATAATCGCGCTGCTATGCGCGGCGCCGTGGTGGCCAGCTTTAAAACGCTGAACGCCGCCCGTGGTGGACGCACGAGTGACCAGGTATTCGCGCTTCTCACGGCGATCTCCGGCTGGCGTCGGCAGACGCTTGCACTCGATTGGCAGCAAGACGTCGAAATCGCTATACTTGCGCCCCTCAATCCAGATCGCCTCGCTGCGGGGGGCGGGTACGAGATCGATACGCCGAGCACGGCGCACCTCGTCCGGCTCTTCGGTTCTGAACTGCAGGATGTCCCACCCGGCACTCTTGCGGGTCGCGCTGTTGAGGTGTGCGCAAAGCTGCGATGTCAGGTGGGTCTCGCTCGCAGCCGCCGGGCGATCGGAGCGGTCGCGCCATAGAGGCAATTGATCGGCAATGAATTCGATGAGAGCGTCTATCCAGGCACGGGGCCTCTGAAGCCCAGCAATGAGACGCCCCGATGCGACGTCTGGTCCCGACTCATCAGCCAGCATCAGAAACCTTGGGCCCGCATGTCGGCTAAAACGTCGTCGCTGTCGCGAAGCGCGATGGATCGCAGCCAGTACCGCAGGCGATCGGGCTTGAGCATGAAGATGAACCGGCCGTCGTAAATGCGCGCGATTCTGGTCACCGAAAGAGAAGATCCACGCTGCTCCTTCAACACCGCATCGAGCTTTCCGCGGAGTCCTCCAGCGTCTGACCAATCAACCTGGGCCTTCCCAAAAGCGAAGGGCTGGCAGATCACGCCCGGCCAGCTGTAAGGCTCAAGCGCTGTGAGCGGCTGGTCTGGGTAGATGCTATTGGTCTGGCGACAGAAGACCTCGACGTAGCTCGGAAGGGCAGGACGTGCATCGGCGGTCGCCAGCTCAGCATCGGCACCTCGCCGCACAAAGTTGCGGTAGTAGCGTACCACGTCGTAGGCAACGATCCTTTCGTTGTCGCTCAGGTCCAGATCGCCGTCTTCGGGAATAGGAATGGAGCCGACGTCCGCACCGCCGAGGCTCGTCGCCCGTTGAGTGAAGAGCTTGCGGCTAATCCCGGCGATATAGGCCCTCAATGGGATAGCTTCCTCTGACATCCATTGATCGATGCGCGCGAGTTCAAGCTCGTCCGCGTTGCCGATCCCGAAGATCTGGTCGCGGAACGCCAGGTAGTGCTCGGTCCAGGTGGCGTGCGGCAGATCCTCGTGCTCACGGATGAGCAACATGGGCGGGGTGAAGAGCGCCGCGGTCCTAGGACCCTCAATCGCACGGTCCGGCACCGAGGAAATCTTCTCGCGGTCAATCCCGGCCTCAGTCAGCGCGAACGACGGCAACAGCGGCTGGCCAATTAGGTGGTCAGCTGGTCGAGAGATTCCTTGGGCCCCGTCGATGAAGCCCTCACCAATCGCCCAGCCGCGGGCAGCGGCAAGATCGCGCAAAGTCCTCATGCCGCGAAGCCGCTTGACGAAGCTGCGCGTGCGTGCGCCGCCGAGCAGATTGGACCGCCAGATGTCGGGGCCCAAATCCGTGAGCAAATCTTCGCGGGGAAGCCAGTTCAGATCGTAGAAATCAATATCGAAGCCTTGCTCGGCCTCAGCCCGGGCACCGCGGCGGAAAACCGCGTGCAGCACCTTGCGGTGAGGAGGCGCCTCGGTCGCCTGCGCCACGATAGCCACGATCTTGGTGTCCGCTCTGCCCTTGTTGAAGAGGCCCCGGATCGAGACGAAATCGAGAACTTCTCTTACGTCCCAGCGCGTGAAGAACGCCCGGCGAAAAGACTCTGAGTTCAGATTGTAGATCAGATTGTACTGTTGAAGCATGCTGAGAACGCCGCCTGGCGCGACTAGCTGCATGCTCTCGTGCAGGAACAGATAGGCTACTTGCTTGTCGGCGAGCGGGCCTTCGGTCGTGACATACCGCTTATAGCTGCGCTTGGCGCCGTCGGTGCGCAGCTTTGACTCGAAGGGCGGATTTCCAACCACCACACCCACGGGGAGTTCGATGAGGCCGTTGTCTTTGGCATCGAAAAAACACGACTCAATGAGGGTTCGGCCGGCCAATTTTGGGAAGAGTCGCACGCTGGCGCGGATTTCCTCGGGCTCCAGCGCGTCGCACAGCGCCAGGCACAGGCTGAAGGCGGCAAGTTCGATTGCGCCTTCTTCCAGATCCACGCCGCGCACGTGCTCAAGCAATTGCTTAAGCACGGCGACATTGATTTTTTTCCAGTTGTTCCGGCTGCGCCAGTGAAGAATCAGCCGCTTATAGGCTTCAACGAGAAAGACCCCTGACCCGCAAGCTGGATCAAGGATGACTTCTTGACGTTCGATCAGCCGGTCGATGCGCGTCCAGCTTAGCGCCTCTTCGAGCATAAGGCGAACGAGCGCTGGGGGAGTATAGACCGAGCTATTAGTGTCGGAGACAAACAGCTGATATATATGGCTAATGACTTCGACAGGAAGGTCGCGAAACGAATAAAGTGACCACAGCGTCAGTTGGCCACCTTCGTCCTCGCGCGCCTCAATAAGCCGGCTAAAGGCAGCAAGGTCGGGGCTGGCGGCGAGGACGTCCCGGTCGGCCTCGTCGAGTCTGAAGACATGTCCGTTGAAACGGCTTTCAAGCGCTTCCAGCAGGCACACCAGAGCAGGCCCGTCCGCCAGGACTTGGAAGAACTGTGTAGCGCCCGGCACAAAGCGGCTGAAGAAATCAGCCGGCAAAGCGCCGCGCTCATCAAGGTAAGCGATCAGCAGGCAGAGGATCAGTAGTCGCCGCCGCAGGCCTTGGTTTAGCAGTCCGCTCTTGTTGAGGCTTTCGTGGAGGCGCTTGACCCCATCAACTAGGCGCCGATGCGCGGACCTGTGCGACGATAGCAGAAGCTTGCATGCTGCCGGATCATCCCAGACCGTGCCGTTGCGCAGACGCTGGGCGTCCCACCAAGCCTCCTTAGCGCTGATCATCGAGGTCAGCTTGAGTGTCTTGATGGGCTTGCAAACTAGGGAGCCCGAGGCGGACACAAAGTCAGCATCGTGAGCGCATCGAAACAGCTGGATTAGTCCGGGTGTTCGGCGATAAGCCAGCGGCACGCCGCCCCAGCTCCATAGCCGCTTGTGGACCTTAGCGAAGGTCACATCGTCTGGCGCATCCTCTGAGGTGAAAATGAACGCTTGCGCAGTGGGCGGCTTACCGTGAGCGCCAGCCTCAAAGAAGACGGCGCGCGCCTGGTAGGCGGCCGCCTTCTCCATAATTAGCACCTCTTCGGGCGGTCGGCCTTCTGGCGAGTATCCTTCGACCTGCACCAAGCCGTCCACGGCTTGCGACCCGTCGAGTGCAACGAGCCATGCTGCGGCTGAGGCCGTGTCGTTCTCGAGATTCGGCAGGGGAGGACGCAGTGACATCTAGGGCACGCGTCAGTCGCCGCGCCGTCGTAGGGCTAGTTCGAACCCTTCGCGCAGCAATTCCACCATAGTAATACCTTGGGCAACCGCATAGCCCTTAAAGGCTCTTTTGAAATCAGCCGGAACCTTGAAATTAAGCCCTTCGAGCTCTTCAGAGGTCTGCTGCTTCATCGGTGAGCGCTTGCCTTCAGATGTTGTAGCCATGCTCGCCCTCACGCCCCATACGCCGATTCTCGTCAGCTTGCCGGAATTCGGATGTCGCGCAATCGGTATACGCAGATTTCTGGCCCAAGGTATTCGCGCATGTGCGAAATGGCCGCCGGACCTCGGCAAGCCCGCGCGCCGCAGAGCTTCCCGCTACCCCCCTTCCCGCACCCCGCCCCCTCCGCTACCCCTCCCGCCCATGCACGACCGTCCCGCGCCCGGCCTCGACGACTTCGCCGCCTTGGCCGAGGCCGCGTTCGCGCGCCTGCCGGAGGAGTTCCGCCGGGCCGCGGGCGAGGTGGTGTTCCGGGTGGAGGAGTTCGCCGACGAGGAGACGCTGGACGAGCTCGGGATCGAGGACCCGTTCGAGCTGACCGGGCTGTACCGGGGGGTGGACCTGGCGCGGCGGTCGCTGTTCGGCCCCGCGCCGGAGGCCTCGATGGTGTTCCTCTACCGCCGCCCGATCCTGGACGAGTGGGCCGAACGCGGGGACGTGTCGCTGGCCGCCCTGATCGAGCACGTGCTGATCCACGAGATCGGCCACCACTTCGGCCTGTCCGACGACGACATCGAGGCGATCGAAGGCGACGACTGACCGCAGGGGCGAAACGGTGGACAGTCGCGCGCGGGCGCTTCGATCCTCGCGGTGACTCGCGCTAGGGTGCGCGGTCCATGAACGCGCCCGCCGCCCCCCTAGCGCCCTCCGAGGCCGCCGCCCGCGCCGACGCCACCCCGGTGATGGCGCAGTTCTTCGCGGCCAAGGCGCGCCAGCCCGACGCCCTGCTGTTCTTCCGCATGGGCGACTTCTACGAGCTGTTCTTCGACGACGCCGCCGAGGCGGCCGCCGCGCTCGGCATCACCCTGACCCGGCGCGGCAAGCACGGCGGCGACGAGATCCCCATGGCCGGGGTGCCGGTGCACGCGGCCGAGGCCTACATCGCCAAGCTGATCCGCCTGGGCTTCAAGGTCGCCGTCTGCGAGCAGATGGAGGACCCGGCCGAGGCCCGGAAGCGCGGCTCCAAGGCGGTGGTGCGGCGCGACGTGGTGCGGGTGGTGACGCCCGGCACCCTGACCGAGGATTCGCTGCTGGACGCGCGCGGCGCCAACCGGCTGGCGGCGGTGGCCGTGCGCGGCGGCCGCGCGGCGGTGGCGACGCTGGAGCTGTCCACCGGCGAGGTGGAGTCGGTGCTGTCGGTGCGCGAGGACCTGGGGAGCGTGCTGGGGGCGCTGCGCCCGTCCGAGACGCTGGCGACCGACCGGCTGTTCGCCGACGAGCTGGTGTCGGCCGCCCTGCGCGCGGCCGGCGGCGTGGTCCAGCCGATGGCCGCCGCCCTGGCCGAGCCCGGCGCGGCCGAGGCGCGGGTCAAGCGCCTGTACGGCGTCGACACCCTGGACGGCTTCGGCGAGTTCGCGCCGGCCGAGATCGCGGCGCTGGGCCTGATCGCCGCCTACGTCGAGACCACCCAGGCCGGCCGCACGCCGCCGCTCAAAGCCCCCCGCCGCGCCGCCGAGGTCGAGTTCATGGCGGTGGACCCCGCCACCCGCTGGAGCCTGGAGATCGACCGCACCCAGTCGGGCGGGCGCGAGGGCTCGCTGCTGGCCGCGGTCGACCGCACGGTCACCTCCGGCGGGGCGCGCCTGCTGGCCTCGCGCCTGGCCCGGCCGCTGCTGGACCCCGCCGCGATCGACGCGCGGCTGGACGCGGTCGCCTGGTTCGTCGAGCGGCGGCCGCTCCGGCGCGACCTGCGCGAGCTGCTCAAGGGTTCCGGCGACATGGCCCGCGCCCTGTCGCGCCTGGGCCTGGGTCGCGGCGGCCCGCGCGACCTGGGCGCCCTGCGCGAGGGCCTGCGGACCGGTCTCGCGCTCTGCGCCCGCGTCGCCGCCTCGCCCGAGCCCCTGGCCGGCCCGCCGGCCGAGATCGCCGCGGCGCTGGACGCGCTGACGCCGGACGCGGAGCTGTCGCGCCTGCTGGCCGACCTGGAGCGGGCGCTGGCCGCCGAGCTGCCGGCCCAGGCGCGCGACGGCGGTTTCGTCACCGAGGGCTGGCGGCCCGAGCTCGACCAGGCCCGCGCGCTCCGCGACGACAGCCGCAGGGTGATCGCCGCACTGGAGACCCGCCTGCAGGCCGAGACCGGCGTTCCGCTGAAGATCCGCCACAACGCGGTGCTGGGCTACTTCGTCGAGGCGAGCGCCGCCCGGGCCGAGCCGCTGATGCGCCAGCCGCTCAGCGCGACCTTCATCCATCGCCAAACGCTGGCGAACCAGGTCCGATTTTCGACAGTGGAATTGTCGGAATTGGACGCAAAAATTGCAGTATCGGCAGAGCGGGCTGTCGCCATCGAAGTGGAGACTTTCGAGGGCTTCCGCGACCGCGCCTGCGCGCTCGCCGCCGGCGTCCAGGCCGCCGCCGAGGCCCTGGCGACGCTCGACGCGGCCTCCGCGCTGGCCGAATGGGCCGAGGAGGCCGACGCGGTCCGCCCCGAGATCGACTCCGGCCGCGTGTTCGCCGTCGAGGGCGGGCGCCACCCGGTGGTCGAGGCCGCGGTCAAGCGGGCCGGAAACGCTTATACGCCCAACGATTGCCGGTTGGACGGCGCGGGCGAGGGCTGCGCGCGGCTGGCGATCGTCACCGGCCCGAACATGGCCGGCAAGTCGACCTTCCTGCGCCAGAACGCCCTGCTGTGCGTGCTGGCGCAGGCCGGCTGTTTCGTGCCCGCCCGGCGCATGCGGCTCGGCGTCGTCGACCGCCTGTTCAGCCGCGTCGGCGCCGGCGACGACCTGGCCCGCGGCCGCTCCACCTTCATGACCGAGATGGTCGAGACCGCCGCCATCCTGACCCAGGCCACCGACCGCTCCTTCGTGGTTCTGGACGAGATCGGGCGGGGCACCGCCACCTACGACGGTCTGGCCATCGCCTGGGCCTGCGCCGAGGCCCTGCACGAGGTGAACAAGGCCCGCACCCTGTTCGCCACCCACTACCACGAGCTGGCGCGGCTGGAGGAACGGCTGCCGCACGTCTGCAACCTGTCCATGCGCGCCAAGGAGTGGAACGGAGAGCTGGTGTTCCTGCACGAGGCGGCGCCGGGCGCGGCCGACCGCTCCTACGGCGTGCAGGTGGCCAAGCTGGCGGGCGTGCCTCCCGCCGTCGTGGCGCGCGCCCGCGCGGTGCTGGAACGTCTGGAGAGCGAGGCCTCGGGCCCCGCCCGATTGGACGATTTGCCCCTGTTCGCCGCCGCCGCCCCGCCGCCCGCCCCGGCCGAGCCCTCCGCCGCCGACAAGGCGCTGGCCGCGCTCGACCCGGACGATCTGACCCCGCGCGAGGCGCTGGAGGCGCTGTACCGGCTCAAAGCCCTGACCAAGTGACGAAGGGCTCCCGCGCCCCTACCTTGCCGGGGCGATGAAGACCCGCCGCGCCGCGCTTACGCCCGCCGACCCGCTGACCGAGCGGCTGGCCGCGATCGCGCCGGACCTGCCGCCGGACGACGCCCGCCGCGAGCTTCTCTCCGCGCTGAAGGCGGCGCTCGATGAGGACCGCGCCCGCGCCCGCCGACGGCTGGAGCAGGGCGGCTCGGGGCTGGAGGCCGCTCGCGCGCTGTCCGCCGCCGCCGACCGGGTGGTGACCGCCCTGTGGAACTGGACGACCACCTGCGTCGCCCCTCGCGCCGGCCGCGGGCCCGAGCGGCTGGCCCTGCTGGCGGTCGGGGGATACGGGCGCGGCGTCCTGGCGCCCTTCTCCGACCTGGACCTGCTGTTCCTGCGTGAGCCCAAGGAGGCGGACCGGGCCGAGGGCGCCGCCCAGTTCATGCTCTACGCCCTGTGGGACCTCGGGCTGAAGGTCGGCTGGTCGGCCCGCACCGTCGAAGAGTGCGTGACCCTGGCGCGCCAGGATGCGACCATCCAGACCGCGCTGCTGGAGATGCGCCCGCTGGCCGGAGACCCGAAGCTGGCCGCCCGCCTGCGCGAGCGCTTCACCCGCGCCGTGCTGCAGAAGAACACCAGCCCCGCCTTCGTCGCCGCCAAGCTGCAGGAGCGCGACGCCCGTCACGCCCGCACCGGCGCATCCCGCTACCGGGTCGAGCCGAACGTCAAGGACGGCAAGGGGGGTCTGCGGGACCTCAACACCCTGTTCTGGATCGCCCGCAGGCTCGATCCTTCCAGTCCCGACGGCGAGAAGGCTCTGGCCGGCCTGCTGACCGCACGCGAGCGGCGCGGGGCCGAGGAGGCGGCCGACTTCCTCTGGGCGGTGCGGCATCACCTGCACTTCGCGGCGGGGCGCGCGGAGGAGCGGCTGAGCTTCGACTTCCAGCCGGAGATCGCGCGCAGGATGGGCTTCGCCTCCGGCCCCGACGACGCGGCGGTGAAGCGCTTCATGCGCCGGTACTTTCTGATGGCCAAGGATGTGGGCGCCCTGACCCGCGCCTTCTGCGCCAAGCTGGAAGCCGACCAGCAGAAGACCGCCGCCGGCCTGTCGCGCTTCCTGCCCGGCCGCCGCGCCCGCCGCCGCAAGCTGGACGTGCCCGGCTTCGTCGAAGAGTCCGGCCGCCTGGCCCTGGCCGACGCCCAGGCGTTCGACAAGGACCCGGTCAACCTGCTGCGCCTGTTCCGCACAGCCGACCGTGCGGACCTCGACCTGCACCCCGACGCCTTCACCGCCGTCACCCGTTCGCTGCACCTGATCACGCCCAAGGTCCGGCGCGATCCGCAGGCGACTGCGGCTTTCCTCGACGTGCTCGCGCGCGGCAACCAGCCCTACCGCACCCTGTCGCTGATGAACGACGCGGGCCTGCTCGGCCGTTTCCTGCCGGAGTTCGGACGGGTGGTGGCTCAGACGCAGCTGAACCGCCACCACGCCTACACGGTCGACGAGCACACCCTGCGCGCGATCGGGGTGATCAACGACGTCGAGCGCGGACGCTTCGAGCAGGAGCATCCGCTGTCCACCTCGATCATGGCCCGCATCGCCGACAAGGAGGCGCTCTACCTGGCCATGCTGCTGCACGACACCGGCAAGGGCGGGGCGGGCGGCCAGGAGGTCGCCGGCGCGCGGGCGGCCCGGCAGGCCTGCGAGCGGCTGGGACTGGAGCGGTCGAAGATCGAGCTCGTCGCCTGGCTGGTCGAGCACCACCTAGTGATGAGCGACTACGCCCAGAAGCGGGACGTCTCCGACCCGCGCACGGTCTCCGACTTCGCCCGCATCGTGCAGACCCCGGAGCGGTTGCGGCTGCTCCTCGTGCTTACGGTGGCGGACATCCGCGCCGTCGGGCCGGGGGTCT
>DASPKD010000224.1:0-2843 GCA_035628275.1 Caulobacteraceae bacterium | reverse complement strand
GCGCGCCGCGTGAATCGCGCCTACATTCCCCGCATGGCGCCCCGCAAGAAGCCCGACCGCCTGCAGACCGCCCTGACCGCGCTGTTCGGCAAGGCGGCGGTCAGCGAGACCAGCTGGTTCTCCATGCCCGGCGGCGAGCAGTTGTTCTCCGCCGGCGACCCGGCTGACACCCTGTATCTACTCCGCTCCGGGCGGCTCGGGGTGTTCAAGGACGACGAGGCGCAGGGACGCCAGTTCGTGGGCGTGATCACCCCGGGCGAGCCGGTGGGCGAGATGGCGCTGATCTCCGGCACTCCGCACACCGCCACCGTCGTGGCTTTACGCGACAGCGAGGTCGTTGCGCTGCCGCGCGACGCCTTCCTGCGCGAGGTGCAGGCCAACCCCGAGCTGATGGTCGAACTGGCGCGGCTGATGCTGACCCGCGCCCGCGACGGCGTCGGGCGGCACGCCGATCCGGCGGTGTTCGGCCTGATCGGCCTCTCGGACAAGCCGATCCGCCGCTGGGCCGAACTGGTCGAGGCCGAGATCGCCGCGCTCGGCTTTTCGGTGAAGATCGTCGACTCGCGGGCGCTGAAGTCCGCGGGCGAATGGTTCTCCGCCGTCGAGGAGACCCACGACTACGTCCTCTACGTGGCCGAAAAGCACGAGGTGGCGTGGAGCCGGCTGGTGGCGCGGCAGGTGGACCGGGTGTTCCTGGTCGGCCGCGCCGAGGACGAGCCGCCGCGCGAACCGGCTTTGGGCGACGATCCGCTGAAGGAACACCGGTTCATCGATCTGGTGCTGCTGTGGAAGCCTTCGACGAGGCGATTCCACGGCACCGCCCGCTGGCTGGACGCGCTGGAGCCCGCCCGCTGGTTTCACGCCAAGGGCGCCTGGCGTGCTGACGCGGCGCGCATCGCCCGCATCCTGACCGGCACCTCGGTGGGCCTGGTGCTGTCGGGCGGCGGGGCGCGGGCGTTCGCGCACTTGGGCGCGGTGACGGCGCTGCGGGAGAAGGGCGTGCCGTTCGACTTCCTGGGCGGCGCCTCTATGGGCGCCCTGATCGCCGCCGGAATCGCCATGGAATGGTCCGGCGAGGAGCAGGAGCGGCGCATGCGCAAGGCGTTCGTCGACACCAGCCCGGTGGACGACATCGCCTTTCCGATGATCGCCATGTCGCAAGGACGCAAGGTCGAAAAGCGCCTGGTCGAGCACTTCGGCGACACCCTGATCGAGGACCTGCCGGTCCCGCTGTTCGCCCTGTCGTCCAACCTGACCACCGGCAACTACCACCTGCACCGGCGAGGCCTGCTGCGTGAGGCGCTGCGGGCGTCGATCGCCCTTCCGGGCCTGCTGCCGCCGGTGGTGACCGAGACCGCGGTGCTGATCGACGGGGCGGTGATGCGCAGCTTCCCCGCCGACGTGATGCGCGCCATGCATCAGGGCACGGTGGTCGGCGTCGACGTGACCCGCGCCCGGGGCATGGAGCCGCGCCTGCTGGACAGCCACACGCGCAAGCCCTGGTGGCGGTGGCTGCTGTCGGGCGAGTGGCGGCGCGGGCCGCCGATCGTGTCGATCCTGATGCGCTCGGGCACCATCACCACCGCCGCCGACCTCGCCGCCTCGCGCCAGGCCACCGACCTGCTGGTCATCCCCAAGCCCGACGGGGTCGACATCCGCGACTGGAAGGCCTTCGACCCGGCCGTGGCGTCCGGCTACGAGACCATGCGCGAGGCGCTGTCGCGGCTGGAGGGGCCGGTCACCCACCTGCGCAAGCGGCACATGAGCTACCAGCCCGACGAGCCGATCATCACCCTCGACGACATAATAGAAACAGCCGGGGAAACGGCAGAAGGGTCGTCCCCTCCGGCCGGCGCGGAAAAGCCCCCGAAACCCGGGCGCGATAAGCGTCGAGAAACGCCTGACGCTCGTCGTCGGAAGACAGCGCCTGAAGAAACGGCCTGAGCCCCGTCCCCAGCATCCAGTCCACCACCGGATCCTCGCCCTCGAGCACGTGCAGGTAGGTGGTGGACCACACGTCCACGCTCTCGCACAGCGGCCTCAGCCAGCCGTAGTAGTCGGCCGGATCGGCGACCGGCCGCACGCCGCGGACCTTCTCCAGCTTGCGCGCCCAGGGGCCCTCGGCGGCGGTCTCGCGCAGCAGCACGTGCCATTCCGCTGTGTAGGAGATGGGTGTCTGGCAGGCGAACACCCCGCCGGGCTTCAGGAACCGCACCATGCGCGGGAACAACTCGGCGTGGTCAGGAACCCATTGCAGGGCGGCGTTGGTGAAGATCAGGTCGGGCCTGGCCTCGGGCGCCCAGGTGGCGACGTCCGCCTCCACCCACTCCACCGCGTCCGGCCGCCGGCGCGCCTCGGCCAGCATCTCGGGGCTGGAGTCCAAGCCGTGGACGTTGGCGCCGGGGTGCCGCCGCTTCAGCAGCGCCGCGTGCTCTCCCGTGCCGCAGCCCAGATCCCAGACCTCGGCGGGGTCGATGTCGGCGGGGATCTGCACCATCAGGTCCAGCGCCGGCCGGTCGCGATAGCTCTTGTAGCGCTCGTACTGCGCGGGATCCCAGCGTGTGCCGCTCATGGCGCCTGCATAGCGCCGATCGCCCAGGATGTCGCGGCGCCTCGCCGCAGGCCTTACCGGCGCCTCGATCGGCGCCTATGTGGGACGGGTCTGTCCAACAGCTGAAAAGGAGGTGATCCAGTGTCTCATTGTCTCAAACGTGGTGCGGAGATCGTGACCCTGGCCCTCGCTTCCGAGGTCCGCGCCTAAGGGCGTTCAGGTTTCGAAGACCGCATCGACGGTCGACAATGGAAAGGCCGCTCCGTCACCGGAGCGGCCTTTCGCATTCTTG
>DASPKD010000223.1:0-6950 GCA_035628275.1 Caulobacteraceae bacterium | reverse complement strand
GCTGGAGAACTACCGCCACACCAAGGCCGCGCCCTGGGTGAAGAGCTACAAGTGGCCGATCATGTTCTTCGTGGCGGTGGCCTTCTGGAACCTGCTGGGGGCCGGCGTCTTCGGCTTCCTGATCAACCCGCCGATCAGCCTTTATTACATCCAGGGGCTGAACACGACGGCCAACCACGCCCACGCGGCCCTGTTCGGCGTGTACGGCATGCTCGGCATCGGCCTGATGCTGTTCTGCCTGCGCAGCCTGGCGCCGCGCTTCGCCTGGAGCGACCGCCTGCTGGCGGCGACCTTCTGGTCGCTGAACGCGGGCCTGGCGATGATGCTGTTCCTGTCGCTGCTGCCGGTGGGCGTGGTGCAGGCCTACCACAGCATCAAGACAGGCATGTGGTACGCGCGCTCGCCCGAGGTCATCCACTCGCCTCTGGTGGAGACCCTGGTGTGGATGCGGGTCCCCGGCGACGTGGTCTTCAGCCTCGGCGCCCTGACCCTGGCGATCTTCGCCGCCCGGCTGGTGCTGGGCGTCGGCAAGCGGCGGGCGACCCCGGTCGCGGCGCCCCAGCCGGCGGAGTGATCTCCGCAGGCGACCTTGGAAGGGGGCGGTTCGCCGCCCCCTTCTGCTTTTCAACTCCATGGAGTCGGTGATGAGCGTGACCGCCCGGGCCCTGCGGACGCCGCCGAGGACCGCCCTGTTCAGCTTCGGCTTCCGGCCGTTCTTCCTGTTCTCCGCCGCCTGGGCGGCGCTCGCGGTTCCGATCTGGATCGGCGCCCTGCTGTTCGGCGACGGGCTGGTCGCCGGCGGCGACGGCCGAAGCTGGCACGTCGACGAGATGCTGTTCGGCTATGCGCCCGGCGTGATCGCGGGCTTCCTGCTGACCGCGGTGCCGAACTGGACCGGGCGGCTGCCGGTCACGGGAGCGCGTCTGGCGGCGCTGTTCGCCCTATGGGCGGCCGGGCGGATCGGCGGCCTGGTTCCGGGCCTGCCCCCGGCTCTGGTGCAGACGGCCGACGTCGCCTTCCTGTTCGTCTTCGCCGGCCTGATCGCCCGCGAGATCCTGGGCGGGCGCAACCGCAAGAACCTGCCGGTCGCCGCCATGGTGTTCCTGCTGGCCTGCGCTCACCTCGCCTGGCACCTGACGCCGCTGGCGCCGCAGATCGCGGGCTACCCCGAGCGTGGCGCCCTGGCCCTGGTGGCGGGGCTGATCCTGCTGATCGGCGGGCGCATCGTGCCGAGCTTCACCATCAACTGGCTGAAGAGCCGCGGTCTCGACGCCGTCCGGCTCGCCGCCCCCTGGCGCGAGCGCCTGACGCTCGGACTGTCCGCCGCCGCGCTGCTCGGCTGGACGGCGGCCCCGTCGAGCCTCGTCACGGGCGCGCTGCTGATTGCGGCGGGCGTCGCGAACCTGATCCGGCTGGCCGGCTGGAACGGTCTTAAGACCGGCGGCGAGGCGCTCGTCTGGATCCTGCACCTGGGCTACCTGTGGGTTCCGGTCGCCATGCTGCTGCTGGGCCTGTCGGCCCTGTCGCCGGAGACCTTTCCCGCGACCGCCGGCCTTCACGCCCTGACCGCCGGCGGGATCGGGGTGATGAGCCTGGCGGTGACGACCCGCGCCAGCCTCGGCCACACCGGCCGCCCGCGCGAGGCCGACGCCTGGACGATCGTCCTCTACCTGCTGGTGCTGCTCGCCGCCGTCGCCCGCGTGGCGGCGCCGTTCGTCCTGTCCCTGCACGTCGGCCTCTTGGCCGCCTCCGCAATCCTGTGGAGCGCCGCGTTCGCCGTCTTCTGCCTGCGCTACGGTCCGATGCTGGCGCTTCCCCGCCGCTGAGTTGCGCGAGCGCAAGGACGCACCACCCGATCCGACGCAAGCTGTCGCCATGAGAACGACCTCTCCAACGGCCGTCATCCCGGCGGCCTGGCCCGGCGGCCTCTCCGCCCAGCCCGCGCTCGCATCCGAAGCGGCGACGGAAATGCTGGGCGCGCTCGAACGTCCGGGCGAGCGCGGCCGGGTCCGCGTTGCGGTTAAGCCCGCGACTGGACTGGCGGCGGTCTTCTACCGGGGCGTGGGCGTCGCCGCCGTCGCCTGCGCCGTCGCGGGCGCGGCCCTGCCGATCCTGCCGACGACGCCTTTCCTGCTGGTCGCCCTGTGGGCCTTCATGCGCGCCTCGCCCGAGCTGGCCGAGCGACTGCTCCGCCACCCGCGCTTCGGTCCCTACATCGCCGCATGGCGCGAGCGCCGCGCGATTCCACCAAAGGCGAAGGCTTGCGCCTGCTTCGCCGTCGCCTTCAGCTGGCTTGCTCTCATGAGGCTGGCGCCCGCCGGCTGGCCGAGCGCCCTCGTCGGGCTGACCCTCCTTGCGGTTTTCGGCTGGATCATCACGAGACCGCACTGACGACGCTGTGTGCGTGCACTGTGAGTCGGACGCACGCTTCTCTAAGCCGAGTGCGTGAGGATGCCCTTGCCGGGCAGGGCTTCCGATGCGACCGCCGTGTTCAAACGGCGCCGCTTTCCAGCGGGTTTGGGTCGATGCGGTGACGGTTTATATGGTGGCGGTGAGAGAGGGATTCGAACCCTCGATACGGTTTCCCGTATACACGCGTTCCAGGCGTGCGCCTTCAACCACTCGGCCACCTCACCACGCGAAGGGGCTGCAATATAGACAGCCGGACGCGCGGACAAGGCCGGTCGTGCGGGAAATCCGCGACGCTCTGGCGCTCTCGCGGTTTCGGCTTACATCGGGGGCCTGATCCTCGCCGCCGGAGCCCGCCCGATGCTGAACAAGTCCCTGGAGATGCCGACCGCAGAGGACGCCCTTCCCGGGCGGTCCGAGCCGCTGCGCACCGACGAGGTGCACTACGTCACCGGCCGGCCGCTGAAGGGGCCCTATCCCGAGGGGTTCGAGACGGCGGTGTTCGGCATGGGCTGCTTCTGGGGCGTGGAGCGGGTGTTCTGGAAGATCCCTGGCGTGTGGGTGACCGCGGTCGGCTACGCTGGCGGCCATACGCCCAACCCGACCTACGAGGAGGTCTGCTCGGGCCGCACCGGCCACACCGAAGCGGTGCTGGTGGTGTTCAACTCCAGGGAGGTCTCCTACGAGGCGCTGCTGAAGACCTTCTGGGAGAACCACGACCCGACCCAGGGCATGCGCCAGGGCGGCGACGTCGGCACTCAGTATCGTTCGGCGATCTACACCTTCGACGACGACCAGGCGCGGGCGGCGGATGCGTCGAAGCGCGCGTACGAGCAGGCGCTGGGCGCGAAGGGCTTCGGCGCGGTGACCACCGAGATCCGGGAGGCGCCTGAGTTTTACTTCGCCGAGGACTACCACCAGGGCTACCTGGCCAAGAACCCGAACGGCTACTGCGGGATCGGCGGCACCGGCGTGACCTGCCCGATCGGGGTCGGCGTCCAGGCTTGACGGCCGGGCGGCGGCGGCGTCACGTCGGCGCATGACCTTCGAGCAGTTCGACGCCGCAGCCCGCGCCCTGCCCGGCACCACCTTCGATGTGAAGTGGGGCAAGGACCGGGTCTATTCCGTCGGCGACAAGATGTACGCGGTCGCCGGCCAGCTGGGCGAGGAGGCGCCGCGCTGGTGCATGAAGGTGTCCGACGGCTCGTTCGAGCAGCTCTGCGAGGAAGGTGTGGCCGAGCCCGCGCCTTACATGGCCAAGCACAAATGGGTGCTGTTCCGCTCCGCCGACGCTGTGCCGGACGAGCAGCTGCGGCGCTACCTGGCCGAGGCGCACGCCCTGATCGCGGCCAAACTGTCGGGCAAGAAGCGGGCGGTGCTGGGGATCGGCTGAGCCCTCAGAAGAACAGCGCCGGCTCGGTTTCCTTCTTCGCCGTGGGCGGAGGCGCGGACGTTTCCGGCTGGGGGCGGGCCGGTTCGGGGTTGGGGATCGGGTCCATCTTGCCGGCGTCGTCCTTGGGCGCGTCGCCGCCGCCGAACAGGTCCCCCGCCTGGCCCAGCAGGTCGCCGATCGGATCGCCGAACACCGTTCCCGGCGCGGGCGCGGGGCCGTTCGGGATCGCCGCCACCTTCAGCTTGGGCAGGGCCGCGGCCATGAACGAGCGCCAGATGGCCGCCGGCGTGCCGCCGCCGGTCACCCGGCGCATCGGCTTGTTGTCGTCCTTGCCGACCCACACCGCGGTGACGAAGCCGCCCGTGTAGCCGACGAACCAGGCGTCCTTGTAGTCGCTGGTGGTGCCGGTCTTGCCGGCGAGGTCGTAGCCGGGGATCCGCGCGCCCGTGCCGGTGCCGGAGCTCAGGACCGAGCGCAGCACCTGGTTGGTGTACATCAGCGGCGGGTTCGAGATCACCGACACCCGGCCGCCGTCCTCGCGCTCGCGCCACTGGTACAGCACCCGCCCGCTGTGGGTGCGGATGCGGTTGATGCCGTGGGCGGTGACGCGGAAGCCGCCGTTGGAGAACGGGGCGTAGGATTGGGCCATCTCCAGCGGGCTCACCTCGACGGCGCCCAGCGCCATGGCGGGCTCCAGCCCGATCTTGGAGCTGACGCCCAGGCGCCGCGCGGCGCGGGCGACGTTGTCGCGGCCGATCTCGTCGGCGATGCGGGCGGCCACGGTGTTCACCGACTGGGCCACCGCCGTGTCGACGGTGATCGGTCCGAGGTTGGCGTTGGTGTAATTCTTGGGCTCCCAGTTGCCGATCCGCACCGGCTCGTCGACCACGTTGGTGGTCGGCGTGTAGCCCGCCTCGAACGCGGCCAGATAGACGAACGGCTTGAACGCCGAACCGGCCTGACGGCGGGCGTCGACCGCGCGGTTGAACTGGCTGTCGGCGTAGTTCACCCCGCCGATCAGGGCGCGCACCCGGCCGTCGCCGTCCAGCGCCACCAGCGCCGCCTGCTCCACCCGCTTGCCGGCGTCGCGCTTGACGATCTGCTGCACCGCCCGCTCGGCCGAGGTCTGCAGGGTCAGGTCCAGGGTCGTCTCGACCACCAGGTCCTCGGTCGGCTCGCCGACCAGGGCGCGGATCTCCTTGTCGAGCCAGTCGACGAAATACTGGGCGTGCTGGGTGGCCAGGGTGCGCGAGACCACCACCGGCTTCATCACCGCCGCGGCGCGCTGCTCGGGCGTGATCACGCCCGCCTCCTCCATCTCGTCCAGCACCACGGTGGCGCGGCCGGCGGCGCGCTTGCTCTCCGACACCGGGCTGTAGGCCGAGGGCGCTTTCAGCAGTCCGGCCAGCAGGGCGGCCTCGCCGATCGACAGCTGCTTGGCGCTCTTGTCGAAATAGCGCTGGGACGCGGCCTCGATACCGTAGGCGCCGGCGCCGAAGTAGACCCGGTTCAGATAGAGGCCCAGGATTTCCTTCTTGGAGAACTTCATCTCCAGCCAGACCGCCAGCATGATCTCCTGCACCTTGCGGCGCATGTTCTGCTCGGGCGTCAGGAACAGGTTCTTGGCCAGCTGCTGGGTGATGGTCGAGCCGCCCTGGACCACCCGCTTGGCCTTCATGTTGGCGAAGAAGGCGCGGGTCATGCCGATCGGGTCGAAGCCCGGGTGGTGATAGAAGCGCCGATCCTCCACCGCCACGAAGGCGGCGGGCACGTAGTCGGGCAGGGAGTCCACGTCGACCGGCGGCGCGTACTGGCTGCCGCGCACCGCGATCAGGGCGCCGTTGCGGTCGAGATAGGTGACCGACGGCTGGCGCTCGACCTCGTACAGGTTGGAGGTGTCGGGCAGGCCCCACGCGAACACCGCGAAGAAGGCCGTCAGGAAGATCAGGCCCCAGACGCCGAGCACGGCGATCCAGTAGAGCGCCGCCTTCAAAGGCGGGCGTTTGCCGGGTGCTGCCCCGTGCGCCATATGCTCAAACTCCGCGCGCGCGGCCCCCCGGCCCCGACCGGAAGAACCTTAGCTGAAGGCCGTAAAGGCCGCTACGGGCTAAACGATGGCCAAACGGCGACGGTTGCGGCTCTGGTGTTAATGGAAACTCCGCCCCTTCGGAATGACGCTCGCTTCGTCGAACAGGCCGATCTGCTGATCCCTCGGATGGCGGCCGCGTGGCGGGCGGGCGGCGCCGGGGTGAAGGCGGTCGCTGCTGCGGGAGAGTTGGGGCTTCTTCACCTCGTCGGCATTGGCGAGGCTGGTGAGTTCGCCGCCGCGCTCGGAGAGGTCGCGCAGCATCCAGGAGAGGTCCTCGATCTTGTAGGCGACGACGTGGATCACCTCGCGCTCACGCTGGAGGCGGCCTGAGACGCCGAGCAGGCGCGAGCCGATCACCTGGGGCCGGAACAGCTCGTACATCTTGGGCCAGACGATGATGTTGGCGACCGCCGTCTCGTCCTCCAGCGTCACGAACACCACCCCGGCCGTCCCCGGCATCTGGCGGACCAGCACCAGCCCCGCGACCTTCACCAGGCTGTCCGGCTCGATCTCGGCCAGCCGTTCGGCGGGGACCGCGCCGCGCGCCTTCAGGTCATCCCGCAGGAACGACACCGGGTGCGCCTTCAGCGACAGCGACACGCGCCGGTAGTCGTCCACCACCGCCTCCCCGAGCGTACGGGGCGGCAAGGTCACGGCGGGCTCGGCCACCTCCAGGGCGGCGGCGGTCTCGGCTTGCGTAGGAGCGTGGAAACGGCCGTCGAGCGCGCGCGCCTCCCAGAGCGCCTGGCGCGCGTCCATCCCCATCGAACGGAAGGCGTCGGCCTCGGCCAGTCGCTCCAGCGCCCCCACCCCCACGCCGGAGACCCGCCACAGCGCCTCCAGCGTCCGGCATCCGGACGTGCGCGCGGCGGCGACCGCCCGGCCGTCGGCCTCCGATAGGCCTTTCACCTGGCGCAGGCCCAGCCGCACCGCCTTGGTCGACCAGATCGCGTCCTTCATGGAGGCGTGCCGGGGGTGCAGGCGGGTGGTCGGGTCGGGGCCGTCCTCAAGGGTGGAGTCCCAGTCGGAAAACGCCACGTCCACCGGCCGCACCTCCAC
>DASPKD010000222.1:0-16245 GCA_035628275.1 Caulobacteraceae bacterium | reverse complement strand
CGGCGATCGCCCGGCCGATGCCGCGCGACGAGCCGGTGATGATCGCGACCTTGTCGGCGAGGTCGAACAGCTCCATGCGATTCGCGCTCCTTTGCTTATGCGATTTCTAGACCGATAATCGGATGATTCCAGCCGGGCGGGTTTTCATGCGCAACATCACCTCGGCGCTCCTGATCGGCGCCTACCTGTTCCTGGCCATGACCGTCGCGGCCCTGCTGTGGCGTGCCGGGGTCGGGGAAGGCGCCGCAATCGCCGCCTTCTTCGGGGCGCTGGGCCTGACCTTCGCCGCCCACGCGGTGATCTCGCAGGGCATGGCGCGCGCGGCGCTCGAGCGCGAGATCGAGACGGTCCGCGAGGCCCACCGCCTGCTGGCCGACGCGCTGGAGAGCACCCAGGGCGCGTTGACCGACCTGGCCGCCCGCATCGAGACCGGGGCGCTCGACCGTTCCGAGCAGCTGACAAGCGAGGTCAAGGTGCTGGAAGACCTGGTTCAGCGCATGGGCCACAGCCTCGAGGCCAAGCTGGAGGGCTTCCGCGATCTGGGCGCCGACCCGCGCGTCGGCCGCCACGCCCGCCAGACCGCCGCCCTGCTCGAGACCGTGCGGGAAGCCCTGGCCGAGAACCGGGTCGACCTCTACCTCCAGCCGGTCGTCAGCCTGCCGCAGCGGCGCACCGTCTTCTACGAGAGCTTCTCGCGTCTGCGCGACGACACCGGCCGGGTGCTGATGCCGTCGGAATGGCTGCCGATCGCCGAGCCGGAGGGCCTGGTGCCGGCGATCGACAACCTGCTGCTGTTCCGCTGCGTGCAGATCGTTCGGCGTCTGGCCAAGCAGGACCGCAAGGTCGGGGTGTTCTGCAACGTCTCGCTGGCCTCGCTGGCCGACGAGACCTTCTTCCCGCAGTTCCTGGAGTTCCTGGCCGACAACCGCGACCTGGCCGGCGCGTTGATCTTCGAGCTCGGCCAGGCCGCGTTTGAGGCCCGCGGCGCGACCGAGGCCCGCAACATGGCCAAGCTGGCGGACCTCGGTTTCCGGTTCTCGATCGACAAGGTCCAGTCGCTGGATCTCGACTTCCAGGATCTGCAGCGCTCGGACGTGAAGTTCGTGAAGGTCGGGGCCGACCTGCTGCTGGAGCAGCTGATCGAGGTCGACGGACGGCCGGCGCTGAAGGCGCTGGAAGACATCCGCGCCGAGGACTTCGCCGAACTGACCCGCCGTTACGGCGTGGAGGTGATCGCCGAAAAGGTCGAGGCCGAGCGCCAGATCGTCGACATCCTCGAACTCGACGTGGGCTACGGCCAGGGCCACCTGTTCGGCGAGCCGCGCGCGATCAAGGAGCAGGTGCTGGCCGAGACCGACCCGCCGGCGGAGTTCATCCGCTCGGCAATGCCGCGGCGCCGCGCGTTCGGCCGCTGATCCGCTTCGGCGGACGTTGACCGCAAGCGACGGGAAGCGGCTCGGCTGAAACCGCGCGATCATGCCTCCTGACTTGCAGGAGCCTCCGCTATGCTCGCCCCCGTGACCGCAGCCCCCCTCACCGACGACGACCGCTACGCCCTTGCGGCGACGCGCGACCGGCGCTGGCGCGACGCCTTCGTGCTGGGGGTGGAGACCACCGGGATTTACTGCCGGCCGGGCTGCCCGGCGCGGCTGCCGCTGCGCCGCAATGTCCGCTTCTTCGACACGGTGGAGCAGGCGCGCGCGGCGGGCTTTCGCGCCTGCAAGCGCTGCCGCCCTGACGAGGCCGGTTCCCCCCACGCCGAAGCCGTGGCCCGCGCCTGCCGGTCGATCGAGGCGGCCGAGGCCGCGCCGACGCTGGAATCGTTGGCCGCGGAAGCGGGCCTGTCGCCGTTCCACTTCCACCGGGTGTTCAAGGCCGGGACCGGCGTCACCCCGGCGCAGTACGCGGCCGCGATCAAGGACCGGCGCGCCAAGGCGGCCATGGCCGAGGGCGCCTCGGTGACCGAGGCCCTGTTCGACGCCGGCTACGGCTCGGCCAGCCGCTTCTACGACCGGGCCGAGGACCGCTTCGGCATGGCGCCGGCGCGCTGGCGCAAGGGCGGGGCCGACGAACGCATCCTGATTGCCACGGCGCCCTGCGCGTTCGGCCATGTGCTGGTGGGCGCCACCGAGCGCGGACTGTGCGCGGTGGAGCTCGGCGACGACCCGACGGCCCTGCGCGCCGACTTCCAGCGCCGCTTCGCCGCCGCGCAGGCGGTGGATCACGATCCCGGGCTGGAGCGCCTGCTGGCCGAAGTGGTGGCGCTGATCGAGCAGCCCGGCCGCGCCTGCGACCTGCCGCTGGACGTGCGCGGCACCGCCTTCCAGCAGCGGGTGTGGGACGCGCTGCGCCGCATCCCGGCGGGCGAAACCTGGACCTACGCGCAACTGGCAGAGGCCGTGGGCGCGCCCCGCGCCGTCCGGGCCGTCGGCGCAGCCTGCGGCGCCAACCGGGTGGCGGTGGTCATCCCCTGCCACCGCGTGGTCGGCTCCGACGGCAAACTCACCGGCTACCGCTGGGGCGTCGACGCCAAGCGCGCCCTGATCGAGCGGGAGCTCGCGGCGCTCTGATCTGACCGACGTCCGAAGGGTTCAGATCACGTAGTCGAAAGCGATGTCTGGCAGGGTGTGGTCCATGGATCGGGCCGGGTCGCACTGGGCCGGGCAGTTGACGATGCGCGCCGGCACGCCGGCGGCGGTGCAGCCGGAAGGCACGGGCTTCAGCACCACCGAGCCGGAGGCGATCTTGGCGTAGTCGCCGATGGTGATGTTGCCCAGCACCTTCGCTCCGGCGCCGAGCAGCACGCCCTTGCCGATCTTCGGGTGGCGGTCGCCGCGTTCGGCCCCGGTGCCGCCGAGGGTCACGCCGTGCAGCATCGACACGTCGTCGCCGACCACCGCCGTCTCGCCGATCACCACGCCGGTGGCGTGATCGACGAACACGCCCTTGCCGAAGGTGGCGGCCGGGTGAATGTCGACCTGGAACAGCTCCGACATGCGGCTTTGCAGCAGCAACGCTAGGGTCTCGCGGCCGTCCCGCCACAGCCTGTGGGAGACCCTGTGGGTCTGGAGGGCGAGGAAGCCTTTGAAGAACAGGAAAGGCTGGAGATAGCCCTTGCAGGCGGGGTCGCGCTCGAAGACGGCCTGCAGGTCGGCCTCGGCGGCGGAGACGCAGGCGGGCTCGGCGTAGACCTGCTGGCAGATCTCGCGCACGGTCATGGCGCTCAGCTCCGCGTCGCCGAGCTTGCGGCCGAGCTGGAACGAGAGCGCCGAGGCCAGATCGTCGTGGGCCAGCACCACCGCGTGCAGCAGGCTGGCCAGGGCCGGCTCGGCCTTGGCGGTGCGCGCCGCCTCCTCGCGCAGGGACAGCCAGACGGCGGAGCCGGCGCGGACGACTTCCAGACGATGCGACACGGGCGGGCTCCTTCGGCCGTTCTCTGAGCTCATCCTAGCATGGCGCGCGCCAGCGCGTCCGGAAGCTCTCCTTCGCGCGCCATATGGTAGGCTCGCAGCGTCGTCGCCACGGTCATGGAGTCCTGCACGCGGCCGGCGACCACCTCGGTCAGCAGGTCGCGGAACGGCACGCGCACCACGTCCAGCGCCTCGGTCTCGTCCGGTTCGGTGGCGGTCTGGGTGAAGCCGGTCGCCAGGAAGCAGACCGCCCGCTCGTCGGTGGTGGAGTTGGACAGTTGCATGCGCAGGACCAGGCGCCAGTCGGCGGCCTCCAGCCCCACCTCCTCGCGCAGCTCGCGCTTGGCGCCGTCCAGCGGGTCCTCGTCGAACGGCACGCCGCCCTCGGGCATCTCCCAGGCGTAGTCGTTCAGGGGAAAGCGCCGCTGGCCGACCAGGGTCACGGTACCGTCCTCCCAGACCGGCAGCACGCCCACCGCCAGCTTCTGGAAGCGGATCACGCCGTAGTGGGTGTTCGCGCCCGTGGGGGCGACCGCGTCGTACTCGACCGCCTTCAGCCACGGGTTCTCGAAACGCACCCTGCCCTCCCCCGCGCGCCACTCCGGAGGTTTGGGGCGGCCCTTAGCCCAGGCGGGTTCGTCGCTCATGCGGTCCTCACGCTCTTGCGCCTCGCTCGACGGCGGGGGCTGTAGTACGAAAAGCGGATGAAAGTCTCTCTCACAGCAGTTCTGGCCTTGGCCGGGTGGGCGGTCGCCGCCGGTTCAGGGGCGGCCGCGGAGCGGCGGCTCACGGGCGACGACCTTCGCGACCTGGCCCGGCGCGAGACGCTCTGGTGCGACACCTACGTCGAGAAGACCGACGACTGCGACGCGATCACCCTGTTGCGGCTGCTGCCCGACGGGCGGGTGGCGGAGACCTCGCAGCTCTTGATCCAGCAGGACCCCAACGTCGACGTGGTCATCCAGGACACGGTGCGGATCGACGGCGACCGGCTGTGCGAACGGTTCGCCGACCTGTCGGAAAAGATGCGCTTTCGCATGAACGGCTCGCCCGCCCCGGCGATGCTGAGCCTGCAGCTGCAGGCGCTGTTCGCAGCCTCGACCCAGGACCTGGAGGGCAAGATGGTCTGCCAGGCCTTCTACCGTGACGAGGCGACCGGCGAGCTGCGCGAGGAGCTGACGGTGGACGGCGCGCGGCGCGAAGACCTGGAGAGCGTCTATCGGATCAAGGAAGGCGACGGCGCCTGGATGCTCCGGCCGCAGATCGGCGCGGGGGAGGACGACGAAACGGTGATCCTGTGATCCCGCCCGAGCCGCTGCTGGGCGACCCGCTGCCGGTCCCGTCCCCCTCCCCCGACATGCTGGAGCGCATGGCCCGGCGACGGTCCGCCCCCGCCCAGGCGCTGGGCGAGCCGGGGCCGACGCCGGAGCAGGTGCGCGACCTGATCCGGCTGGGCGCGCGCGTACCCGACCACGGCAAGCTGGCGCCCTGGCGTTTCGTGGTGATCGAGCGCCCGGCGAAGGACGTGCTCGTGGACCGGTTGCGGACGCTTTCGGCGGCTCAGCCGGATCCCGACAAGGCCCTGGCCAAGCTCGCCAAGCTGGCGGCGGCGCCGGTCACCTTGCTGGTGATCTCGCGCACCACGCCCGGGCACAAGGTGCCGGAATGGGAGCAGGCGCTGTCGTCGGGCGCGGTGTGCATGGCCCTGCTGCAAGGCGCGCACGCGCTGGGCTTCGGCGCGAACTGGATCACCGACTGGTACGCCTACGCGCCCGAGGCGCTGGCCCTGCTGGGGGTAGGTGCGGGCGAGAAGGTCGCGGGCTTCATCCACCTCGGCACGCCTGCCGAGCCGCCGCTCGAGCGGGCCCGTCCGGACGCGGCGGCGCTGACCACTGTTTGGCGTCCAGCTTATTGACGAAAGCCTCTGAAAAGGGTCCTCTTTCCGCCGCTTCCTAGGGGGAACGACATGTCCAGGCTGATCTTCACCGCGGCCGCGCTCGCCGCTTTCGCCCTCCCCGCCTCTGCGCAAGCGCCGGCGAGCGACTACCCCACCTACGACCAGGTCGGGCTCACGTGGAACAAGCCCCCGTCGCTGAAACGTATGCACCGGCTGTATCCGGTTCGCGCCCGGGCCATGGACGTTGCGCGCGGCAAGGCCGAGTTGGCCTGCACCCCGGACGCCGAGGGCGAACTCGATTGCCGGGTTCTGGACGAAACGCCCGGAGGCATGTTCTTCGGAGACGCGGCGCTGAAGGTGATGAGCCGGGCGTCAGTGAGGTCGGTCGACGGCGGCTCGCCGGCGGGGCGCACTTTCGCTTTCACCCTGAAGTTCGGCCACTGGCCGGCATCGACCCTGCCCGACAAGTTCCACCCGATCGACGCCGGTCTGAAATGGGTGAAGCGCCCGGAGATGAAGGATCACTGGGGCATGAGCGGTCAGGGTCGAATGGAGATCTATTCCGCGTCGTTCAACTGCGTCGCGGACGGCGGGGGCGAGCTCGATTGCACGCCCGGCGCCGCCCAGCCGAACGATCCCCGCTTTGTGAAGGCGGCGATGAAGGCGCTCGAGAAGGCCAGGGTGAAACGGATCGACGGAGCGTCGCCGTCGGGCACGCGTTTCGACTGGACCATCAAGGTCCAGAAGCAAAGCCACTGCGGCAAGGGTCGCAAGGACATGTACGGCGATAACGGCTCCACCATCACGACCGGCGGAGACAACGCCAGCATGCAGGACGTGCCGTCGAACATGGGCAGCGGCGGGAACTGCGACGCGGCGATGGTGCAGGTCCAGTAGCCCGGCGAGCTACATCCGCGGATTGAGCGAGGCGCGGGTCGCTCCGCGCCTCGTTTCTTCGCCGCCGGGCAGGTCGGTGCGCCTCTAGCCCCGCCCGCGATAGGCCGGCACGCCGGGGTCGGGGACCCACAGCCCCTGCGGCGGAGCCGCCGTCTGCCAGAACACGTCGATAGGAATGCCGCCGCGCGGATACCAGTAGCCGGCGATGCGCAGCCACTTGGGGCTCAGCGTCTCCACCAGCCGCTTGCCGACGTAGACGGTGCAGTCCTCGTGGAAGGCGCCGTGGTTGCGGAACGCCTGGAGGAACAGCTTCAGGCTCTTGGACTCCACCAGCCAGTCGCCCGGCGCGTAGTCGATCACCAGGTGGGCGAAGTCCGGCTGGCCGGTCACCGGGCACAGCGACGTGAACTCCGGCGCGGTGAAGCGCGCCAGGTACAGGGCGTCGGGATGCGGATTGGGCACGCGCTCCAGCACAGCCTCTTCGGGGGAGGCGTAGCCGCGGGCCGCTTGGCCGAGCTGGGTCAGGCCGGAAACGTCTGTGGTCATCGTCCGCCAGTTAAGCCGCCCCGGCCTCCCGTGCAAACGCGGCGGCTTTGCGCCGGACGCGAGCGCGGCTATGGGTAGCGAAAGAGAACGCTGTTCAGGGACGACGTCATGGCCATACCCGCCGCGCTGGAACGAGGCCTGAAGCTGCCGGTGATCGCCGCGCCGATGTTCCTGGTCTCGGGGCCGGAGCTGGTGATCGAGGCCTGCAAGGCGGGGGTGGTCGGCACCTTCCCGGCGCTCAACCAGCGCACCACCGAGGGCTATTCCCAGTGGCTGGACCAGATCAAGGGCGCGCTGGGGCCCGATGACGCCGCCTACGGCGTCAACATCATCGTCCACCCGACCAACCCGCGGGTGATGGCCGACATGCAGGTGACGGTGGAGCACAAGGTGCCGCTGGTGATCACCTCGCTAGGCGCGGTGCGCGACCTGGTGGAGGCGGTGCACGGCTACGGCGGGCTGGTGTTCCACGACGTGACCAACCTGCGCCACGCCCGCAAGGCCGCGGAGGCCGGGGTCGACGGGCTGATCCTGGTCGCAGCCGGCGCCGGCGGGCACGCGGGCACCTGGAACCCGTTCGCCCTGGTGAACGAAATCCGCGCCTTCTACGACGGCTGCGTGATCCTGTCGGGCTGCATGTCGACAGGCCGCGACGTGGCGGCGGCGATCACCATGGGCGCGGACTTCGCCTACCTCGGCACCCGCTTCATCAACACCGCCGAGGCCACGGCCCCGGAAGCCTACAAGCAGATGATCGTCGACGCCGGCGCCGCCGACGTCACCTACACCCCGGCGATCTCGGGCATCCCGGCGAACTTCCTGACCGCCTCGCTGGTCGCCAACGGGCTGGATCCCAAGAGCCTGCCGGACAAGACCAAGATCGACCTCGGCAAGGAACTCGACCACGAGGTGAAGGCCTGGAAGGAGGTCTGGTCAGCCGGCCAGGGCGCCGGTTCGATCCACGACGTCGTCCCGGTGCGCGAGCTGGTCGGCCGGCTGAAGCGCGAGTTCGAAGAGGCAATCGGGCAAACGGCCCGACGCTACGCGGCGGCCTGAGCGCCGAGTTGAACCGTTCCACGGCCTAGCTCGTTTCCTTCCCCGGAAGGAGCTTTGCCGATGAAGAAGTACAGTTTCCTCTGGGTCACGGGGGCGATCTTCCTGGTCACCCTGGTGCTGCATTGGTGGTTCGGCTGGCTCGCCTACGTGTCGGAGGCGACCCAGCACGGCCAGTCGCCCGACACCCGCGATTTCCTGGTCGAGATCGGGCGCGACACCTTCGAGAACTGGCAGTCCGAGTTCCTGCAGCTGGCCTGGCAGGTGGCGGGCCTGGCCTTCCTCTACTACGCGGGCTCGCCTCAGAGCCGCGGGGACGACGAACGGATGGAGGCCAAGCTGGACGCGCTGCTGAAGAAGCTCGATCCGGACACGGCCGAGCGGCTGATCAAGGACCTCGACGAGCGCTATCCCGGCCGTTGAGCGGGCCGGCGGGGCTGATAGAGTCTCCGTCATGTTCCTGCGCCTGTTCACAGAACTCCGCGACGCCAAGGTGCCGGTGTCGCTGAAGGAGTACCTGGCCCTGATGGAGGCCATGGACCGGGAGGTGATCGGCCGGACGGTCGACGAGTTCTACTACCTGTCCCGCGCTGCCCTGGTGAAGGACGAGAAGAACCTGGACAAGTTCGACCGGGTGTTCGGCCACGTGTTCAAGGGGCTGGAGCGGGTCGAGGAAGGCTGGCTGGCGGAGATTCCCGAGGACTGGCTGCGGCTGCTGAACCAGCGGTTCCTGACCGAGGAGGAGAAGGCGCAGATCCAGGCGCTGGGCGGCTTCGACAAGCTGATGGAGGAGCTGAAGAAGCGGCTGGAGGAGCAGAAGGAGCGCCACGAAGGCGGGTCCAAGTGGATCGGCACGGGCGGGACCTCGCCCTTCGGCTCCGGCGGCTACAACCCCGAAGGCGTGCGCATCGGCGACGCGGGCCGGCGCCAGGGCCGGGCGGTGAAGGTCTGGGACAAGCGCGAGTACAAGAACCTCGACGACTCCGTCGAACTCGGCACCCGCAACATCAAGGTGGCGCTGCGCCGCCTGCGAAAATGGGCGCGGGAGGGCGCGCCGGACGAGCTGGACCTGCCCGAGACGATCGACGCCACCGCCCGGCATGGCTACCTCGACATCGTCATGCGGCCGGAGCGGCGCAACACGGTCAAGGTGCTGCTGCTGCTCGACATCGGCGGCTCGATGGACGCGCACGTGAAGCTCTGCGAGGAGCTGTTTTCCGCCGCTAAGACAGAGTTCAAGAACCTGGAGTTCTTCTACTTTCACAACTGCCTGTACGAGGGCGTGTGGAAGGACAACCGCCGCCGCCATGACGAGAAGATCGCCACCTGGGACGTGCTGCACCGCTTCCCGCACGACTGGAAGGTGGTGTTCGTCGGCGACGCGGCGATGAGCCCTTACGAGGTCGCCATGCCCGGCGGCTCGGTCGAGCACTGGAACGAGGAGGCCGGCGCGGTGTGGCTGCGCCGGGTGACCGACATCTACGACAAGGTGGTCTGGCTGAACCCCACGCCCGAGCGCTTCTGGGACTACACCCAGTCGACCGCCCTGATCCGCGAACTGATCGGCGAGCGCATGTTCCCGCTAACCCTCGACGGCCTGGACCGGGCGATGAAGGAGCTGGGGCGGTAGGCGCCCGCGCCCTGACTAGGCGCTGTCCCGTCCGGCGCGGTGTTCAGCGCGGCAGCGGGCTGGCGTCTTCCGGCCATGGCCAGGAACCGGCGCCCGAGCTTCGACTTTTGTCGCGCTGCGGTTCCTCCGCGGGAGAACGCGCGGCCGGCGCATCCTTCCCGGCGCCTTCCGACCGGCCACGTCCGGTCTTCGCCGGTTCCTCATGGCCGTCGGTTCGAACCGAAGCACCGCCGCCTCGCACTTCGGGGGCCGCTACCGGGACAATGAGAGCGACGAGCCCCCAAGCCAGGAATGATCGTCGTCCGTGGTTTTTCCTGTCGCGCATTCGGCACCGGTGACGTGAATTTGTGAGATGAATCTTGCGTTCGGCTCGATCAAGCCGCGGCCTCCAGGGCCGGAAGATCAGTCGACTACTGTCTCGCCCTCGGGCGTGTAGGTGATCTCCACCCGGAAGCCGTCTGGATCCTTGAGGAACAGCGCCGCGCGTCCGCCGAACGACTGGATGCGCGGTCCCTCCGCCAGATGCTCCGACATCCGCTCTCGCACCTGTTCGACGAAGGCGCTGCTCGGCGCGGCGAAGCCCACGTGGTTCACGCCGGCACCGTACCGCTCGTACGGCGGGCACGCCGGATCGGCGTCGCCGATCTTGATGTGCAGGCCCTTGGCGTTGGCCCAGATGCGATCGCTGGTCCGCTCGAAGCCGAGCAGAGGCAGCAAGCGGGCGTAGAAGCTCACGCCCTCGTCCGGCCGGCTGGTCAGGATCACGAAATGATCCAGGGCGAGCGGCTCCACGGCGGAGGGTGTTGTTTGGACAGGAAGAGAGATGGTCATTCGAACCTCGCGGTCAGGGTGAGACGGACGGCCGGAGGCGGCGTCCGCACGAGAAAGCCGTTCTGGCCCGCCACCCAGGCGTTCTCGCCGGCGACGTTCGACGCCAGCGCGCGAATCTCGATCGGTACGCCGGCGACGGTCCGTCGGTGGCGAAGGCCCAGGTTGAACAGGGTGTAGTCGGCGACCGTCACGATGTTGGCCGGATCCGCGGCACGCGGGCCGACGTGGTTCGCCTGGGCGTCGACCGACCAGGACGGGCCGAACGCGTGCTCCCACCGGATGAAGCCCGAACGCTCCGCGACCCCGGCCGGACGGCGTCCGGTCTCGCCCACCTCCGCGTCGAGCACCGTGGCCCCCGCCAGCAACCGGGAGCGGCCGAGCGTCGCCGCCAGCGAGGCTTCGACGCCCCTGTGGCTCACGTCGCCGAGAAAACCGTAGGAGCCGTCCGCGCGCAGCCCCGGAACGGGCTTGGAGATTGAAAAAGCCGTCGCCGTCGCCTGAAACGGACCGAAGACGCGCCGGACCCCCACCTCCAACTGCCGGGCCTCGACGGAAGGCAACGGCGCGTTGGCGTTGGTCGCGGTCTGGGGCGCGACCCCGGACTCCTCCAGGCCGGAAACGTAACTGGCGAACCAGAGGCTGTCGGGCGAGGGCGACCAGACGACGGAGGCGTAAGGGAGCCAATATCGTTCGGAGGTGTTCCCCGGCGCTCCCGTGACCGGCACGGTGCCGCGGAGGATCCAGGCGCGTTGAAGCCCGGCGCGCAGCTCCAGGGGACCCGTGACGGCGGTGTAGGCCAAGACCGCCGCGTGCTGAGTCAGACGGTCGCGGTTTCGCGCTGCCGGAAAGTCGAAATCGGTCTCGCCCGGGTGCTGGGGGGCGGTGAGATCGACCAGCCCAAGGGCCACCGGTTTTCCCGGCAGCGCCGCGGACAGTCGCCGGCCCGCGCGCACGGACGCCTCGAGTTGATGGGTCGCGCCTTCGCCGAGCCAGATCTGCCGCAACCGGACCTCGGCGCTTTCGAAGAGGGTCGATCGGCTGGGGGAGCGGATCACCACCGCGTCGGCGGTCGTCCGGTCCACCAAGCTGAACAACGTGAAATCGGACCGGTCCACGAAAAGCTCGGACCGGGTGAGAGACCCGGACAACTCCAGGTTCTGCGCGAGCGCGGCTTTCGTTAGAATCCCGGCGTTCGTCTGGGTGACGCTGAAGTCGGCCCAAGGGGGTGCGAGGTTCTCGCCATTGGGCAATGGCGCGGGAAGCGTCGGCCCGGAAGGCTTGAAGCCGTAGTTGCCGGTGTAGGCGCGCTCGGCGCACGAAACGAAGGCGACCGCCTTCAGGCCTTGCGCGGGAGCAAGGTGCACGACGGCGCCGTAGTCGAGATAGGCGCCCGTCACCCCGTCCGCGAAGGTGAGCGCGGGTTGACCCAGCACGGCGAGATTGACGCCCCACCGGCCTTGCTGGTCGACCCTCGCCATGGACGCTTCGAGGAACGGGCTGGCGTACTCCCGCCAGCCGCCGGACAGGATCAGGCCGTTACGCGTGGCTTCACGCAGGTCGTAATCGACCACTCCAGAGGGCGACGGCGTACCCGAACGGGCAGCGACCACCCCGACCTTGACGGCGACCCCCTTAACCACCGCGTCGGAAAGCGGCGCGGCGCGCCCGAAGTACGCCCCCTCGATGCGGTAGGCGTTGGAATTGGTCAGGTCGAACCCGCGCGCGGACGTCTCCGAGTAGAGACCGGTCTGTTCCAGTCCGATGCGCCGCCCGAAGGCGTCTTCCGCCTTCGAACCCACATCCTGCGCGGCGGCCGCGCTCGCCGCCAGCCCCACGGCCGCAGCGCCACTCATCAAAAGAAACTTAAACAACACGGCCTCTCAAGCTGGAACGCCGGCAGGATTGACAGGACGTTCCCGCCCTCACAAACGGGTTCTGCTCGCATGATCGTTCAGGAAAACTGTGGTGAGACGCCCAAGCCTTCGCTGCTCGACGAGCGCTCTACGGGCCTTCGAAGCCGTCGCCCGCCGGGGCACGCTTGGCGGAGCCGGAGACGAGCTCGGCGTGTCGCCCTCCGCCGTCACCTTCCACCTCCGCGAACTGCAGGCCGCACTCGGGGTCCGGTTGCTCGAGCGGCGCGGGAGAGGGCTGTCGCTCACGCCCGAGGGCGCCGAATTGGCGAAAGACCTGCACCCGATCTTCGCCGCCCTGGACGTCGCGGTTGGAAAGGCTCGGCTCAGTTCCGGCCGGGAGCGGATCGTCAACGTCGCCGCCCTGCCGGTCTTCGCCGCGAGGTGGCTGATCCCACGACTCGGCGCGTTTCGCGCCGCACACCCTGACGTGGACGTCCGCCTCTCGACGTCGGAGCGGTTAGTCGATCTGGCGAGGGAGGGTTACGACTTCGCCGTGCGCAGCGGCGTGGGGCGCTGGCCGGGACTCGCGGCCCGCCTGCTTTTCCCGCAGGAACTCGCCCCGTTCTGCAGCCGCGGCTACCTGGAGGCACGGGGCAGACCGGCACGGGTCTCCGACCTCGCGGCCCATTCCATCATCGTCAACGACTCGCGGCCCGCCGAGTGGGAGCTCTGGCTCGAAGCGGCCGGCGAGCCGAACGTGCGGCTCCGCACATCCCAGGCGTACGACACCCGCGAAGCGGTTCTGCACGCCGTTCACTCCGGCCTGGGGATCGCGTTGGCCGACGCTTCCATGCTCACCAAGGATCTCTCCGCCGGCGAGTTGGTGCGGCTGTTTCCTCAGCATGTGCCGACCGACTGGGCCACCTATATGGTCTGGGCGGAAGCGGTGGCGCGCACGCCCGCGGCGGACGCCTTCCAAGCGTGGCTGTTGGAGGAAGCCGGCCGCGCGTGATCTCCGGCGAAGCGCCGCATGAAGGCTCCCGCGACGCGTGCTACCCTGGTCGGCCGCTCCGCCCCACCGAGTCGCCATGACCATCCGCCGCCTGCCCGCCGAGACCGTCAACCGCATCGCCGCGGGCGAGGTGGTCGAGCGTCCCGCCTCTGCGGTGAAGGAGCTGGTCGAGAACGCGCTGGACGCCGGCGCCGCGCGGGTCGAGGTGCAGTGCGACCAAGGCGGCCTCGCCCGCATCCTGGTGGCCGACGACGGCAAGGGGATCCCCGTCGACGAACTGCCGCTGGCGGTCGAGCGCCACGCCACCTCCAAGCTGGTTCCCGACGAACGCGGCGAGTGGGACCTGCTGCACATCCAGACCCTGGGCTTCAGGGGCGAGGCCCTGCCCTCGATCGGCTCGGTGGCGCGCTTGCAGATCGCCAGCCGGGCCAAGGGCGCGGTCGAGGCGTTCGCGGTGCGGGTGGACGGCGGCGCGATGTCGGAGGTCGCGCCCGCCCCCTTCCCCGGTCCGCACGGGGCGCGGGTGGAGGTGCGCGACCTGTTCTACGCCACCCCGGCGCGGCTGAAGTTCATGAAGTCCGAGCGCTCCGAGAGCCTGGCGATCACCGAGGAAGTCAAGCGCCAGGCTATGGCGCGCGAGTCGGTGGCCTTCGCCCTGGACCTGGACGGGCGCAAGGTGCTGCGCCTGGCGGCCGAGCACCCCGGCCCGGAGGGCCGGCTGCATCGGCTGGCGGCGGTGCTCGAGCGCGAGTTCGAGGACAACGCCATCCTGATCGACCAGGCGCGCGAGGGCGTGCGTCTGTCCGGCTACGCGGGCCTGCCGACCTATTCCCGGGGCAACGCGGCGCACCAGTACCTGTTCGTCAACGGCCGGCCGGTGCGCGACCGGCTGCTGCAAGGGGCGCTGCGCGCGGCCTACGCCGACTTCCTGGCGCGGGATCGGCATCCTCTGGCGGCGCTGTACCTCGATCTCGACCCGCGCGAGGTGGACGTCAACGTCCACCCGGCCAAGGCCGAGGTGCGGTTCCGCGACCCCGCCCTGGTCCGCGGACTGATCGTGGGCGCGCTGAAGCACGCCCTGGCGGCGGCGGGGCACCGGGCGTCGACCACCGTGGGCGCCGCGGCCCTGGGTGGCTTCCAGCCCGCCGTCGCGCCGCCGCCCGGCGGCTGGCGCACCGGCTGGTCGAGCCCCGCGCGGGCGGTGCAGCCGGGGCTGATCGCAGGACTCGCCGAGCCCGGCGCGCGGGTAGAGCCGTGGCGGGAAAACCTGGAAGTGGAAACCCTGGAGACCGGGCTGGAGAACCGGGACACGGTGGTGGACCCGGTGCAGTACCCGCTGGGCGCGGCACGGGCGCAGCTGCACGAGACCTACGTGGTGGCCCAGACCCGCGACGGCATCGTCATCGTCGACCAGCACGCCGCGCACGAGCGGCTGGTGTACGAACGGATGAAGACGCAGATGCAGGGCGGCGGCGTGGTCCGCCAGGCGCTGCTGGTGCCCGAAGTGGTCGGCCTCGACCCCGCCGAGGCCGAGCGGGTGCTGGGCGTCGCCGACGACCTGGCCGAGATGGGGCTAGTGATCGAGCAGTTCGGCCCGGGCGCGGTGCTGGTGCGCGAGACCCCGGCGCTGCTGGGGGACACGGACGTACAGGGCCTGATCCGCGACGTGGCCGACGACCTGGCCGAGAACGGCCAGGCGCTGGCGCTGAAGGAGCGCATGGCCGAGGTCTGCGCCACCATGGCCTGCCACGGCTCGGTGCGGGCCGGGCGCCGGCTGAGCGCGGCGGAGATGAACGCCCTGCTGCGCCAGATGGAGGCCACCCCCCACTCCGGCCAGTGCAACCACGGCCGCCCGACCTACGTCGAGCTGAAGCTGGCCGACATCGAGCGGCTGTTCGGGCGGCGGTGAGCCGCTCAGGCGGGTCCGGGAACGCTCACCGGGATCGCCGGCACGCGCGCGGCACGCTTCTCAAGCTCTCGATCGAAAGTCGCGAAGGCGTGGCAGCCCTGCGACGACGCCAGGTGCAAGGCGTCGGCCAGACCCAGCCCCGCCGCACACCACTGCAATCCTGAAGTTACGGCCGCATGATCCTGCAGACTGACGTTCGGGTGCCCCAGAAACCAGGTGAGCGCTTCGACCACCCGATCGATCGGCAAACGGTACACCGCCCCGAGCACCCAAGCCGATTCCAGAACCACGGTCGTGGTCAGGAACACCTCTTGCTCGTCGATCAGCTTGCGCGCAGCCCGCGCCTGATCGACGTCGTCGTTCAGCAGATAGCGGCAGACCAGATTAGTATCGATCGAGATCACGGGCGTTCCTGAAGGCTTCCGCCAGTCCGGCTTCCATCTCCTCCACCGTCTTCGGCGGCCCGTCGTACTTGAGGCAACCGAACACGTCCTCGGGACGTGTCCTAGGGAAAGCGGGTTCTTCGGTCAGCAGCACGCCTTCGGGCGTCTCTTGAACCACCAGCCGTGCTCCCGGACGCCAGCCGCGTCGCTCGCGCACCGCCTTGGGCAGGATCACCTGCCCCTTGGTGGACAGAACCGTCGTGCTTTTCGGCTCCGGCATGGCGGCCTCCAGTAAGACGAACGTAAGACGAAGGGCCTTCCGGCGCAAGCTTGCGACGTGACGCATCCTCCGGCATAAGCGCCGCCGTTCTCAAACCTCGGTGGTTGATGTCCGAGATTGCCGCGAAGGCCGGGCGCCCGGTCTGACGAGCTTCTGATCCGTCCGACCGGGACGAGCCCCCCGGCGGCCTGCGCTCGCGCGCGGGACCGCATCCTTGCGGCTTATCCTCGGACTATCCATGAACATTTCCCGTGCGGAGCAACGCACGCTCCACGCCCTGGCCCAAGGCGGCCGCATCGTGCTGGAGAAGGACCAGCGCGGCGACCCCGTCGGCGTCGACTGCTTCACCCGCGACGGCTGGCGGCTGGCCGACTGCACCCTGCCCGTCTGGCGCAAGCTCAGACGCCGTCGGCTGATCCTCAGCCGCGACGGCGGGCCCTACTTCATCACGCGAGACGGGCTGGAGGCGCTGCGCCCCCAACTCGACAACCGGGTCTCAGCCCGTCGTTGGTGAAAACCGCAGGAACGAGACGCGCGCGGCGCC
>DASPKD010000221.1:0-10584 GCA_035628275.1 Caulobacteraceae bacterium | reverse complement strand
CAGCGGCGTCGTCTCGAACTCGATGGTGTTCGGCTTCAGGTCGGCGCGGGGCGTGGGCAGGGGCATGGGGCCTCAGGTCGGGAATGGGAACGCGGGCGTGGGGCGGCTTTAGCCCCCCTCGGCCCGCCTCACAACGGATGCCAAAGCTCGGCTGTTCCCATGGGGGGGAGGACAAAGAAGGAAGAGGGATCACGAAGGGCACAAAGGAGACACGAAGGGCACAAAGAGGGAGGCGCGCTGTCTGACGCGGGCGCTCCGCTGGACTTGAGCGCTTCGCCGGCGCTCTGCGCCGGCACTCAGTCTCATGCCGTCCTCAGACGCCTTCGTGTTCTTCGTGTCTCCTTTGTGCCCTTCGTGATCCCCTCTTCTCCCTCCCTCACATGCGCATGCTAAATCGAACCCGATGGCCGAAGCCGACCCTCTCGCCCGCCCCGTCTGGTCGTCGCTGACCGGCCGCTGGGCGCCCCTGACCTCCGCCGTCGCCGGCGCGCGGCGGCTCGACCCGGACTACGGGGTGTTCGCCGCGATAGACGATCGCTCGCCCGAGACGCTCGAGGCTCTCGGCGAGCTGGTGCGCCGCCACGGCGAGACGGCGCTGGTCGAGCCCGACCCGGCGCCGTCCGTCCCCGGCGTGGAGGTGGCCGCCGCCGCCGCGGTGCTGCAGATGGTCGCCCGGCGCCCGGTCGAGATTCCCGACGACGGCCTGCGCCCCGCGGCCCTGATCGAGGAGGATGCGGCCGAGATGTTCGACCTCGCCATCCTGACCAAGCCTGGCCCCTGGCGGCCGCTCACCCACCGCTTCGGCGGTTTCATCGGGCTGAAGCGGGACGGCCGCCTCGTCGCCATGGCCGGCGAGCGCATGCGCGTCGACGGCGCGACCGAGGTCAGCGGCGTCTGCACCCGCCCCGGATATCGCGGCCGAGGCTACGGCGCCGGCCTGCTGACCCGCGTCGCCGCCGCCATGCAGCAGCGCGGCGAGACCCCGTTCCTGCACGTCTACGCCTGGAACACGGGCGCGATCGCGCTGTACGAACAGCTGGGCTTCAGCGTCGGCCGGGAGCTGACCATGACGACGCTGAAACCGGCCTCCTCGGTCACATCCGCTGTTTAAGCGGCGCGGTTCCGTCGGCGAGGGATTCGTTGAGGTAGACCTCGGCCTCCTGGGCCGGCAGGGCCGGGGCGTAGCCGAAGCCCTGGCCGTAGTGGCAGCCGACCGACAGCAGCTGGCGCGCCAGCGGCGCGGTCTCCACCCCTTCGGCCACCACTTCCAGCGACAGGTCGCGGCCCAGCGCCACCACCGAGCGGACGATCTTGGCCGAGCCGTCGTCGGCGCCCATGGTGCGCACGAAGTAGCGATCGATCTTCAGGGTGTCGAACGGCAGGCGGGCCAGGTAGCTGAGCGAGGAGAAGCCGGTGCCGAAGTCGTCGAGCGCCAGGCTGGCGCCGGCGTCCTTCAGCGCCTGCAGGATCACCGCCGCCCGGTCCGGGTCGCGCATGACGTCGCTTTCGGTGACCTCCAGCTTCAGCGCGCCGCGCGGCAGACCGGTCTCCTTGCGCACCCGCGCCACGTCCTGGGTCAGGCCGTCGCGCTCGATCTCCACCGTCGACAGGTTGACGCTGACGAACAGGTTGCCCGCGGTCGGGTGCCGGTCCAGCCACACGGCGAGCTGGCGCGCCGAGCTCTCCATCATGTGCAGGCCGAGCTCGTTCATCAGGCCCATTTCCATGGCCAGGGTCAGGAACTCGTCCGGCGGCACGATCCCGCGCCTGGGGTGCCGCCAGCGGGCCAGGGCCTCGAACCCGGCCACCGCGCCCGTCTCCAGGTTCACGATCGGCTGGTAGAAGGGCTCGATCTCGCCCTTGGCGAAGGCGCTGCGCAGGTCCGCCTCCAGCGCCAGGCGCGACAGCCCGTCGGTCTCCAGCGCGCGGCCGTACTCGGCCGAGGCGCGGCGGCCGCCCGTCTTCGCCGACTCCACCGCAAGCTCCGCCCGGCGCAGCAGTTCGGCGGCGTCCGGCGCGTCGGGGCCGCCCTCGGCCTTGACCGCGCCGATCGACAGGGTCGGATAGATGTCGAAGCCCGCCACCCGAAGCGGCTGCTCCAGCGCCGAGCGCACCCGCTCGGCCGGCCGCGCCACCCCGTCGGGGACCAGCACGGCGAACTCGTCCTCGCCGATCCGCGCGGGGATCGCGCCCTTGGGGAAGGCGGCGGCCAGGCGCGAGCCCAGCGCCGCCAGCACCAGGTCGGCGCGCTCGTGGCCCAGCGCCTCGTTAAGCCGGCGAAGGCGGTCCAGGTCGGCCACCACCAGGTCGTACTCGCCGGGCGCGGCCAGCGCCTCGCGGGCGCGACGCAGGAAGCTCTTCCGGTCCAGCAGGTTGGTCAGGCCGTCGGTGTCGGAGCCGGCGAACTTGATCTCCAGCGCCGCGACCCCGGCCGCGCGCACCCCGTCCTCCAGCCACACGCCGCGCCACAGGCAGGTCTCGGCCCCGCGCATGCGCAGGCGAAGCGCGATCTCGGCCCCCTCGTCCTGGGGGTTCAGCAGATGCTCCGCCAGCGAGCGGTCCTGGGGCATGGCCAGCGCGCAGAAGGCCGCGCCCGTGCACTCGGGCGCGAGGGGGCCCAGGCCGAGGGCGCGCGTGGCGCCGGTCAGGCGCAGGCGGTCCTCCGACGGGCTCCAGGTCCACAGGGCGACGTCGGCCGCGGCCAGCGCCTCCAGGGCGGTGGTCGGATCCCACGCAAGACTTCTCGAGCGGTCTTTCAAGGCGCTTCAGCCCCCGGACGTGATTTCGTCTCCCCGCCCAGCCTCGTCTTCGACCAGGCCGAACAGGAGATGATCTCTCCAGGCGCCGTTAATTTTCAAATAAGCGCGGGCCCGTCCTTCCAAAGAAAAACCGGCCTTGAGCAACAGGTTACGCGAAGGTTCGTTGGACGGCAGGCAGGCCGCCTCCACCCGGTGCAGCCTGAGCTTGTCGAAGGCGAAGGCGCAGGCCGCGCGCACCGCCGCCAGGGTGTGGCCGCTGCGCGCGTAGGGACGGCCGATCCAGTAGCCCATAGACGCCGCCTGGGCGACGCCGCGCCGGACGTTGGACAGGGTCACCCCGCCGACCAGCCGCTCGTCGCGCTCGCGGAACACGAAGAAGGGGTAGCCCTGGCCCGCCTCGATGTCGCGGGCGTAGACCGCCAGCCGCCGCCTGAACGCCGCGCGCGACAGATCGTCGGGCGCCCAGGTCGGCTCCCACGGCTGAAGAAAATCTCGGGAGACGTCGCGCAGGGTCGCCCACTCGGCATGGTCGCCCAGGCGCGGGGGACGCAGCCGCACGCCCGCGCCCTCCACCGCGAGCGCGCCCTCCGCCGACATCCAGTCCAGCAGCGCCATGGCGGGAGTGTAGCGTCATTGATCCGCCGCCGTGAAGCGCGGCCCGTGCGGAGCAGCCGGCCGAGGCTTCCACCGCAACCGTGCAGCCCTTAAAGCTCAGCCATGGAGGTTCTGGCGCAGACCCGGGTCGTGGTGTGGGAGGGCGGCAGCCTCTGGCTGGTGGACGCCGCGCATTTCGACGAGGGGGAGCCTCGCAGCACCGATTTCCACTCCCACCACGCCATACAGGTGACGCTCGGGCTCGGCGGCCGGTTCCGTCTGATCGGGCGCGACGGGACGGCCGCGGAACGGGATGCGGCGGTGGCGGCCGACGCGCTTCACCGCTTCGAGGCGGAGGGGCGCATCGCGCTTCTGTTCATCGAGCCGGAGAGCCGACTGGGCCGGGCGGTGGCCGCGCGCCACGTCTGCGGCGCCCTGACCGAGCTCGCGCCGTCCACCCTGCTTGCGGCCGAACTCGAGGCGTTCAGGACCTCGGACTGGCGGGCCCACGACAGTGAAATCGTCGCCTGGGGGCGAAGGCTCGTCTCGGTGCTCGCGGCCGACGAGCGGGCCGAGATTCCCGACTACCGTATCCGCAAGGTGATCGGCTGGGCGGCGGAACGGCTGGACGGCGCTCTCAGCCTCGCCGACGCGGTACCGGTGGCGGGCTTGTCGTCGAGCCGGCTTCGCCACCTGTTCGTCGAGCAGACCGGTTTGCCGTTCAAGACCTACCTGCTGTGGCTGCGGCTGACCCGAGCGGTGGCGGTGGTGGCCGCGGGCGCGCCGCTGACCCGCGCCGCGCACGAAGCCGGGTTTTCAGACTCGGCCCATCTCAGCCGCACGTTCCGCCGGATGTTCGGGGTCGCGCCGACCGCTCTGCAGATGTTGCGCTGACGGCGCCGCGGCGGGCGCTCGCGCTCGGGCGATAGCACGAAGAGCCGACGGGGGAGGCCGGCCCTTCGTGCCTGGCCGGGTCACCGCGAGGTGCAGTCGCCGGCGGTCGCGCAGCGGCAATCGTCGCCGCACCGGCAGTCGGGCCCGCAGGCGCAGGTCCCCTCGCCGGCGCAGGACTTGGCGGGCGCCTCCGCGTTCTGGATCGCAGCTTCATTCACGTCGAGCATCGAAGTCTCCTCGGTTGGGGTGGTCGATGCTCGTTTGTAGCTCCGCCGCATCCGCCGCTCTTGAACGTAAGGGCTGATATTCGGCGCCGCCAGCCCGGGCTTTCCGACCGCTGCGTTCAAGCCCCGGAGCCGGACGCGTGGTCCTTGCGATCTCCCAGTCTGCTCCCCGAGGCGCCCGTGACCGAGCCCGTTCTGACGACCCGCCGCCTGATCCTGCGGCCCCCGACCATGTCCGACTTTCCGCGATGGGCCGAGATGATGGCCGACGCCGAGGCGGCCCGCTTCCTCGGCGGCGCGCAACCGCCGGAGGTCACTTGGCGCACGTTCATGACCATGGCCGGGGCCTGGAGCCTCACAGGGGTCGGCATGTTCTCGGTGCTGGATCGCGAGACCGGGCTGTGGATGGGGCGGGTCGGTCCCTGGCGCCCGTTAGGCTGGCCCGGAAACGAGATCGGCTGGGGCCTGCACCCCGACGCGCAAGGGCGCGGCGTCGCGCTGGAAGCGGCCGCGGCGGCCATGACCTATGCGTTCGACGTGCTGGACTGGTCGCACGTCATCCACTGCATCGCTCCGGGCAACCTGCCGTCGCAGCGACTGGCGCGACGGCTGGGGTCGACCAGGCTGGGTCCTGCCCGGCTTCCTCCGCCCGGTCAGGACGCCGTGATCGATCGTTGGGGGCAGAGTCGGACGGAATGGTTCGCCGGGGGCGGCCGAACGCCCGCGCTCACCGCCGGGGACGGCGGCTGTATGCCGGGAGCCTAGCGCCTCACCCGAACAACGCCCGCCCGAACGCATCCCCCGCCTTCAGCGCCGTCTTCGGGCCCAGCACCGCGCCGGCGGCGGCGCGGGGCGCCAGCAGGCGGGCGCCGACGGCTTTCAGGTCATGGGCGTCGACCGCGTCGATCTCGGCCCCGATCTCGGCGGTGGTGAAGGGGCGGTCGAACATCAGGGTCTGGGCGGCGGAGCGTTCGGCGCGGGCGAGCGGCGACTCCTGGGCCATGAACATCGAGCCCTTCAGCTGGGCCTTGGCGCGGGCCAGCTCGTCGTCGCGCGGCGCCTCGGCCAGCTCCGTGATCTGTTCGGCGACCAGCCGGGCCAGGGCCTGGGCCTCGCCAGCCGACGCGCCGGCGAACACGCCCAGCACGCCCGCGTCCTCGAAGGTGTCGGCGTAGGCGTCGATGGAATAGGCCAGGCCGCGCTTCTCCCGCGCTTCCTGGAACAGGCGCGAGGCCATGCCGCCGCCCAGGATCTCGGCGAACAGTCGAAGGGCGAAGTAGGCGTCGTCCTTGGATCCCGGCGCGGGCAGCTGCCACACCAGGTTCGCCTGCTCGATCCGCCGCGCCAGACCCGCCGCGCCGCCGACGAAGCGCGCCGCGTCCGGCTCGCCCGCGCCCTCTGAGGCGGGCTCGCCGCCGAACCAGCGCTCAGCCTGGTCCAGCACCTCGGCCTCGTCCACGGCTCCGGCGACGGCGATCGCCATGCGGCCGGGGGCGTACAGGGCGCGGCGCCAGGCGTCGAGCGCCTCGCGGTCGGCCGCGCCGACGCTCTCCACCGAGCCCAGGATCGGGCGGCCCAGGGACTGGCCCTCGAACGCCTTGGACTGGGCCAGTTCGAACACGTGGTCGTCGGGGGTGTCGAACGCCTCGGCGATCTCCTGGCCGACCACGTCCTTCTCGCGCTCCAGCTCGTCGGCGGCCATGTCCGGGCGGAACAGCAGGTCGGACAGCACCTCCATGGCGGTCGGCAGCCGGCCTTTCAGCGCCCGCACCTGGAAGCTGGTCCGCTCATATCCGGTGGCGGCGTTGATCTGGCCGCCCTCGCCCTCGATGGCCTCGACGATGCCCTGGGCCGAGCGGTCGCCCGCGCCCTTGAACACCATGTGCTCCAACAGGTGCGACCAGCCCGAGCGGGCCTCGTCCTCGAACCGCGCGCCGCCGCGCACGACCACCGACACGGCGAAGGTCTCCAGCGCGGGCATGGGGTCGAACAGCACGCGCGCGCCGTTCGACAGGGTGTGCAAGCGTACGGTCAACGACGAAGCCTTTTCCAGAGCACGGCGGCGTACACGCCCAGCAGGGCCGCCGCCAGCCCGAACCACGTCAGCGCGTACTCCAGGTGCCGGTTGGAGATCGTCGCCGGCAGGGGCGCGGGGTCGAGCGCGCGCCACTCGGGGTTGGTCGAGGTCTCCACCAGCAGGAACCAGGGCGCCGGGCGGCGCGCGCCCAAGGCCGAGGCCATGGCCACCGCGTCACGGGCGTAGAAGCGGTTCAGGTCGGGCTCGGGGGTGACGAAGCTCTTCTCATCGGGCAGGCGCAGCACCCCGACCACTGTCACCGGATCGGCCGCCGTCGGATCGACCGGCGGTCGGGCGGAGACGGTCTCGGGCACGAAGCCGCGGTCGACCAGCACCGTCTCGTAGGGTCCGCCCTGCACCGCGCAGGCGGAGATCAGCCGCGTCCCCGCCTGGCCCGCGCGCAGGGAGAACAGCTCGACGTACGGAGCCCGGTCGAGCCCCGGACAGACGGCGCGCACGCGGGCGAAGTTCAGATCCCGGCCTTGCGCGCCTTCCGCCAGCCGCGGCTCCAGCGGCCGCGGCGGCGCGGTCTTCAGCGCCTCGATCCGCGCCAGCAGGTCCTGCTTCCAGGCGTGGCGGCGTAGTTGCCAGGTTCCCAGGCCGATCAGGATCGCCAGGGCGATCAGAGCCGCCAGCGTCAGGACGAAGGGGAAGCGCTTCATAGATCCTCCCCTGCGAAGCGGGGGAGGGGGACCATGCGAAGCATGGTGGAGGGGGCGTGAGCTGGAACGACGGAGTCGATGCGGACGCCCCCTCCGCCGCCTTCGGCGGTCCCCCTCCCCCGTTCGCGATGCTCACGGGGGAGGATCAGGGGCGCACGCGCCACGTCAGTGGCCGCTGCCGCCGCCGAAGGCCACGTAGATGAAGGCGAACAGGAACAGCCAGACCACGTCCACGAAGTGCCAGTACCAGGCCGCCGCCTCGAAGCCGAAGTGCTTCTGTGGCGTGAACTGGCCGGCCAGCAGGCGCAGCAGGCAGACGATCAGGAAGATGGTCCCCACCAGAACGTGGAAGCCGTGGAAGCCCGTGGCCATGAAGAAGGCCGAGCCGTACAGGCCCGAGTTGGCCGCGTTCTCCGAGAAAAACAGGTTCTCGTGCAGGATGTGGTTGTACTCGTAGGCCTGCACTGCGGTGAAGGCCGCGCCGAGGATGATCGTCAGGATCAGGCCCTGGATCGCGCTCTTGCGGTTGCCGGTCTGCAGCGCGTGGTGGGCCCAGGTGACGGTGGTGCCCGACAGCAGCAGGATCACGGTGTTGACCAGCGGCAGGTGGAACGGGTCCAGCGTCTCGACCCCGGTCGGCGGCCAGTGGGACCAGGCGGTGCGCACCTCCTCGATGGAGGAGATGGTGCGCGCCTCGTGGAACAGCGCCATCTCGAAGAACACCCAGAACCAGGCGACGAAGAACATCACCTCCGAGGCGATGAACAGGATCATGCCGTAGCGCAGGCCGATGGAGACCACGGGCGTGTGGTCGCCCTTGCGGCTCTCCTTGATGACCTCCATCCACCAGCCGAGCATGGTGTAGAGCACGCCGGCCAGCCCCAGCCAGAACACCCAGCTGGTGCCCTTTTCCAGGCCGAACAGGCCCTTCATCCAGGTCACCGCGCCGATCGCCATGACGGTCGCGGCCACCGAGCCCACGAACGGCCAGGGGCTCGGGTTGACGAGATGGTAGTCGTGTTTGACGGCGTCGTCGGCCATGGCGCTTTAACTCAACCCCCGGGGTCCCCGTTTGGAGGCGGGGACGATGTCGGATTCTTTGTGGTCGCTATAGACCTTACCGGCCCGCGCCGCCAAGGCCCGACGGCGGGATTCCCGTCGCTTCGGCCTGCGGTTTGTCGGTCGGGAAGAAGGTGTAGGACAGGGTGATCTGTTCGATGCCCCTGGTGTCGCGGTTCTCGGCGATCTCGGGCGCGACGAAGTAGGCGACCGGGAACTCCACCGTCTGGCCGGGCTGGATGGTCTGGGCCTGGAAGCAGAAGCACTCCAGCTTCTGGAAATAGGGGCCCGCGCCCTCGGGCACGACGTTGTAGCCGGCGGTGCCGGTCAGGGGCGTCGAACCCTTGTTGGTCACCCGGAAGAAGGCCAGGCCGGTGTCGCCGATGCGGACCTCCTGCTTCACCTGCTCGGGGCGGAAGTCCCAGGGCAGGCCGCGCACGTTGGCGTCGAAGCGCACGGTCAGGGTCCTGTCCAGCACGCGCGTCGGCGCGGCCGAGGCCTTGCGCACCGTGCCGTCGAAGCCCGTCACCTGACAGAACAGCCGGTACAGCGGCACCGCGGCGAAGGCGGCGCCGACCATCACGACCGCGCCCACCGCGCAGGCGAGGGCGACACGCGCGTTGCGGGTCATCAGACGGCTCCGCTCAGGCGGACCATGGTGACCACGAACACCAGCACCACGAAGGCGGCGAGCGCCGCGCCGAGGGCGATGTTGCGCCGCTTGCGCGCGGCCAGGAACTCAGGGTCGGTCATCCGAAGGCCTCCGAAAGCCCGTGCTCGAACATCAGGGCGGCGAACAGGGCGAACAGGTACAGGATCGAGAAGGCGAACAGGTCGCGCGCGGTCTTGGCCTCGGCCTTGACGTCGTACAGGCCATCCTCGCGCTCGCCCTGGGCGTCGCCCGCGCGGCTGCGGAAGACGCGCCAGGCCAGGCCCAGGAAAGCCAGACCGCCGGCGACGGACACGACGCCGTAGACGGTCCCGCCCAGGCCGGTGAACACCGGCGCGATCGCGGCCGGCACGGTCAGCAGGCTGTAGAGTAGGATCAGCAGGCGGGTGTGCTCGGCGCCCTTGGCCACCGGCATCATCGGGATGCCGGCCTTGGCGTAGTCGTCGGAGGTGTAGAGCGCCAGCGCCCAGGAGTGCGGGGGCGTCCACAGGAACACGATCAGGAACATCAGCCAGGCGTTCAGCGGCGCGTCTCCGCTGGCCGCGGCCCAGCCGATCACCGGCGGGAAGGCGCCCGCCGCCCCGCCGATGACGATGTTCTGCGGCGTCGAGCGCTTCAGCACCACGGTGTAGAACCAGGCGTAGTAGACGATGGTCAGGGCCAGCAGGCCCGACGCCACCGCGTTGGTCGCCAGGTACATCAGCAGCACCGCGAAAGCGGCCAGCACCGCGCCGAAGGCGATGGCCTCGCCCTTGACGATCTTGCCGCTGGCGACCGGGCGGCCGCGGGTGCGGCGCATCAGGGCGTCGGTCTCGCCCTCTATGGCCATGTTCAGCGCGCCCGCCGCCCCGGCCCCCACCGCGATGCACAGCACCGCCACCGCGGCCAGGATCGGGTTCAGCGGCTCAGGCGCGGCGACCAGGCCGGTCAGGCCGGTGAACACCACGAGCGACATCACGCGCGGCTTCAACAGCTGCACGTAGTCCGACCACTGCGCTGGCGGGGCGGCGCGGGTCTTGATCGCGGGGTCGGCGGCTCGGGCCATGGGGTTCCAGATACGGTTCGGGGACGGAAGCGGTCGGCCCCCGTCCCCGATATAGGCCGTTCAGGGTCGAACGGTCAGTGCGAGTCGGCTTTCACCGTCGGCAGTTCGTTGAACTGGTGGAACGGCGGGGGCGAGGACAGGGTCCACTCCAGGGTCGTGGCGCCTTCGCCCCACGGGTTGGCCTCGGCCTTGCGGCGGCGCACGGCGGCCTCGATCAGCACCACCAGGAACACCGCCACGCCGACGATGGTCACCGCGTAGCCGATCGACGAGACGTAGTTCCAGTAGGTGAACGCCTCGGAGTAGTCGACGTAGCGGCGCGGCATGCCCTGCAGGCCCAGGAAGTGCTGCGGGAAGAAGATCAGGTTCACGCCGACGAACATGATCCAGAAGTGCAGGGCGCCCAGGAACTCGTTGTACTTCACGCCCCACATCTTCTCGAACCAGTAGTAGAAGCCCGCGAAGATGGCGAACACCGCCCCCAGCGACAGCACGTAGTGGAAGTGGGCGACCACGTAGTAGGTGTCGTGCAGGCTGTAGTCGATGCCGGCGTTGGACAGCACCACGCCGGTGACGCCGCCGACGGTGAACAGGAAGATG
>DASPKD010000220.1:0-24888 GCA_035628275.1 Caulobacteraceae bacterium | reverse complement strand
GCTCGCCCGCCTGACCGCCCTGATCGCCGCCGCGGCCCTGGCCGGCTGCGCGGTGCTGCCGGAGAAGACGCCCATGCCCGCCTGCGAGGTCGAACTGGTCGTGCTCGGGACCGCCCAGGACGGCGGCGCGCCGCAGCTGGGGCATCCCGAGGACCCGGCCTGGAAGGACCCGTCGCTGCGGCGGCTCGCCACCTCGCTGGCCGTGGTCGACCACGGCTCGGGCCGGCGCTGGCTGTTCGAGGCGAGCCCGGACTTGCGCGAGCAGATCCAGCGGCTGGACGCGGTCGCGCCCGTGCGCGGGCCGCTGCCGGGGCTGGAGGGGGTGTTCGTCACCCACGCGCACATGGGCCACTACACCGGCCTGATGTTCTTCGGCCACGAGGTGATGGGGGCCAAGGGCCTGCCGGTCCACGCCATGCCGCGCATGGCCGACTACCTGTCGATCAACGGACCGTGGAGCCAGCTGGTGCGGCTCGGCAACGTCGCGCTGAAGCCGATGACGGCCGGGGAGCCCATAGGTTTCGGCCCCGCGCTTACTGTCACGCCCTTCTTGGTTCCGCACCGGCAGGAATACTCCGAGGTGGTCGGCTTCCGCATCGACGGTCCGACCCGCAAGGTGCTGTTCATCCCCGACATCGACCGCTGGGAGGACTGGGACGCGAAGGGCGTGCGCATCGAGGACGAGATCGCCAAGGTCGACCTGGCTTACCTCGACGGCACATTCCACGCCGACGGGGAGCTGCCCGGGCGCGACATGTCGAAGATCCCGCACCCGATGATCACGAGCTCCATGGCCCGCTTCGCCGCCCTGCCGCCGGCCGAGCGCGCGAAGGTGCGGTTCATCCACCTGAACTGGTCCAACCCCGCCCGCTTCCCGGGTTCGCCGGCGCGCCGCGCGGTCGAGGCGGCGGGGTTCAGGGTTGCGGAGGAGATGGAGCGGAACTGCCTGTGATCGGTGAGCCTACCCCGCCCGGCGCAGGGTGATCGCGGCGGCGAGGCCTTCGCCGGGGGCGGTGCGCACGGCGAAGCCGCCGCCCATGGCTTCGCACAGGAGCCGCACCAGCGGCCAGCCGAGGCCGGCGCCCTCGTGACGGCGCACCAGGGCGTTGTCGCCCTGCTCGAAGGGCTTCATCAGCCGCTCGATCTGGGCCGGGTCCAGCCCCTCGCCGTCGTCGGCCACCTCGATCACCACCAGCGGTCCCTGGACCGAGGCCGACAGCCGCACCTCCCCGCCCTCCGGCGCGAAGGCGATCGCGTTCTGCAGCAGGTTGACCACCGCGGTGCGGATCGCGCGGGCGTCGGCCAGGGCGATCGGGGCGCGCTCGGGCAGGCGGCGGACCAGGGTCAGGCCGCGGGCCTCCAGTTCGTCCTCGACGGCGTCGGCGGCGTCGTCGAACACCGCGTCGAGCGGCTCGGCGCGCGGGTCGATGTCGACCGCTCCGCCTTCCAGCCGCGCCACTTCCAGCACCTGGTTGACCAGCCTGAGCAGCCGGCCGCCGGCGGTGTGGATGATGTCGGCGTACTCCTTGTACTCGGGCCGGCCGAGCGGGCCGTAGAGCTCGCCGCTCAAAATTTCCGAAAAGCCGATGATGGCGTTCAGCGGGGTGCGCAGCTCGTGGCTGGCCATGCGCAGGAACGAGCGTTTGGCCCGCTCGGCCGCGTCGGCGCGCAGGTCCTCGGCCGTGGGCGGCGGCGGCGCGGGCGTCCTTCGGGCGGCGGGCGAGCTCATGGCCTTCGGCCTTCCTCGGCGGTTCTCCAGCGTCGGGTATGACACGCGGGCGCTTACGCCGGGGTTGAGGGAGAGGGTTTCCGATTCCCTTATCCCCTCCCCCGCGACGGGAGCGGCCTCGCGGCGGAGGGGCGGGTTGCGCTAGGCTGCATTTCCGCTTTAGCCGCCGCGCGCCTGATTCCCTTGGTTGAACCGCCCGCCACTTCCCGAACCGACGCGCGTCCCCCCGAGGGGGGCGGCGATCGCGCGCGGGTGCTGCACGGGCACGCGGCGTTCGCGGGGCTGGTGCTGGCGAGCGGGGCGGCCATGGCGGCGGCCTTCGGAGGGCTGCCGCTGGCGGTGCTGGCGGCGCTCAGCGCGGCCGTGCTGCCGGCGCTGGCGGCCCAGGTGCTGCGGCTGGGCGACGGCGACCGGCAGCGCGCGGGACTGATCGGGCTGTGGGCGGTCTCGGCCGCCGCGGCGATCGTCCTGACCGGCGGGGCGGCGGGACCGTTCGCGGCCTGGGCTGCGGCGCCGCTGGCCGTGGCGGTGGCGCTGGACCGGCGGCGGCTGATCTCGGCCGGCGCGGCCCTGTCGCTGACGGTGCTGGCGGCCGGGCTGGTCGCGTCCCTGGCCGGCGCGGGCGCGCCGGAGCCGGAGGCGTTGCGGCTTTGGCTGTCGCTGCTGGCGACCGGGACGACGCTGGGCGCCCTCGCCGCGGCGATCCTGGGCGCCTGGAAGCGGCGGAGCGACGGGCGCGAGACGGCCGAAAGCGCGGCGGCGCGGCTGGAGGCGCTGCTGGCCGAGCAGCCGCACTTCGTGATGACGCTGGACGTGACCGGCCGCGTGGCCTCGGGGTTCGGCGCGACGCCCCCCGGAATCGAAGCCGGCGCCCTGTTCGAGCAGGGGCTGATCGCCCAGGCGCACCACCCGGACCGCCCGGCCTTGCAGACGGCCCTGCACCGGGCGCTGGCGCAGGGCGAGGCCGAGGCGGGGTTCGCGCCGCGCCGGGCGCTCGACCGCTGGGCGGCTTTGACCGTGCGGCGGCTGGACGACGGTCGTCTGGCCGGGGTGCTGCGCGACGCCACCTGGCAGCATTCGCGCGAGCTGTCGCTGGAGGCCGCCAAGTCCGAGGCGGAAAGCCAGGCGGCCGGCAAGGCGCGCTTCCTGGCCGAGATGAGCCACGAGCTGCGCACGCCGCTGAACGCGGTGATCGGCTTTTCCGACATCATGCGCCGGCAGATGTTCGGGCCGATGCCGCAGAAGTACGCCGAATACGCCCAGGCCATCCACGAGTCCGGCGGCCACCTGCTGGACCTGATCAACGACGTGCTGGACATGTCGAAGATCGAGGCCGAGCGCTACCAGCTGGCGCTGGAGACCTTCGACGCGCGTGAGCCGGTGTCGGCGGCGCTGCGGCTGGTGCGGCTGCAGGCGCACGAGGCGGAGGTGTCCCTGCGAGGCGTGCTGCCGCCCGAGCCGCTGACGGTCGAGGCCGACCGGCGGGCGCTGAAACAGATGACCCTGAACCTGCTGTCCAACGCCCTGAAGTTCACGCCCAAGGGCGGGTCGGTGACCGTGACCCTGCGCCAGGACGGCGCGGCGCTGGAGCTGTCGGTGGCGGACACCGGCGTGGGCATCGCGCCGGAGGACGTGCAGCGGCTGGGCCGACCCTACGAGCAGGCGGGGGACGCCGGACAGCGGGCGCGCGGAACGGGCCTGGGCCTGTCGCTGGTGCGCGCCTTCGCCGAGTTGCACGGCGGGGCCATGGCGCTGGAATCGACGCTCGGGGAAGGCACGGCGGTCACCGTGCGCCTGCCGGTGGTCAAGGCCGACCGCAGGCCGCCGGGCGGGGCGGAGATCATCCCGCTGGAAGGCCGCCGATAGAGGGATTGGCGCGGCGCGCGGCATGGGCCATGCAGGCGCATGGCCGAGCCCCTCGCCCGCCTCATCCGCCCCTGCGGACCCGTGACCGACGACGCGGCGGCCGCGCGGGCGTTCGAGCCGCTGGTCGAGGCGGCCGAGGCGGGGGGCTGGCGCGCGGCCCTGGACCAGGCGCGGGCCGCGCTGGCCCCGGCGTTCGCCGCCTCTCCCTACCTCGCGGCCTTGGCGCGGCGCGCGCCCGAGCGGCTGCGGGCGATCCTGGAAGAGGCGCCGGACGCGCGGCTGGAGAACCTGCTGCTGGCCGCCTCCGCCCTGGCGGCGACACCCTTGAGCTCCGACGAGCTGAAGCCGCGTCTGCGCAGCCTCAAGGGCGACCTGCACCTGCTGACGGCCCTCGCCGATCTGGGCGGCGTATGGGACCTGGACCGGGTCACCGCCGCCCTGACCCGCTTCGCCGACGCCGCCGTCGATGCGAGCCTGGCGGCCCTCGCCCGTGCGGAGCGAGGCCGCGGCCGGCTGCTGGAAAGCTCAGCAGAAGGCGGGCCGATCCCGGGACTGTTCGGCCTGGCCATGGGCAAGTACGGCGCCTTCGAGCTGAACTACTCCAGCGACATCGACATCTCGCTGTTCTACGAGCCCGACGCCCTGCCGCTGGCTCCCGGCGTGGAGCCGCAGGCGTTCGTCGACCGCCTGGCTCAGGGTCTGACCGCGGTGATGAGCGAGCGGACGGCGGAGGGCTACGTATTCCGGGTGGACCTGCGCCTGCGGCCCGATCCGTCGACCACGCCCCCGGTCGTGCCCGCCGACGCGGCGCTGATCTACTACGAGACCCGGGGTCAGAACTGGGAACGGGCCGCCTTCATCAAGGCGCGCGCGAGCTGCGGCGACATTCCCCGCGCGCAGGCTTTCCTGAAGGCGTTGGAGCCGTTCGTGTGGCGGCGCAGCCTGGACTACGCCGCCATCGCCGACGTCCACTCGATCAAGCGCCAGATCCACGTCCACAAGGCCGGCGAGCGGCTGGAGGCGGCGGGCGCGAACCTGAAGCTGGGCGCGGGCGGGATCCGCGAGGTCGAGTTCTTCGTGCAGACCCAGCAGCTGATCCTGGGCGGCCGTGACCGCGCGCTGCGCTCGTCGCGGACGTTGGAGGCGCTTGAGGCCTTGCGCGCGGCAGGCCACGTGGCGAGCGCGGCCGCGCGCGACCTGACCGCCGCCTACGAGCGCCTGCGCGCGCTGGAACACCGGGTGCAGATGCTCGCCGACGAGCAGACCCATACGCTCCCAGAGGACGCGGAAGCTCGCGCCCGCGTCGCGGCGCTGGCCGGCGATGCCGACATCGGAGCCTTCGACCGGGCGGTGGAGAAGACGCTGAAGACCGTCAACCGCCGCTACGGCGAGCTGTTCGCCGGCGAGGAGACCCTGTCGTCACGCTTCGGCAGCCTGGTGTTCACCGGGGTCGAGAACGATCCCGCGACTCTGGATACGCTCCGGCGCATGGGCTTTTCCGATCCGGAGCGGGTCGCCTCGACCATTCGCGCCTGGCACCACGGCCGCATCCCCGCGACGCGCAGCGAGCGCGCGCGCGAACTGTTCACCCGCCTGGCGCCGCGCCTGCTGGACGCGGCGGCGGCCAGCGGGGCGCCGGACGCCGCGTTCAGCCGGTTCGAAGCCTTCTTCGCGGGCCTGTCGGCCAGCGTGCAGATCCAGTCGCTGTTCCTGGCCCAGCCGGCCCTGTTCGAGATGGTGGTGCAGGTGCTGGGCCTGGCGCCGCGGCTGGCGGCGACCCTGGCGCGACGCCCGGCGGCGCTGGACGCCCTGCTGGACGCGGCCTTCTTCGCTCCCTTGGACGAGGACAGCGGGGTGATCCCCCAGATGCTGGCCGAGGCAGGGCGGGCGGGGAGCTTCGAGTCGGCCATGGACTCGGTGCGCCGACTGCACCGCGAGCAGGCGTTCCGCATCGGCGTGCAGGTGATGACCGGCACGGCCGACGCCGGCGAGGCGGGACGCGGGTTCGCCGACCTGGCCGACGCCTGTGTCCGCGCGCTGGCGCCCGCGGCCTTGCGCGAGGCCGAGCGGCTGGGCGGCGCCTTTCAGGGCGAGACGGCTGTGGTGGCGCTGGGCAAGCTCGGCTCGCGTGAGCTGACCGCCACCTCGGACCTGGACCTGATGACCGTCTATGCGGCCGAGCCGGGTGCGGCGTCGGACGGCAAGGGCTGGGCGGCGGAGACCTTCTACGGCCGCTTCACCCAGCGGCTGATCGCGGCCCTGTCGGCGCCTACCGCCGAGGGCGGGCTGTACGAGATCGACATGCAGCTTAGGCCGTCCGGAGCCAAGGGACCGGTGGCGGTCTCGCTGCCGGCGCTGGAGGCCTATTATGCGGCGGAGGCGGACACCTGGGAGTTCCTGGCGCTGACTCGGGCGCGGGTGGTCTGGTCGACGTCGGACGTCTTCGCCGAACGCGTCGCCGCGGCGGTCGAGGGTGCGTTGCGCCGTCCGCGGGAACGCGCAGCTGCGGCCGCGGACGTGCGCGACATGCGCGCCTTCATGGAGCGGGAGCGCCCCGCCTCCGGGTTCTGGGACCTGAAGCTGTCGCCGGGCGGCCAGGTCGACGCGGAGTTCGCCGCCCAGTTCCTGCAGATCGCCAGCGCGTCAGGGGGCGGCCCGTTGAGGGCGTCGACGCTGGAGGCGCTGGAGGCGGCGGCGGAGGCGGGGCTGGCGCCGGCGACGGATGTCCGGGCGCTGTCGGCGTCGTGGCGGCTGCATCAGGATTTGGCGCAACTGTTGAAGGCGGCGCTGGACCGCGCCGGTCCGGACCCTCGAGACGAACCGGCGCCGTTCCGCAAGCTGTTGGCGCGTGCCGGGGGCGTGCGCGACTTCGAAGCGCTGGAGCGCCGGCTGGAACAGGCGCGGGGCCAGGCGCGTGCGGCGTTCCAACGCATCCTCGACGGGAATTCGGCCCGGCACCGTTGAACCCTGCACAGGCGGCCGGGAGCCGCTCGAAGACAAGACGGAGCATACGATGAATAGGGCTTTCCTTCTCGGCGCCGGCCTGGCGCTCGCGCTCGGCGGCGCCGCCGCGGCGCAACCGCACCAGGGTCACGGCGCCGGTCGCCACGGGGACGCGAACGCCGACGGCCGCGTGACCCTGCAGGAAATGCAGCGGCGCCAGCGTGAACACTTCGCCCGCCTCGATGCGAACAAGGACGGGCGGGTCACCCAGGCCGAGGCCGAAGCGATGCGGGCCCAGCGCCTGGAGCGTCGCGCCGATCGCGGAGAGCGCCGTTTCGACCGCCTGGACGCGAACGACGACGGCCACATCACCCGGGCCGAGTTCGACACCCACAAGGCGCAACGCAAGGCGAAGGCCGAGGGCCGTCAAGCCAAGCCGGGCGGCGACTTCTTCGCCCGCCTGGACGCGAACAGCGACGGCGCGGTGAGCAAGGCCGAGCTCGACGCGGCGAAGGCGCAACGCGAACAACGCCGCGGCGAACGCACGGGCGGCGGAGTGCTGGCCCGGCTCGACGCGAACAAGGACGGGGCGGTCACCCTGGCCGAGTTCGAGGCCCGTTCGGCCGAGCGCTTCCAGCGCCTGGACAAGAACGGCGACGGCGCGGTGACGGCGGACGAGCGTCCGGCCAAGCACGGTCGTGGCGGCAAGCGGTAAGGTCCTTTTGCTGGGCCGGGCGTTTCCGGCGTGTGGGCGATGAACGCGAGGCGGCTTGAGCAAGGCGGCGGACCCGGACGAGGAGCTGATCGGGCGTGTCGGCCGGGGCGACCCGGCCGCCGTCCAGGCGCTCGTCGCCCGCAAGCTGCCGCGCATGCTGTCGCTGGCCCGCCGCATGCTGGGCGATCCGGCCGAGGCCGAGGACGTGGCGCAGGAGGTGTTCCTGCGCGTGTGGAAACAGGCGCCGCGCTGGAAACCCGGCGCGGCGCGTTTCGACACCTGGATGCATCGCGTCGCGCTGAACCTCTGTTACGACCGGCTGCGGGCGCGGCGCGAGGTTCCGACCGCCGAGGTTCCGGACCGGCCGGATCCGGGTCCCGCGCCGGACCGGGCGCTGGAGACGGCGCAGCTCGGCGACCGGGTGGAGCGGGCGTTGCAGGCCCTGTCCGACCGGCAGCGCGAGGCAATCGTGCTGTGCTGGTGGCAGGAGCTGTCCAACAAGGAGGCCGCGGCGCTGATGGAGATCAGCGTCGATGCGCTCGAGAGTCTGTTATCGCGGGGACGGCGCGCGCTGCGCGTCGAGCTCGCGGACATGGCGCCGGCCACGGCGAAGGGAGCTTGAGGCGATGAACGCGGAACGGTTCGAGGCGATGGTCGCGGCCTACGGCGCCGAGCCCCGCCGCTGGCCCGAGGAGGAACGCGCGGCGGCTCTGGCGTTTCTGAACGCCGACCCCGTGGCCGAGCGTCTGCTGTTCGAGGCGCGGATGACCGACGCGGCGCTGTCGGCGGCGCCGTCGCAGGTCGCGGGCGCGGCCCTGCGCGATCGAGTCCTGGCCGCCGCGCCGCAGCCGCGGCCGGAGCGCGCGGCGTGGTGGAGCAAGCCGTTTCTCAGCTGGGGCGCGGGTCTGGCGGCCGCGTCGGTGGCGGGCGTCGTCGCCGGGTCGCTCTACATCCAGGCGGGCGCGGCCGATCTGGCCGCCGACGAGGTGCTGGCGGCGGCCGGCGAGACATACGAGCTGTCGGAGGACGCCGCATGAGTTCGCGCACGGGCCGCACCCTGCTGGCCGCCTCGCTGGTGCTGAACCTGTTTCTGCTGGGCGCTGGGATCGGCGGGGCGGTGATGTTCGACCGCTTCAAGGAGCGGGAGCACGCCCGCCGGGCGCCGGCCCTGCACGCCGCCATGAGCGACCTGCCGCCCGAGCGGCAGGAGGCGTTGCGCGCGGTGGTCCGTCAGGCGGCCTTGGCCGCGAGACCCGATTTTCGCGAGGCGCGCCAGGCCCGCCGGCGCGCCGCCGAACTGGCCGCGGCGCCGAGCTTCGATCCGGCCGGGGTGCGCGCCGAACTGGCCCGCGCCCGCGATGCGGAACTTCGCGGCCGGCTGAAGCTGGAGAACGGACTGATCGGGGCCATGCAAGACCTGGACGCCTCTGGACGTGCGGCGATCGCCCCGGCGCTGGCTCGCTCGCCCGGCAAGGCTCGAAGGGGCGAACCGCGGCGCTGAGGTCAGTCAGGCCCCGGGGAACACCAGCGCCACGCGCAGGCCGGGACCGTAGCCGTCTACCTCTCCGGGGCCTTCCGCCAGTTCGATGCGCCCCCCGTGGGCCTCGGCCACGGCGGCGACCAGCGACAGGCCCAGGCCCGAGCCGGGTTCGCTGCGGCTGTTCTCCAGCCGGACGAACCGCTGGACCACCCGCTCGCGGTGCTCCTCGGGCACGCCGGGGCCGGTATCGGTGACGGAGAACTCGATCTCGCCGGACGAGCGCCGGCGCGAGCGCAGCATCACCGCTCCGCCTCCCGGAGTGTACTTGATCGCGTTGTCGACGAGGTTGGCCAGCGCCTGGGCGAGGAAGGCGCGGTCGCCTTTCATCATCAGGCCGGTGGCGATCTCCGCCTTGAAGTCCAGCCCCTTGTCCTCCGACGCCGGTTCGTAAAGCTCGGCCATGTCGGCGGCCAGTTCGCCGGCGTCGAACACCTCGGGGTTGGCGATCTGGCCTGCCGCCTGCAGCCGCGCGATGGCCAGCACCGTGTTGAAGGTCTTCAGCAGGCCGTCGGCTTCGGACAGCGCCGTTTCCAGCGCCGCGGTCGGATCGCCTCGGCCGTTCTCGACTTCGATCAGCGCCACCTCCAGCTTGGCGCGCATGCGGGTCAAAGGAGAGCGCAGATCGTGCGCCACCGCGTCGCCGGCGTGGCGGATGGCGGTCATGGACGCCTCCAGCCGGTCCAGCATGCCGTTCAGGCCAGCGGCCAGTTCGTCGAACTCGTCGCGTGCGCCGGTCGGGCGGGCGCGGACCTTCAGGTCGCCTTCCTGGACCGCGGCCACCACCTCGTTCAGCCCGGCCATGCCGCGTTCGACGTTGCGGCTGATCAGCAGGCCGCCGCCGAGCCCCAGTATGACCACCAGCGCGCCGGCGCCCCACAGGGCCTGGGTCACACGCTCAAGGTGCGCCTCGGTGTCGCCGATGTCCTCGCCCACGAACAGCAGGTCGCCGCGCGAGAGCTGCATCTGCACGCCGCGGGCCGAGCGCCGTACCACGCGCCCGCGCTCGTCGGCCTGGCTTAGACGGAAGGTCTCCCAGGTCTCGGGCGGCTCGAAATCGTCCAGCGGGCTTTCCGACAGGTTGCCGGTCACCGGCGTGCCGTCGGGCTGCATCAGCAGGTAGAGGTACGGCCCCCCGCGCAGCGTCCGCTCGACCAGCGCCTGGTTCAGGGCGTCGACGCCGCGCTCCTCGTAGACCGACTGCAGCACCGCCACCTCGCGGCGCACGTCGCCCTCCGCCCTGCGCCGGGCCTCCGCCGCCGTGGCCGCGTAGATGTAGCCCAACAGGGCGCTGGCCGCGGCTGCGAACAGGGCCAGGAACAGCAGCGTCAGCCGGAAGGGAGTCCGGCGGAAGAGCGAGGGGAGTTTCACCGGAGGCTCACGCCTCCAGCCGGTAACCCGCGCCGCGGACCGTCTGCAGCATCGGCCGGTCGAAGCCCTTGTCGATCTTGGAGCGCAGCCGGGAGATGTGCACGTCGATCACATTGGTCTGGGGGTCGAAATGGTACTCCCAGACCTTCTCCAGCAGCATGGTGCGGGTCACCGACTGGCCGGCGTGGCGCATCAGGAACTCGAGCAGCTGGAATTCACGCGGCTGAAGGTCGATCTCCTTGCCGGCGCGGTGCACGCGGCGAGCGATCAGATCCATCTCCAATTCGCCGACCTTCAGCACCGTCTGCACCGAGCCGGTCTCGTGCCTGCGGGCCAGGGCCTCGACCCGGGCGATCAGCTCGGCGAAGGCGTAGGGCTTGACCAGGTAGTCGTCGCCGCCGGCCTTGAGACCCGTAACCCGGTCCTCGATCTCGCCGAGCGCGGAGAGGAACAGCACCGGGGTGCGGTCCCCCTCGCGGCGCAAGGTCTCGACCATCGACAGCCCGTCCATGCGCGGCATCATGCGATCCACGACGTAGACGTCGTAGCCGCCCTTCTGCGCCGCCAGCAGCCCGTCGGCCCCGTCGGCCGCCCGCGTGCAGTCCAGCCCGGCCTCGGAGAGGCCGCGGACCATGGCGGCCGCGGCCTCGTTGTCGTCCTCGACGATAAGTACCCGCATCACGCCCCCCGGCGACGCTCGCCGACTATTTCAGCGGAATGGCGACCGGAGCGTTCCGGCCGTCACGGTTGATCATGAGCAGCACGCTGGGCCGATTCGCCGAGCGAAGCCCGCCGATGATGGATTGCAGCTCCGCCACGTTGCCCACCGGCCGGTTGTCGGCGCGGGTGATCACGTCGCCGGCGCGCAGGCCCTTCTTCGCGGCCTCCGAGCGCGGGGTGACGCCGGTGATCACCACACCGTTGACCCCCGCGCCGACACCGAAGCGGGTGCGTGCGGCGGCGTCGAGCGGGGTGACGGTCATGTCCAGCACGCTGATCCCGGACGGCTCCACCGGCTTCGGCGGCGTCGGCGTCTCCTCCTCGTCCTCGCCGTTCTGGCGCGCCAGTTCGCGTTCGGACGGGCGGGTGCCGGAGCGGACGTTCAGCTGCACGGTGCGGCCGTTGCGCAGCACGTCCAGACGCAGGGTCTCGCCCGGTCGCGCCTGGCCGACGCGGCGAGTGAGGTCGGAGGAGCCCTTGATCGGCTGGCCGTTGATCCGCGTGACGATGTCGCCGACCTGCAGCCCGGCCTGAGCCGAGGGGCCGCCGGGCGTGATCTCGGTCACATAGGCGCCGTCGCGGTTTTGCAGGTTCAGGCTCTCGGCGATGTCCTCGGTGACATTGCCGATAGTAACGCCCAGGTAGCCGCGCTCGACCTTGCCGCCGGAGATCAGCTGGCGGGTGATGCGGTCGGCCACGTCCGACGGAATGGCGAAGCCGATGCCGGCCGACACGCCGGTCGGCGTGAAGATCGCGGTGTTCACCCCGATCACGCGTCCGTAGATGTCGAAGGTCGGCCCGCCCGAGTTGCCCCGGTTGATGGGGGCGTCGATCTGGAGATAGTCGACGTAAGCCTCGCCGATGTCGCGGCCGTAGGCGGAAATGATACCCGCGGTGGCCGTGCCGCCCAGGCCGAACGGATTGCCCACCGCGATCACCCAGTCGCCGACGCGGGGCTGGGCCTGGGTGTTGAACTGCACGAACGGGAAGTTGGCGCCCTGCACCTTCAGCACCGCCAGATCGGTCGCCTCGTCGCGGCCGACGATGGTGGCCTTCAGCTCACGCTCGTCGCGCAGGGTGACGGTGATCTCCTCCGCGTTCTCGACCACGTGGTTGTTGGTGACGATGTAGCCGTCGGCGGAGATGAAGAAGCCGGATCCGGCGCCGAGCTGGTCGGGCAGTTCCTCCTGCTCCTGACCCTGGCCGCCGCCCTGTCCCTGGCCCTGACCACGGGGCAGCAGCTCGAACGGGAAGTTCTCGAAACCGGGAATGCGGCGCAGCGCGTTGGCGTCGACGCGAGAGCGGGTCTCGATCGAGACCACCGCGGGCGACACGCGATCAATGATGTCGGCGAACGACATCGGCGCGCCCGGCGGCGGCGCGAACACCGGCCCGGCCGCGGCCTTGACCAGGTGCGCGGGCTGGCTCTGAGCGGAGGCCTTCGGCCAATCCAGGCCCACGCCGGCGACGGCTGCGAAGGCCACGCCCAGACCGGCGACCGCACCGACGATGAACTCTTTTTTCTTCAGCATGTTTTCCCGCGCCGTACTTTCGCTCGAACCCGAAGAGCCCCTGAGCCCCGCCGTCTGAACGCACGGGTTCAGATATAGTGGCATGACCCGTCGGAGCCACAACCTCAACTTACCTTTCGGAAAGGTGCGGCTGTTCTTGCGGCGAAGTCTGGGCGGAAGCGTGGCCGCCTGGAAGCGGGTTCGTCAAGGCGGCGAGCCGCGCCTCCTCCTCCGGGGACAGGGCGGCCGGATCGGACGCTCGGGCGCGCCGGACGGACATCCACAGGAAGCCGCTCGCACCGAGCAGGATCGCCAGCGGCGTCAGCCACAGCAGGGCGTTAGCCGGATTGAACCGCGGGGTCAGCAGCACGAACTCGCCGTAGCGGTCCAGCAGATAGGCGCGCACCTCCGCGTCGGTGCGCCCCGCCGCCACCTGCTCGCGCACGAGCGAGCGCATGTCGCGCGCCAGATCGGCCTCGGAGTCGTCAATCGACTCGTTCTGGCAGACGACGCAGCGGATGTCCTGGAACAGGGCGCGGGCGCGGGCCTCCTGCGCCGGATCCGGCAGCCGCTCGGACGGGTCGGAGGCGGCGGCCATGCAGAGCACGGCGGCGAGGGCGGCGAGCCGACGCTTCACGCGGCCGCCTCCGCCTTTGCGGACGCCGCCGCGCGCCTGGCCGCCACGCCCAAGCGCAGACGGCGGTCGCTCAGCGACACCAGGCCGCCCGCCGCCATCAACAGCGGTCCCAGGAAGATCAGCCGCGCCCAAGGATTCCAATAGGCCCGCACCAGCCAGCCGGGCTCGCCCGCTGCGGTCGCCCGCCGCTCGCCCAGCACGACGTAGAGGTCGCTCAGGCCCCGGAAGCACAGCGCCACCTCCGAGGTGGTCTGGCCGCCGGCGGGGAAAAACCGGCGCTCGGGTTCGGCCGTGCACACCGTGGACCCGTCCTTCGAAACGGAGACCGAGGCGCGCTCGGCCAGGTAGTTGGGTCCGTCGACGGCGCCGGCCCGGTCCAGCCGCAGGGCGTAGCCGCCGACCTCCAGGCCGCGCCCGGGCGCCAGCACCTCGGCGGACTCCTGCTTCCAGCCGGTCTCGACGCACGCGCCCAGCACGAACACGCCCAGACCCAGGTGGCCCAGGGTCATGCCCCAGGCGCCGCGCGGCAGGCCCTTAAGCCGCCGCCAGACCTCGCCGGCCCTGGCGCGGCCGACGCGCGCCCGCTCGATGACTTCGGCGAGGGCACCCAGCACAAGCCAGGCGCCGATCCCGACGCCCACCGCCCCGAACGCCTTGCGCGGCTCGACCAGCGCATAGGTCAGCACCGCCGCCGCGATCGCCAATCCGGCCGCCGCCGTCAGGCGCTGGATCACGCCCTTCAGGTCGCCGCGCTTCCAGGCCAGCAGCGGCCCGGCCGGCAGGATCAGGGCGGCCGCCGCCATTAACGGGGCGAAGGTCAGGTTGAAATAGGCCGGGCCGACCGAGATGGTCTCGCCGGTCGCGGCCTCCAGCATCAGGGGATAGAGGGTCCCGAGCAAGACCGTGGCGGTCGCCGCGGCCAGGAACAGGTTGTTCAGCACCAGGCTCGATTCGCGGCTGATCGGAGCGAACACCCCGCCGGGCGCGAAGGCGGGCGCGCGCCAGGCGAACAGGGCGAACCCCGACCCCGCCGTCACGCCCAGGATCGCCAGCAGCACCAGCCCGCGCGCAGGGTCGACGGCGAAGGCGTGGACCGAGGTCAGCACGCCCGAGCGCACCAGGAAGGCCCCCAGCATCGAGAAGCTGAACGCCGCCAGCGCCAGGAACACGGTCCAGCCGACCAGGGCCCCGCGCTTCTCGGTGACAATCGCCGAATGCAGCAGGGCCGCCCCGACCAGCCACGGCATGAAGCTGGCGTTCTCGACCGGGTCCCAGAACCACCAGCCGCCCCAGCCCAGCTCGTAGTAGGCCCAGAAGGCGCCCAGCGCGATGCCCGCGGTCAGCAGGCTCCAGGCCGCCAGCGTCCAGGGCCGCACCCAGCGCGCCCAGGCGGCGTCGACGCGCCCCTCGATCAGGGCGGCCACCGCCAGGGAGAACACCACCGAGAAACCGACATAGCCGCCATAGAGGAACGGCGGGTGCAGGGCCAGCGCGGGGTCCTGCAGCAGCGGGTTCAGCGAGCGGCCCTCCACCGGAACCGGGTTCAGCCGCAGGAACGGGTTGGAGGCGAAGGCGGCGAAGGCCAGGAACAGCACGCCAAGCGCGCCTTGCGTCGCCACGGCCGACGCCTTCAGACCCTTGGGCAGGCTCTCGCCGGTCAGGGCCACCGCCGCGCCGAAGCCGGTCAGGGTCAGGCACCACAGCAGCAGCGAGCCCTCGTGACTGCCCCAGACTCCCGCCACCTTGTAGAGCAGCGGCTTGTCGGTGTGGGAGTTGGCCGCGACGTTGGCGACGGAGAAGTCCGAGGTCAGGAACGAGACCGTCAGCGCGCCGAACGCGACCAGCACCGCCAGGAACGCCGCGCCCGCGGCGCCCTCTCCCGCCCGCCTCAGCGGCTCGGACCCGCGTATGCGTCCGGCGGCGGACAGGGCGACCTGCGCCGCCGACAGGGCGAGCGCCAGCACCAGGGAGAACGCGCCGAGTTCGGCGATCATCGCGCCGCCGCGGCCCCGTCCGGCGCGTTGGCGGTCTTCCCGTCCTCGCCGCGCCATTCGCCGCTCGCCTTCAGGGCGTCGGCGACCTCGCGCGGCATGTAGGTCTCGTCGTGCTTGGCCAGCACCTGCTTGGCTTCGAAGCCGCCGGAGCGGTCGAACGCCCCTTGCGCCACGATCCCTTGGCCCTCGCGGAACAGGTCCGGCAGATCGCCGCGGTAGAGGATGCGGGTGGAGGCGGTGTTGTCGGTGACGGTGAACGCCACCGATCCGTCGGGGTTCTTCGCGACGCTGCCGGTCTCCACCAGCCCGCCGATCCGCACCGTGCGGCCGGGCGGGATCTGGGCGGCCTGCGCCTGCGACGGGCCGTAGAAGAACACCACCGCGTCGCGCATCGCCCACAGCGACAGCCCCACGGCCGCCGCCAGTATCGGCGCGGCCACGGCCACGATCGTCAGGCGCCGCCGCGCCGTTCTGGATTTCGGAAGGAACCCCATCGCGCGCGGAACATAGGGGATTTCGGTCCCCGCGCCAGTACGGGGAAGCGCGTAGATCCTCCCCTGCGAAGCGGGCGAGGGGGACCATGCAAAGCATGGCGGAGGGGGCGTGGTCCTGAAGCGACCGCCGGAGCGGCGTGGCGGGCACGGTCGCCCCCTCCACCGCGTTCCGCGGTCCCCCTCCCCCGCACGCTTCGCTACGAGGGAGGAGCTTTCGCCGCCGCCTCGATCTTCGCCAGCTCTGCGGACCGCTCCCGGAACAGCGCCCGCGCGCGGGTCAATGCTCGCGCCGCCGCCGCCTCGTCGCCGAGCACCCGGTACGATCGCACCAGCCGCGCCCAGCCGTTCGGGTCGTACGGGTCAGCTTGCAGGCGTGCGGCCAGACCTTCGACCATGCCCCGGATGGCGGCGGCCTGCTCCTGCGCAGGCGCGCTCGCCACGGCCTGGGCCGCCGTCTCGCCGCCGCGTTCCACCCGAGCGATCTCGCCCGTCAGGGCAGCCCGGCGCGGATCGCCCGCCTGCAAGCGGCCCGCCAGCACACGCCAGCGCTCGAGGCCCTGTTCGCGCCGTCCTTCATCGACCTCGGCCTTGCCGAGGTAATAGAGCGCCGCGGGCGCGTAAGGATCACGCTGCAACGCGCCTTCGAATGCGCGCTTGGCGTCGGCCCCGACCTGCCCGTCTGAAAGCTGCACGAACGCCTCGCCCAGGGCGGCCCAATGGCGCGCGCTCGCGGGCTCCAGCCGCACCGCGCGTTCGAAGGCGGTCGCAGCGCCCAGCTTGTCGCCGGCCTGCGCACGGGCGCGGCCGAGAAATGACCAGACCTGCGGATCCTGCGGCCGCTCGACAGCGATCTGCTCCAGCACCGCAGCCATGCGCGGAGGGTCCAGGGTCGCCGGATCGGCCGCACGCCACGCCTCGACCCGCGCCGCATAGGGCTGATCGGGCGCGCCTGGCCGGCCGACGACGACGTACAGGCCCACCGCCGCCGCCGCCGCACCCGCCACCCCGGCCAGCACCAGAGTGCGTTCACGCCGAGGATCGCGCCGCGGCTCGACCGCTCCTCCCGCTTCCGAAGCCGACAGCAGACGACGCCCGGCCTCGGCCCGCGCCGCCCGCCAGCCGTCTTCGTCCAGAAGGCCGCGCGCCTTCAGCTCGTCCAATTCGCTCAGGTGGCGGCGATAGACCGCCGCCTCGGGCGCCTCCGCGTCGTAGGCTTCCGGGCGCGCCGCGCGACGCAGCACCAGCAGGGCGGCGGCGGCGGACAGCAGGGCGGCGACGATCCAGAACAGGGCCATGCGCGGCCCTTTAGGCGATCAGGCCACGTCTTGCGAGGTTTGCGCGACACCGGCGACCGCGGCCCGGCGGCGCACGATCTGGGCGGCCTTGGGATCTGCGGCGTGGCCCAGGAACTCGGCGGCGAGTTCCAGGTGCGCGCGCGCACGCTCCTCGTCGCCCGCTTCCCCGCCGTTGATCAGGGCCAGCACCTCTTCGGCGTATTTGTCGAGTCGGTCGGCGACCCGCTCCGCCACCTGGTTGCGCAGGGCGCCGTAGCCGCCGACCGCGGCGCTGGCGCGGGTTTCTTCCAGGAACGTCGAAAGCGCCCGCGCCTTGGTCACCACCCGTTCGTCCAGGTCGAACTCCAGCTTCGGCGCCTGCCGGGTCATGCGCCCGTGCAGGCGCACGGTCTGCAACGGCAAGGCCTGGGCGACCGCGTCTTCGACCTCGCGCAGCCGCATCTCCACCGTCTGCGCCAACGCGCGGCGTCCGGCGGCGACACGCGAACCCCACGGTCCCTCCTTGGACAGCAGCACGTTCTGCTCGAACTCGGCGAAGGCGGCGCAGACCGCGGCGACGTCGCAGGCGGCGTCGTGAGCGGGTCCGGGGCCGAGGTGCGGCTGGAACGCCTTGATCCGTGCGATCCGCGCCTCCGCGTCGTCCAACAGCCGCTCGCCGAACGACGCCAGTTCCGAGGACGCGACGTAGCGCTCGGCGGGTCGGTCCATCAGCATGGCGATCAGGCGCAGCGACAGGGACGCTTCCGACAGATGCGCCAGCAGCATCTCCATCAGCCGCGGCGCGCCGTCCGGCTGCAAGGCGACCGCGTCCTTGAACGCGAGCTTCAGCGCCGCGATCCGCTCGTCGGTCGCGCGGCCCAGCCATTCGCCGAGCCGCGCCGCCGCCGCGCGCACCACCGGCGCCAACTCCAGGCAGGCGGCGAGTTCGGCCGCCGACGCCGCATCGGCTTCACCCGAGCGGAAGACCGTTTCAGGGCGGGCGCGCAGCGCCTCCGCCGCACGCAGGCAGGCGCGGTCGAACACTTCGGGCGGCGCGGCGTCGGGATCCCAGTCGCGGCAGGCGCGCTCGGCCTCGGCGATCAGATCGGGCGCCTCCTGCGCCAGCAGCGACCACAGGCCGCTCAGAGCACGTCTCGGAAAGCTCAGGCCTCGCACGCCGTCCGGGCGCGGTGTGAACAGCGGCAGGACCGGCGACAGCACCGCGGCACGCAGCGCGCGACCGCCCTGCTCCCCGCTGACCATGTCCCGAATCTCGGCCATCGGCCCGCCGGCGGCGCCAGCCAGCGCCCGGCTCAGGCTCCGCAGCGCCTCGTCCGGCGCGCCCTGAACCAGGGTGCGAACCGCGCCGAGCTGGACCGCCGACAAACCGGCCATGTGCGGACTCCGCCGAGACGCAAGGCGCCCCACCCGAGTACGTTTAAGCCTGAACCGTTAAGAATAACTGAGCCTTGCGCCCGACTAATTCTCCGCGGTCGGAAGCTCGATCTCGACCTTCAGCCCGCCCATGGCCGCTTCGTCCAGCCGTATCGTCCCGCCGTAGGCGCGCACCAGTTCATCGACGATCGACAGGCCGAGGCCCGACCCCGGCGCGCTCTCGTCCAGCCGCGCGCCGCGCTTCAGCATCTGCTCACGCGCCTCGGGCGGCAGACCGGGGCCGTCGTCCTCTACGGTAAGCCGCAGGCGGTGGTCGGCCTCCGTCACGCGTGCCCGGACCTTGCCTTTGCACCACTTGCAGGCGTTCTCCAGCACGTTGCCGGCGATCTCCTGCAGGTCCTGTTTCTCGCCGCGGAAACAGACGGTTTCCGGCGCGATCCAGTCGATCTCGACGCCCTTGTCCTGGAACACCTTCTCCAGCAGCGTCGCCAGTTCGTCGAGCACCGGCTCGACCAGGGTCCGCTCGCCCATGGCCTGGCTGCGCGCGGCGGCGCGGGCGCGGCGCAGGTGGTGCTCGACCTGCCCGCGCATGATCTCGCTCTGGCGGCGCACCACCTCGGCCAGAGGCGAGCGCTCCGCGCCGGCCTCGGTCAGCATCACCGCCAGCGGCGTTTTCAGTGCGTGCGCCAGATTACCGACGTGGGTGCGCTGGCGCTCCACGACCTCCTGATTGTGGTCCAGCAGGGCGTTCAATTCGGTCGCCAGAGGCTCGACCTCCTGCGGGTAATCGCCCGCCAGCCGCTGCACCTTGCCCTTTCGGACCTCGCCGATCTCGCGGCCGAGTGCGAACAGCGGCTTCAGCCCGACCCGCACCTGCACGAACACCGCCAGCATCAACCCGCCGCCCAGCAGCAGCAGCGCCAGCCAGGCGAGCGTCGCGAACCGCGTGGCGTCTTCGTCCACGGGCGAGCGGTCCTCGGCGACCATGAAGATCAGCGGCGTCGTGCGCCCGGGCAGCGTCGCAGCCACCGCGGCCACCCGCAGCGGTTCCCCTTGCGGACCTTCGGAGTCGTAGAAGGTGGGCTTCGCCGTCAGCGCCGCGGTTCCCTTCGGCGGCGCCGCCAGGACGGCGTCGAACAGCGACCGCGAGCGCATCAGCGCGTTGACGCCGCGGCCTGCGTCCGTGGCTTCCGCGATCTGCCAATAGCGGCCGGAGTAGACGCGCAGCGCCTTGGCGTCGATCAGGGTCGGCGCCACCACGTGGCCGTCGGGCGCGATGCTCGATCCGGCCAGCAGGCCGTCGGCGAGGTCCGCCAGGCCCGCCTCGAACCGGCTCAGCGCCGCCTGGTGGAAGAAGGCTGTCAGCACCAGCCCGGTCGCCACCAGCGCTGCGGCGATCCAGGCGGCGGCGATCCAGATCAGCCGCCGGACGAGGGACGATCGAGGTTTCTCGCGGGCGGTCAAGCCGCCGCTTCGCCTTCCAGCGGCACCAGGCGATAGCCCAGTCCGCGCACCGTTTCGATGCGGTCGGAGCCGATCTTCTTGCGCACCCGACCCACGAACACCTCGATGGTGTTGGAGTCGCGATCGAAGTCCTGGTCATACAGGTGCTCGACGAGCTCGGTGCGGCTGATCACCCGGCCCTGGTTCATCATCAGGTAGTGCAGCAGGCGGTACTCCAGCGAGGTGAGCCGCAGCGGCTCGCCGTTGACCGACGCCCTTGCCGCGCGCGGATCCAGCCTCAGCCCCCCGCACGCCAGCGTCGGCGTGGCGTGGCCGGCCGCCCGGCGCAGCAAGGCGCGCATCCGCGCCAGCAACTCCTCGGTGTGGAACGGCTTTGTCAGGTAGTCGTCGGCCCCGGCGTCGAAGCCGGACACTTTGTCCGACCAGGCGCCGCGCGCGGTCAGGATCAGCACCGGCGTCATCTTGCCCTCGCGCCGCCAGCGCTCCAGCACAGACACGCCGTCGATCTTGGGCAGGCCGAGGTCGAGCACGATCACGTCGTACGGCTCGGTGTCGCCCAGGTAGTGGGCCTCCTCGCCGTCGGCGGCGTGATCGACCGCATAGCCGGCGTCGGCCAGGGCCGACTTCAGCTGGCGGGAAATGTCGGGGTCGTCTTCGACGAGAAGGACGCGCATGGGTGAATCACCTCGCGCCGATAATGGCGCCGGTTTGCGCGTCCACAAGGTAATCAATGCGGCGGCCGTCGTCGGTCACCCAGCGCACCCGATAGACGGCGCGGTTGCCCTGGTACTCGATGCCGGAGTCCAGGATGCGGCCGGGCGTGCGCCGGTCGATCTGGGCGATCACCTGGCTCAGCGGCACGTGCCGGCCCTGGCGCACGGCGTCGCGCGCCTCGTCCTGCTGCTGGCGCCAGCCGCTGGACAGCGAGTCGTCGGCCCGGTCGTCGTGACCGCGCCCGCGGCCTCGTCCCTTGCCGCCGTCGTCGTCGCTGCGATCGAAGCGCACGTCGAGCAGGCCTCCGAGCGAAGGCTTGGCCGAAGCGACCGCCGGGGTCAGGACCATCGCGGCCGTCAGCGCGGATAGGGCGAGGAACCGTTTCATACCGTCGGGTTTACGCCCCGCCCCCTGAACGCCGACTGAACGGACCGGATATAGCTCGTAAGGGCCGTTTTGTCTCACCCGCGCCGCCGCGGCGTATAGGGCCGCTCGCGTCGCCACCCCTCGCAGAAGGCCTCCAGCTTGGCGTCCGGCTGCTCCGGCAAGGTCACCAGCACCCGGGCGAACAGGTCGCCCCGCGCGCCGGTGCGCGGATCGACGGCCCCCCGCCCCTTAAGCCGCAGCGTCGCGCCCGAGTTCGAGCCCTTGGGGACGTTCAGCGCCACCGAGCCCTCCGGCGTCGGCGCCTGCACCTTGCCGCCCAGCACCGCGTCGGGCACCGACACCGGCAGGTCCATGTGCAGGTCCGCGCCCTCGCGGCGATAGATCGGGTGCGGTCGCACCACCAGCTCGATCAGGGCGTCGCCGTGCTCGCCGCTGCGCCCCGGCAGGCCCTGCCCGCGCAGGCGCAGCGTCTGCCCCTCGGTCGCGCCCTTGGGGATGGTGACGTCGACCGTGCGTCCGTCCGAAAAGGCGATCCGCTTGGAGCCGCCGTTGATGGTGTCCTCCAGCTCGATCTCCAGCCGCGCCCGCACGTCCACCCCGCCCGGGCGCTGCGCGAACCCGCCCGGTCCCCGGCCGCGCCCCCCGCCGCCGAAGATGTCGAAGATGTCGGACAGGTCCACGTCCTCGAACCGGCCGGAGAAGCCGCCCGGCCCGCCCGCGCCGCCGCCACCGCCGCCTGGGAAGCCGCGGAACACCTCGCGCCCGTCGGCGTCGATCTCGCCCCGGTCGAAGCGCTTGCGCTTCTCCTCGTCGCCCAGGATGTCGAAGGCGGCCGACACCCGCTTGAACCGCTCCTCGGCCTTGGCGTCGCCGGGATTGCGGTCGGGGTGCAGCTCCTTGGCGAGCTTGCGGAACGCCTTGCGCACGTCCTCCTGGCTGGCGCCGCGGGACACGCCCAGTTCCTTGTACGGGTCTGACGCCACTCTGCTCTCGAACACGGGATTTCAGCTGCGAAGGTCTGTAGCCGACCCCGTTCAGGTAGGCGACCCGCGCCGCCGCGCAAGAGCGGCTGTGACATCAGTGCCACAGCGACCGTTGCGCCGGAACGCCCCACCCCCAGACCACCGAATCCTGGCGGACCCGCACCGTCAACGGCATCGGCGTCCCGCTCGGAAAGTCCGCCGCTGGTCCGCGGCGGCGTAGACCGCCTCGGTCGCCGTCACTCCCCACCCGCGCACGACCGACACGCCGCTCATCACCTCCACTCGATACGCCGACAGACGACTCCGTCCACCGTCAGGTCGCGATCATGATCGGTGAACCCCGACCGGCTCCCGTCCGTCCGCCGCACCAGCCAGACATGACAAAGCCCCGCCGCCCCGGACTCGATCCGGTCGGCGAGTTCGGGCGGAACCGCCCTCACCTCTCCTCCCCCGTAGCGAAGCATGCGGGGGAGGGGGACCGCGCAGCGGTGGAGGGGGCGACCGCAGCCGCCGCCGTTCCAGAACTTGTCATTGTGAGATCCTCAACGTGGAGGCGTCCACGCCCCCTTCACCGCGCGTCGCGCGGTCCCCCTCCCCCGCTTCGCAGGGGAGGATCAAACCCGCACCTCGACCAGCGGCACGGTCACGACCCGTCCCGCCTCGAAGCCCTCCAGCGTCACCTCGATCCGGTCGGTGTCGAACCGCACCGGCGTGTCGAACTCGAAGCCCGCCGTCACCGCCGCGCCCGGGCCAGGCGCTGCGTTCAGCGTCACCACCCCTGTCGCCGCGTCGACCGAGAAAGCCCCGTCCGCCAGTTCGACGCCCCCGAGCGCCGCCCGCACCGTTCCCGCCACCGGCTTCACCACCGGCCGAACCACGTCGCCGTAGGTCTTGCACAGCGGAAAAGCCGTCCTGGCTCCGTCGCCGGTCCCGATCGCCTGGTCCAGCGGGCTCGGGGTCCCGCCCGGCGCGCACGATTTGAAGTCGGCGAAGTCCTTGAACCGGAACCCGTACAGCCGCCCCCGGCGCGCCTCGAAGAAGGCGACCAGCTCCGCCGCGTCGTCGAGCGAGCGCACCCCCGCCCCGATCAGCCAGCGCCGGCGCCCCAGCGCCCACGGCGTCGAGCGCCGCTCATACCCCGACGCCAGCGTCGTGATCTCGGTGCGACGCTCCACCCCGCCGGTGGAACCGAACGCCAGCCGCGCCGGCAGGCGCGCTTCGTGAAAGGCCGTCATCGATGGTCCTCTTGCAAAGCCTGTCTCGCTCGCCGGCGAAAGCGCGCTAAGCTCGTTCGCGACTCAATCGTCGCGGGGGCGCGCACATGAACTTCGGAAAGCTGTTCTTCTCGCCGGAAGGCCGTATTCGGCGGCAGGAGTTCTGGATCGCCTGGGCGATCCTGTTCGTCGCCGGCTGGGTGTTCAACCTGATCCCGTTCATCGGATTCCTGCTGGGCCTGGTCAGCATCTGGTGCTCGATCTGCGTTCACACCAAGCGGCTGCACGACATGGGCAAGACCGGCTGGCTGCAGGTGATCCCAATCGTCGGCTGGATCGTCGCGCTGGGCGTGGCGGTGACCATGGGCGGCGTCACGGCCGTCACCGCGATCCTCAGCGGCGACGACGCCGCCACGGCGATTTCGGCCCTGACCAGCGCCGGCGTGATCGCCCTGGCGATCGCCGCCGCCTTCCTGGTCGGTCTGGCGTTCCTGCTCTGGGTCGGTCTCAGCCCCGGTCAGCCGGGCGACAATCGCTTCGGCCCCGAGCCGGTGCGCACCTAAAGCCGTCGCCCGCCCAGCATCACCGCCCGGGCCAGCGCCTGGGCGATCTGGGCCTCGGAGCGCAGCAGGCCCGGCGCGCCGCCCTGGACGCTGACGTTCACCGTCACCGACGGGGCGGCCGCCGGCTCCACCGTTCCGGCCGATGTCGGGCGAAACAGCTCCGGCCCCCGTTCGCCGACCAGATAGGCCCCGCCCGCGGTCACCGGCCCGCCGTCCGCCCGCGCCCCGGCGAAGCCCGCCAGCGCCTCGCTCAGCACCGCGCCCAACCCGCCGCCGCCCGCGCCTTGCGTCCGCGCAGCGGCGTTCACCGCCGCCAGCACCGCACGCGCCATTTCGGCCAGGCTGATCTCCCCGTCCGCCGCCGCCCGCGCCAGCGACCGGGCCAAGCTCTCGCCCGCGGCCGAGAACGCCTCGTCGATCGCCCGCGCGGCGTCCTCCGCCGGACCTTTAAGCGCCTGCAGCGCCGCCGCAGCCTCCGCCGCCCGCACCGGCACGCCGGTCAGGCCGCTCTCGTCCTCGAACATCACCCGCCCCGCTCGTCAGGAAACCGCTCCGCCAGCGCCTCAAGCCCCCGCCGTCCCAGCGCCGCGCTAACCGGCGCACCGGTCAGCGCCCGCCATTCCTTCAGCGACAGCCGCCAGAACGCCTCCGGCGCCACGCCGAGACCCGCGGCCAGCCGCAGCATCTCCGCCCAGCGGGTCACGCCCGCGCCGCCGCCCGGAACGTCCGCGCCACGGCCTCGGCCGCCTCGCGGAAATCGACCGCGCCGAGGTCCGACGCTTCCTCGCCGCCGCCGCGCAGCAGGGCGCTCAGCACCACCGACAAGTCCCGCGCCGACAGCCGCCCCAGCCGCCCCGCCAGCGCCTCGATCCCGTCCGCGCCGAACGCCCCCTCCAGCTCCGCCAGCGCCCCCAGCGTCAGGCACAGCCGCCGCTCGGTCCCGCCCAGCACCGCGACCACCTCGCCGCGCGCGGGATTGCACGCGCGCATCACAGCGCCTCGAACGAAACCGCGCCGGCCGACGCCAGGGTCAGGGCGTAGGTCGCCTCCCCCTCGTGCTCGCCTGCGTACTCCAGCGCCGCCACCAGGAACGGCCCCTCCAGCGTCCCGAAGTCCGGGATCACCAGCCGCCAGGTTCGCGCGGCTTGCGCGAAGAACGCCTCACGGATCAGGGCGTCTGACGCCGCGTCCCGGAACACTCCCGCTCCGGATACGGTCGCCGAGCGCACCCCCGCGCCGGCCAGCAGCTCGCGCCACCGCCCGGCGCTGTCGGAGTCGGTCGCGTCCACCGTCCTGGCGTTCAGCGAAATCGTGCGCGCCCGCAGGCCCGCCACCGTCGTGAACGCTTGCGGATCGGCCCCGTCGCCGATCTTCAGC
>DASPKD010000219.1:0-9613 GCA_035628275.1 Caulobacteraceae bacterium | reverse complement strand
GCGGGTCAGCCGCACGCCGTCCTCATAGGACCTGGGTTCGTACACCGTCACCTCCACGCGGATATCGCCGCCCGTTTCGTGATCCCACAGGTACGCGCGTTCGAAGCAGACCTCCCGGCCCCCCGGCGAGAAGCCCTCGAAGGTGTCGCCCCAAGGGGTGTGGGACCTCAGCTCGCGCCAGCCGAGGGTGCAGGCGCGCTCGATCTCGTCCTCGGCCGCCGCGGTCAGGTCGGCCTGGACGCTCATGCGCCCTTCCAGCTGTCCACGTAGGCGGGGTTCTCCACCGAGGCGGCCGCCTCGCCGACATCCAGCGGATCGCGCGTGTCGATCATCACCGCATATTCGTCGGTGGCCGGCTTCGGCTGCACAAGCATGTTCTTCAGCGCCTTGGGATGCGGGCCGTGGGTGAAGCCGGAGGGATGGAAGGTCATCATCCCGGCCTCGATGTGGTCGCGGCTGAAGAAGTCGCCGGCGTGGTAGAACAGCACCTCGTCGTAGTCGTCGTTGTTGTGGAAGAACGGGATCTTCAGCGCGCCCGGGTCGGTCTCGAAGGGCCGCGGCGCGAAGGTGCAGACCACGAAGCGGTCGCTGACGAAGGTGGAGTGCACGCTGGGCGGCAGGTGGTAGCGGTGGCTCGACACCGGGCGGATGTCGCGCACGTTCAGCCGCACCGGCGCCAGGTCGCCGTGCCAGCCGACCGCGTCCAGCGGATTGTACGGATAGGTCGCCACCGACACCTGGCCGCGCTTCTTGATCTCGACGGGGAAGACGCCCTCCTCCGCCTGGTGCGCCTTGAACGCCGCGTCGAACCTGGGCGTGTCCAGCACCGCCGGGTCGAAGATCGCGTGCGGTCCCAGCAGGCCGCGGTCCGGCAGGGTGTAGTGGGTGTTGGTGGCCTCTATGGTCAGCACCGCCGTCTCCGACGCCGGACGCAGCCGCCACATGGTCCCGCGCGGCAGGTACAGGTAGTCGCCGGCCTCGTAGGCTATGCGCCCGTAGTCGCAGAACAGCTCGCCCTCGCCCCGGTGGACGAACAGCAGCTGGTCGCCGTCGCCGTTGCGCGCCAGCGCCGGCATGGCCCGGTCGAGCTTCCAGAACCGGATCTCGGTCGCCTTGTTGTGCAGCACCACCGGCGCGGCCCAGGGCGAGGCCTGCGGCTCGTTCAGCCCGTTCAGGTCGAAGGCGCGCGGCCGCAGCGCCCCCTGGAAGTCGCTCCAGCCGGTCGGCGGTCGGCGATGGTACAGGAACGCCGCCGGGCCGAAGAACCCCTCCTTGGAGATCTCCCGCTCGAAGGTGCCCTCCGGCAGGTCCGTGTGCGCCTGGCGGCTGTGAACCCCCTCGGCGGCCTTCACCGGAATCCAGTTACGGGACTTGGCCATCACTTCTCGTCCTTGAAGATCGCAACCTCCGGCGCCCGGCGCGAGGAGGCCGAAGCCCGGTACATGCCCGAGGTGTTGAAGCTCCAGGCGATGTCGCCGGACGGCGTCAGCGCGATCGCGCCGCCGTCGCCGCCGAGCTCGGTCAGCCGCTTCTGGATCACCTCGTCCGCCGCCCGCTGCAAGGGCATGCGTTCGTACTCGACCAGGGCGCAGATCTCGCGCGCGACGGTCAGGCGGATGAAGAACTCGCCGGTGCCCGTCGCCGACACCGCGCACGAGCGGTTGGAGGCGTAGGTCCCCGCCCCGATGATCGGCGCGTCGCCGACCCGCCCCCAGCGCTTGGCCGTGGTTCCGCCGGTGGAGGTCCCCGCCGCGACGTTTCCGTGCCGGTCCAGCGCCACCACGCCCACCGTGCCGAACTTACGCTCGTCCAGGGGGGCGCGCAGGCTCTCGGCCGACGGGGCGGGCGCGCCTTGAGGTCGCTTCGGGATCGGCAACCCCAGCCGCGCCAGCTCCTTCTCCAGCGCCTTCCAGCGCCGCTCTGTGAAGAAGAACGACGGCGGGACCAGCTCCTGTCCCTGCTCGGCGGCGAAACGCTCGGCGCCCGGGCCGGTCAGCATTACGTGGCGCGACCTGTCCATCACCGCCCGGGCCAGGGTGATCGGGTGGTGCACAGTGGTCACCCCCGCCACCGACCCGGCCTTCAGCGTCGCCCCGTCCATGATCGAGGCGTCCAGTTCGTTGCGCCCCTCTGCGGTGAAGACCGCGCCGCGTCCCGCGTTGAACAGCGGGTCGTCTTCCATCAGCCGAACCGCCGCCTCGATCGCGTCCAGCGACGTGCCGCCCTGGCGCAGCACCTTCGACCCCGCCTCCAGAGCGTTCGCCAGCGCCGCGCGATAGGCGGCCTCGGTCTGCGGGTCCATGTCGGCCCGCTCGATCACGCCGGCGCCGCCGTGCAGGGCGATCGCCCACTCGGCGCGCGGCTCCGGCGGCTTGAAGGAGGCGCAGGCGGACAGGACGACGGCGGCGAGCGCCAGGACGGCCCGACGGATCACGCGTCCACCTTGATCACGCCGCGGCGGATCTGGTCGAGCTCGATGGACTCGAACAGGGCCTTGAAGTTGCCCTCGCCGAAGCCCTCGTTGCCCTTGCGCTGGATGAACTCGAAAAAGATCGGCCCGATCGCGTTCTTGCTGAAGATCTGCAGGAGCAAGCCCCCGCCGTTCTCCGGATCGCCGTCCACCAGCATCCGTCGCTTGCGCAACTCGTCCACCGGCTCGCCGTGGCCGGGCAGGCGCTTGTCGATCAGGTCGTAGTAGGTGTCGATGGTGTCCTGCAGCGGCACTCCCCGCGCGTTCAGGGCGTCCACCGTCTCGTACAGGTCCCGGCAGCCCAGGGCGATGTGCTGGATGCCCTCGCCGCGGTACTCCTGGATGAACTCCTCGATCTGGTCGAGCTTGCCCTCCTGGCCCTTGGACTCGTTCAGCGGGATGCGGATGTTGCCGTCGGGGCTGGTCATGGCCTTGGAGAACAGCCCCGTCGCCTTGCCCTGGATGTCGAAGTAGCGGATCTCGCGGAAGTTGAAGACCCGCTCGTAGAAGTCCGCCCAGGTCGCCATGTTGCCGCGCCGGACATTGTGGGTCAGGTGGTCCAGGTAAAGCTGGCCGGTACCGTCCGCGGCCAGCTTCGCCTCGGCCCCCTCGATCGGTGTCCAGCCCTCGTACAGCGAGCCGCGCTCGCCGTGGCGATCGACCAGGTACAGCAGCGAGCCGCCGATGCCCTCGATGGCCGGCACGCCCTCCAGGGCGCCGCGTCCGGTCGCGTCGGTCGCCCCGCGCTCCAGCGCGCCGCGGTGCGCGAAGGCGGCGTCCTTGACCCGGAACGCCATGGCCGAGGCGCTGGGGCCGTGGTCGGCGCGGAACTGCGCGGCGTGGCCCGAGGTCTCACGGTTCAGCAGGTAGGTGATGTCGTTCTGCACCCAGCTGACCACGTCGCGGGTCGGATGCCTCGAGACGGCGACGAAGCCCATCTTCTCGAAGAACGCCTCCACCGCGGCCGGGTCGGGCGAGGTGAACTCGACGAATTCGAACCCTTCGGTCCCGAGCGGATTTTCAACCTCGGCCATGATCGTCTCCAGCGCTGGGGCGTTTCGGGAACTCGGCGCGGACCTATATCCCGTTCCCGTTCCACCCGCGAGACCGTATGGCCCGTCACGACATTCCCGAACACGGCTTCGTCAAGGTGCTGGGCTCGCTGGCCGAGGAGTCCGGGCCGGAGGGTCTGACCCTGCGCGAGATCTTCGACCGGCTGGACGAGCGTTCGTTCGGCGTGTTCGTGCTGATCCTGGCCGTGCCGTGCCTGTTGCCCGGCCTGCAAGGGGTGCCGCAGGTGGTGGCCCTGCTGATGCTGCTGATGGCGGTGCAGGTGGTGTTCGGCCGCGAGGAGCCCTGGCTGCCCCGGCCGATCCTCGACCGGCGCGTGCCCAAGAAGTGGATCGACGGCGGCGCCCAGTTCGCCCGGCGCCGTCTCTCCTGGTTCGAGCGGGTCTCGCGCCACCGGATGAAGGTCCTGGCTTGCGGGCCCGGCGAACGCTGGGCGGCGCTGATGATCATGCTCGGGGCCCTGTGCATCGTGCCGCCGCTGACCAACACCGTGCCTTCGTTCGGCATCGCCTTCCTGGCGGTCGGGCTGATCCAGCGCGACGGCCTGTTCGTGGCGATCGGCAGCGTGATCGTCGCCGCCTGGGCAGGCCTGATCGCCGCCTTCCTGTACGGGGTCACGCACGGCGCCGCCTGGACCCAGGCGATCACCGACCGCTTCGGCTTCTAGACCGCTCCGGCCTTGCCCACCCCGCACCCTCGCCCCTAGATGCGCGGCGGGGCCGGGCTGGCGGATGGCTGAACAGGAACGCGCGCGCACACTGCTGGTCTTCGCCCATCCGGCGCTGGAGCGCGCGCGGATCAATCCGGCGATGGCGCAAGGCGTGCGCGACCTGCCGGGCCTGACCTTCCACGACCTGTACGAGCTCTACCCGGACTTCACCGTCGACGTGGAGGCCGAGCAGCGGCTGCTGGCCGACCACGAGCTGATCGTGCTGCAGTTTCCGCTCTACTGGTACTCGGCCCCGGCCCTGCTGAAGGAGTGGCTGGACCTGGTCTGGCTGCACGGCTTCGCCTACGGCGAGCGCGGCCGGGCGCTGGAGGGCAAGACCCTGTTCTGCGCCGTCTCGGCCGGCGGAACCGAACAGGCCTACGGGCCGCGCGGGCACAACCGCTTCACCCTGCCCGACTTCCTGCGCCCGTTCGAGCAGACCGCCCACCTTTGCAAGATGCGCTGGGCAGAACCGTTCGCCCTTTACGGCGCGGGCCTGGTCGGCGAGTCGGAGCTGGCGCGGGGCGTGGCCGCCTACCGCGATCGGCTGGACGCGCTGTCGCTCGGCGCGCGGAAGGGAGCCTGAAACCATGGACGGCGCCCTGCTCCAGGCCTTCGTCTACCTGGCCGCCGCGGTGGTCTCGGTGCCCGTGGCCAAGCGGCTGGGGCTCGGTTCGGTGCTGGGCTATCTGATCGCCGGCGCCCTGATCGGCCCGTTCGCCCTGCATCTGGTCGGCGACCAGACCGACGTGATGCACGCCGCCGAGTTCGGCGTGGTCATCCTGCTGTTCCTGATCGGGCTGGAAGTGCGCCCGGCGCTGCTGTGGTCGATGCGCGGCGACATCTTCGGCCTGGGCACGGCGCAGATGGCCCTGACGGCCTGCGGCCTCGCGGCGGTCGCCCTGGCGCTGGGCGTCGACTGGCGCCAGGCGCTGGCGGCGGGGCTGATCCTGGCCATGTCGTCCACGGCCATAGTGCTGCAGATGCTGGAGGAGAACGGCCTGCGGCGCCGCCCGTCCGGCCGCGCCGCGTTCGGCGTGCTGCTGTTCCAGGATCTGGCGGTGATCCCGCTGCTGGCCTTCCTGCCGCTGCTGGCCGTCGCCGCCCCGGCGGGCCACGGCGGAGGGGCGCACGGCCCGGCCGGGCTGCTGGCGGCCTACCCCGCCTGGGTCCAAGGCGTGGCGGTGGTGGCGGCGGTGGCCGGCGTGGTCGGCGCCGGCAGCTTCCTGGTGCGACCGCTGTTCCGCTACATCGCCCGCGCGGAGCTGCGCGAGGTGTTCACCGCCGCCGCCCTGATGATCGTGGTCGGCGTCGCGGTGCTGATGCAGACGGTGGGCCTGTCGCCGGCGCTCGGGGCCTTCCTGGCGGGCGTGGTGCTGGCGGAAAGCGAGTTCCGGCGCGAGCTGGAGACCGACATCGAGCCGTTCCGCGGCCTGCTGCTGGGGCTGTTCTTCATCACCGTGGGCGCGGGGCTGAACCTGCCGCTGGTGATCGAGCGGCCGCTGGAGGTGCTGGGCGTCGTCGCCGGACTGATGGCGGTGAAGGGGGCGGTGGTGTTCGCTGTCGCCCGCGCCGCGCGGCTGAACTGGCGCGACGCGGGGACGGCCGCGGTGTCGTTGAGCCAGGGCGGCGAGTTCGCCTTCGTGCTGCTGACCTTCGCGGTGGGCGCGCGGGTGCTGGGGCAGGAGCTGGCGTCGCTGCTGACCGCCGCGGTCGCCCTGTCGATGGCCGCCACCCCGCTGGCCTTCGCCGCCTGGCGGCGGCTGTCGCGCACCCGGGCCGCGGCGGTGGACGAGCCGGACAACGAACCCTTCGACCAGGACCGCCCGCCCGACGCCATCGTCGCGGGCTTCGGCCGTTTCGGCCAGATCGTGGCCCGGGTGCTGACCGCCAACGGCTTCTCGACCTCGACGCTGGAGTCGTCGGTGGAGCAGATCGCCCTGCTGCGCCGGTTCGGGCGGCGGGTGTACTACGGCGACGCCACCCGGCTGGACCTGCTGCGCGCCGCCGGGGCGGACCGCGCCCGGCTGCTGGTGGTGGCAATCGACGACAAGGACAAGGCCACCGACTTGGTCGAGGCGGCGCGCGAGGCGTTTCCAAACCTGAAGATCCTGGCCCGCGCCTTCGACCGCCGCCACGCCTACGACCTGCTCGAGAAGGGCGCCGACGTCACCGAGCGCGAGACCTTCGAAGGCGGCCTGGCCATGGCGTCCGAGGCTTTGCGCGTGCTGGGCTGGCGCGCCTATCGGGCCGAGCGGGCCGCGCGCCTGTTCCGCCGCCACGACGAACGCATGTTCCACGAGCTGCGCCCGCTGTGGGGCGACACCGAGCGCTACAGGATCGCCAGCCGCGAAAGCTCGCCGCGGATGGAAGACCTGCTAAGCTCCGATCTTCGCCGCCTGTCGCCCGACGCCGGCGACGACGGCTGGGACGTGGAGAGCCTCTACGCCGAGGCGCGCGAGATCGACGCCCGCGAGAACCGGAAGACCTGAGGGGAACACCGCCGATGAAGAAGCTCCTGCTGTGCGCCGCGGCCGCCGCCGTCCTGTGCGTGACCTCGCCCGTCCTGGCCCAGACCGCGCCCGCGCCGGTCGCCGTCTCGGCCGAGCAGACCGCCGCCTGGAACCGCATCGTCGCCGACTGGGAGGCCTTCGCCCGCGCCGAGGACCCGATCAGCGCCGGGCAGGAGGGCGATCGCGCTGCCTTGGGCCGCCTGCCCGACGTCTCGCCGGAAGGCGACGCGCGGCGCACCGCGGCGGTGAAGGCCTTCCAGACGCGCCTGGCCGCCGTCGATCCGAAGCAGCTCGCGCCCGAGGACGCCTTCAATCACGCCTTCCTCTCGCGCGTGGTGGCCGAGAGCCTGGAAGGCGCGCAGTTCGACCCCGCGCGCCTGGCGTTCGACTCCGAAGGCGGCGCGGGGACCTGGACCGGCTATCTCGGCCGCACCACCCGCATCGGCTCGGTCGAGGACGCCGAGGCCTGGCTGTCGCGGCTGGAGGCCATGCCCAAACTCTACGCCGACACCCAGGCGAACGCGCGGCGAGGGGTGAAAACCGGCTTCACCCAGCCGCGCTCCGTCGTCGAGAGCGCGCTGGAGACCGCGCGCGCCGAGGCCGCCCTGACGCTGGCCGACGATCCGTTGATGCAGCCGCTCGCGAACCTGCCCGCCACCATTCCCGCCGACCGCCAGGCGGCGTTCCGCAGCCGGGCCGAAGCGATCGTGCGCGACCGCATCGCCCCGGCGCGCAAGGAGTGGGTCCGATTCCTCGAGACCGAGTACCTGCCCAAGGCCCGCAAGGGTCTCGGCGTGGGCAGCCTGAAGGGCGGCCAAGCCTATTACGCCTACCTGGCGCGCTCCTACACGACCACGAACCTGACCCCCGAGCAGGTCCACCAGCTGGGCCTGTCCGAGGTCGCGCGCATCCGGTCCGAGATGGACGAGCAGATCGCCGCCTCGGGCTTCAAGGGGAGCTTCGCTGAATTCCTCCAGTGGCTGCGCACCGATCCGAAGTTCTACGCCCAGACGCGCGAGGACCTGCTGGAGAAGGCGTCGGAGATCTCCAAGCGGGCGGACGACAAGCTGCCCATGCTGTTCAAGAAGTCGCTGCCGCGGCTGCCCTACGGCGTGCGGCCCGTGCCGCGCGAGATCGAGGAGCGCTACACCACCGGCCGCTACAACTCCGGCTCGATGGAGACGGGGGTCGCCGGCGGCTACATCGTCAACACCAGCAAGCTGGACCAGCGGCCGCTCTATGAGCTGCCGGCCCTGACCGTGCACGAGGCGGTGCCCGGCCACCACCTGCAGATCGCCATCGCCCAGGAGCTCGAGGAACAGCCCTGGTTCCGGCGCAACGCCGGCGTCACCGCCTACACCGAGGGCTGGGGCCTGTATTCCGAGTTCCTCGGCATCGAGATGGGCATCTATCGCGATCCGTACGAGCGGTTCGGCAAGCTCAGCTACGAGATGTGGCGCGCCTGTCGGCTGGTCGCCGACACCGGCATTCACGCCAAGGGCTGGACCGTGGAGCAGGCCCGCGCCTGCTTCCGCGACAACTCCGCCCTGGCCCCGCACAACATCGAAACCGAGCTCCAGCGCTACATCGGCTGGCCGGGCCAGGCGCTGGCCTACAAGATCGGCGAACTGAAGTTCCGCGAACTGCGCAAGCGCGCCGAAGCCGAACTCGGGCCCCGCTTCGACGTCCGCGCCTTCCACGACACGGTGCTGCTGAGCGGCCCGCTGCCGATGGACATGCTGGAGAGCCGCGTGAACGCCTGGATCGCGGAGCGGAAGGCGGCGAGCTGAGGCGAAGCGATGTATTGCAATATGCACTACGCCGCCCTACTCTCCCTCCCATGCAGACCCCGATCTCCATGCGCCTGAGGGATGCCGACGTGGCCGTGATCGACCGGGCGGCCGAGCTGCGCGGCCGCTCGCGAACCGACTTCATGCGCGAGGCGGCGCTGCGCGAGGCGGAGTCCGTGCTGATGGAGCAGGCGGCGCCGCGGCTGGAGGCCCAGGCCTTCGCCGTCTTCCAGGCCGCTCTCGCGGCGCCGGCGACGGCCGTGCCCGAGATGGTCGAGGTGCTGACCCGCCCCGCGCCTTGGGAGCACGACGGGACGGCGGCTTGACGCTCTCCGCGCCGGAGCCTCTGAACGACGCCCACGACCTGTCGGACTTCGACTGCGGCAAGGCGGTGCTGAACGACTGGCTGCGGACCCGCGCCCTGTCCAACCAGCAGAAGGGCTTCACCGCCGTCATGGTGGTGCAGCAGGCAGGACGCGTGGCCGGCTACTACGGCCTGGCCCCCACCGCGGTTGCTCCCGCGATCGCCCCGCGCAAGGTGCGGACGGGGCAGCCGCCGGACCCGATCCCGTGCCTGCTGCTCGGCCAGTTGGCGACGGACATCGCCTGGGCCGGCCAGGGCGTCGGGACCGGCCTGCTCAAGCACGCGCTGCAGCGCTGCGTCGCGGCGGCGGGGCTGATCGGCGGGCGGGCGCTGCTGGTGCGCGCCGTCGACGCCGACGCGGCGGAGTGGTGGCGACGGCGGGGCTTCGCGCCCTCGCCCGGCGATCCCTATCTTCTGTTCCGCTCGATGCAGGACGTGGCGGAGAGCGTCCGCGCCGCCTCGCAGCGAGTTTAAACCCCCTCGCGGCTCAGCAGCGGCTCCAGCGCCGCGCGCGCCGCCGCCGCCAGGTCCGGACGCTTCAGGGTCAGGGCGACATTGGCCTTCAGCAGGCCGATCTTGTCGCCGCAGTCGTGGGTGTCGCCCTCGTACTCGTAGCCGAAGAACGGCTGGCCCCGCATCAGCTCGGCCATGGCGTCGGTCAGCTGGATCTCGCCGCCGGCGCCCCGCTCGGTGCGC
>DASPKD010000218.1:0-8409 GCA_035628275.1 Caulobacteraceae bacterium | reverse complement strand
CGCCGCCAGCCTGCTGCAGGTCATCTCCGAGATCGAGAAGCTGACCGGCCGCAAGGCCGAGCTGCAGTTCTCCGATTGGCGGATGGGCGACCAGCGCTGGTACGTCTCCGACCCGCGCCGCGCCCAGCGCGAGCTGCACCTGGGCGCCTTCAAGCCTTGGCGGCAGGGGGTGGCGGACCTGGTCGGCTGGCTGGCCGACGAGCGCGGCTTCGACATTCCGCGCGCGGAGTCCCGCCAGTCCGGCGAGAGCCGCCCCGAGGCCGTGGCCGCGGGCGCGGCCTGATGTCCGTTCAGCTTGATCAATGTTGGCGGGCGGCCAGCGCCGCCCGTCGTTTCGGGGAGTCCGCCTGTGAGTAGAGCGCCCAAGCGCCTGTTGATGACCGCCGACGCCGTGGGCGGAGTGTGGACCTACGCCGTCGACCTGGCCCGCGGCCTGTCCGACCGAGGGGTGCGGACGACCCTGGCCGTGCTCGGCCCGTCCCCCGGCGCCGCCCAGGCGGCCTGCGCCCGCGCGGTGCCGGGGCTGGAGATGGTCGAGACCGGCCTGCCGCTGGAGTGGGTCGAGCCTGACGAGCGCAAGGTGCGCGACGCTTCCTGGCGGCTGGCCGAACTGTCGGACCGGGTCCGCGCCGACCTGATCCAGATCAACAGCGCCGCGCTCGCGGCCGAGGACGCCTTCACCGTTCCGATCGTCGTGGTCGCCCACTCGTGCGTGGCCACCTGGTGGTCGGCGGTGCGCGGCGGGGCCATGCCCGCCGACTTCGGATGGCGCAGCGAACTGGTGGCCGAGGGCTATGCGAACGCCGACGCGGTGGTGGCCCCCAGCGCCGCCTTCGCCGCGGCGACCGCGCGGGCCTACGACCTCGATCGCGCCCCCATCGTGGTCCGCAACGGCCGCCGCGCGCCGGTGCGGCTGTCGCGGCCGATGGTCGACGACTTTGTCTTCACCGCCGGGCGGCTGTGGGACGAGGGCAAGAACATCGTCGTGCTCGACCGCGCCGCGTCGCAGATCCAGGCCTCCATGGTCGCCGCCGGCCCCCTGACCGGTCCGCACGGCCAGTCGGCGCGCTTCGAGCACCTGGGCACGCCCGGGTCGCTCGGCCCCGCCCAGGTGGCGCAGCTTCTGAACGAGCGGCCGGTGTTCGTCTCGCCGGCCCTGTACGAGCCCTTCGGCCTGTCGGTGCTGGAAGCCGCGCAGGCGGGATGCCCGCTGGTGCTGGCCGACATCCCGACCTTCCGCGAGCTGTGGGACGGGGTCGCGGACTTCTTCGATCCCCGGGACGAACAGGCGCTGGCGACCGCGGTCAACGGCGTGCTGAAGAGCCCCAACCACCGCGCGCGCCTGGGCGAGCTCGCCCGCCTGCGGGCCCGGCGCTACACCGCCGAGGCGATGGCGCAGGGGATGCTGGGCGTCTACCGCTCGATCATGACCTCCGAACCGTCCGTGCGCGGGGTGGAGGTCGCCGCGTGAGGGTCGTCTACTTCACCCACTCGCTGCGCTCCTGCTGGAACCACGGCAACGCCCACTTCCTGCGCGGCGTGCTGCGTGAGCTGACCCTGCGCGGCCACGAGGTGCGGGCCTGTGAGCCCGAAGGCGCCTGGAGCCTCGACAACCTGCTGCGCGACCACGGCGAGGCGGGGCTGGACGCCTGGCGCGGCGCCTATCCCGAACTGTCCTCCCAGACCTACGGCGAACGGCCGGACCTCGACGCCATGCTGGACGGGGCGGAGCTGGTGATCGTCCACGAGTGGAACGAGCCGTCCCTGGTCGCCGCGGTGGGCGCCGCCCGCAAGCGCGGCGGCCGCTTCACCCTGCTGTTCCACGATACCCACCACCGCGCCGTCAGCGATCCCGAGGCGATCGGCGCCTTCGACCTGTCCGGCTACGACGGGGTGCTGGCCTTCGGCGAGACCCTGTCGGAAGTCTACCGCCGCTGGGGCTGGGGCGACCGGGTGTTCACCTGGCACGAGGCCGCCGACACCCGCCTGTTCCGCCCCCCGGCCGAGGAGACCGAGCGCGAGGGCCTGGTCTGGATCGGCAACTGGGGCGACGAGGAGCGCTCGTCCGAGCTGGTCGAGTACCTGTTCCGCCCGGCGCTGGAGGCCCGGCTGCCGCTGGAGGTCTACGGCGTCCGCTATCCGGACCACGCGCGCGAGACCTTGGACCGCTACGGCGTCGCCTACCGCGGCTGGCTGCCCAACGCCCGCGCGCCGGAGGTGTTCGCCCGCCGGCTGGCCACCGTCCACGTGCCGCGCCGCTACTACGTGACCGTCCTGCCGGGCGTGCCGACCATCCGGGTGTTCGAGGCGCTGGCCTGCGGCGTCCCGCTGGTCTCCGCCCCCTGGCGCGACTCCGAGAACCTGTTCCGGCCCGGCCGCGACTACCTGGTGGCCGAGAACGGCGAGCAGATGCGCGCCCATCTGGAGACCCTGCGGGCCGACCCGGAGCTGCGCGCCGAGCTGGTCCGCTCGGGCCTGGAGACCATCCTGGCCCGCCACACCTGCGCCCACCGCGTGGACGAGCTGCTGGCCGTGGTCGAACGGCTGGGCGCCCCCGCGAAGGAGACCGTGCCCGCATGAAGATCGCCTTCTACGGATCCAGCCTGCTGTCGTCCTATTGGAACGGGGCGGCCACCTACTACCGCGGCCTGCTGCGCGACCTCGCCGCGCGCGGGTGGGAGGTGACCTTCTACGAACCGGACGCCTACGACCGGCAGAAGCACCGCGACATCGACCCGCCGTCGTGGGCGAAGGTCGTGGTCTACGACGCCACTGAAGAAGCCCTGCGCGGGGTGCTGGCCGAGGCGTCCAAGGCCGAGGTGGTGGTCAAGGCCTCGGGCGTGGGCGTGTTCGACGACGAGCTGCTGGCCGGCGTGATCGCCAACGCGCGGCCCGACGCCGTCAAGCTGTTCTGGGACGTGGACGCCGCCGCCACCCTGGACGAGATGCGCTCAGCCCCCGACCATCCGCTGCGCACGGCGCTCGAGCGGCTGGACATGGTGATGACCTACGGAGGCGGCCCGCCGGTGGTGAACGCCTACGAAGGCTTCGGCGCCCGGCGCTGCGTGCCGGTTTACAACGCGCTGGACCCGACCACCCACCACCCGGTTCCGGCCCAGGACCGCTTCCGGGCCGACCTGTCGCTGCTGGCCAACCGCCTGCCCGACCGCGAGGCGCGAATCGAGGAGTTCTTCCTGCGCGCCGCCGCGGCCCTGCCCGAGCGCTCGTTCCTGCTGGGCGGCGCCGGCTGGGGAGACAAGCCCATGCCGGGCGCCGTCCGCGCGATCGGCCATGTCGGCACCGCCGACCACAACGCCTTCAACACCAGCCCGCTGGCGGTGCTGAACGTCGCCCGCGACAGCATGGCCGCCATCGGCTTCTCGCCCGCCACCCGGGTGTTCGAGGCGGCGGGCGCGGGCGCCTGCCTGATCACCGACGCCTGGGAGGGGATCGAGCTGTTCCTCCAGCCGGACGAAGAGGTGCTGGTGGCCCGCGACGGTCAGGACGTGGCCGATCACCTGGCCGCGCTCACGCCAGAGCGCGCGAAGGCGATCGGGGCCGCGGCGCTGGCCCGCATCGCCGCCGAGCACACCTACGAGCGGCGCGGCGCCGAAGTCGACCGCATCCTGCGCGCCGAGTACGCCGCCAAGCGCGAGAGGGCGGTCGCGTGAAGCTGGTCGTCCTCGGCCTGTCGCTCTCGTCTTCCTGGGGCAACGGCCACGCCACCACCTTCCGCGCCCTGCTCAAGGCGTTCGCCGCGCGCGGGCACGAGGTGCTGTTCCTGGAGCGCGACGTGCCCTGGTACGCCGCCCACCGCGACCTGACCGATCCCGACTGGTGCCGGCTGGAGCTCTACGCCGACCTCGACGACCTCGCCCGCCGCTTCGGCCGCGAGGTCGAGGCCGCAGACGCCGTGCTGGTCGGCTCATACGTGCCCGAAGGCGTGGAGGTCGGCCGCTGGGTCCAGACCATGGCGCGTGGGGCCACCGCGTTCTACGACATCGACACGCCGGTGACGCTCGCCAAGCTGGCGCGGGGCGATCACGAGTACCTGTCGCCCGAGCTGATCCCCGGCTACGGCGTCTACTTCTCCTTCACAGGCGGGCCGACGCTGGATCTGCTGGAGCGCCGCTACGGCTCGCCGACGGCGCGGGCGCTCTACTGCTCGGTGGACGCCGAGGCCTACCGGCCGCTGGAAGCCGAAAAGCGCTGGGACCTGGGCTATCTCGGCACCTACAGCGACGACCGCCAGCCGACGCTGGACCGCCTGCTGGTCGAGGTCGCCCGCCGGGCGCCGGACATGCGCTTCGTGGTCGCCGGGCCGCAGTACCCGGCGGGGATCGACTGGCCGGCAAACGTCGAGCGGATCGAGCACGTCGGTCCGGCCGACCACCCGGCCTTCTACGCCGCCTGCCGCTGGACCCTGAACGTCACCCGCCAGGACATGATCGCCGCCGGCTGGAGCCCCAGCGTGCGGCTGTTCGAGGCCGCCGCCTGCGCCTGTCCGATCGTGTCGGACGAGTGGGACGGCCTGTCGTCCCTGCTGCGTCCGGGCCGCGAGATCGTGCTGGCCCGCGAGGCCGACCAGGTGCTCGCTCTGCTGCGCTCCACCCCCGAAACCGAGCGGCTGGCCATGGCCGAGGCCGCCCGCGCCCGGGTTCTGGCTGCGCACACCGCGGAACACCGCGCCGAGGAGCTGGAAATGGGTCTGGAAGTCGCCCGCGTGGCCCTCACCGGACCGACCCCGCGCCGCGTTCCGGCATGATCATCATCTTTGTCATTCATCCCGGTGAACCAATCGCCACGATGAATGTTGAAGGTTCGGGCTTCGCCGTTCGGACGGGCCGTTTCGAGAGCTGAGCGTATGAAAAACGGTAAGACCAAGCAGGCGCTGGTGGCCGGCGGCGCGGGATTTCTGGGTTCCCACCTTTGCGACGCCCTGCTGGCCGAAGGCCTGCACGTCGTCTGCCTGGACAACTTCCTGACCGGCAACCGGCGAAATCTTCGCCACCTCGCCCGTGAACCGCGCTTCGACCTCGTGGAGGCCGACGTGGTCAACGCCCTGCCCGCCAAGGTCCGCCGCCGGTTCGACTACGTCTACAACCTGGCCTGCCCGGCCTCCCCGCCGCTGTACCAGGCCGACCCCGAGCACACCCTGATGACCAGCGTGCTGGGCACCCGGCACCTGCTGCACCTGTGCGAGAGCTACGGGGCGCGCTTCCTGCTCACCTCCACCAGCGAGGTCTACGGCGACCCCGAGGTCCACCCCCAGCCGGAGGAGTACCGCGGCTGCGTCAACACCACCGGCCCGCGCGCCTGCTACGACGAGGGCAAGCGCGCGGCCGAGACCCTGACCTTCGACTTCGCCCGCCAGAACCGCGCCGAGGTGCGGGTGGCGCGCATCTTCAACACCTACGGCCCCCGGCTCGATGCCGACGACGGGCGGGTGGTGTCCAACGTGGTCACCCAGGCGCTGGCCGGCGACCCGATCACCGTCTACGGCGACGGCCGCCAGACCCGCTCGTTCTGCTACGTCGACGACATGATCGAAGGCCTGATGCGGCTGATGACCGTGGAGGACACCCCGCCGGGTCCCGTCAACCTCGGCAACCCCGTCGAACTGACCATCAATGAACTGGTGGAGCGGGTGATCCGCCTGACCGGCTCGGAGTCCGAGGTGATCCGCAAGCCTCTGCCCGTCGACGATCCCCAGCGCCGCCGCCCCGACATCGGCCGCGCCAAGGCCGTGCTCGGCTGGGCGCCGAAGACCTCGGTCGAGGACGGCCTGAAGGCCACCATCGCCTGGTTCGAGAAGCAGGCCGAAGCGCCCGAACCCGCCGCCGTGGTCGAGGAGATGCCCGCGCGCGTGGTGCGGGCGATCTGAGACCTTAAGACCTCAGCCGCGCTCCGGCCTTCTCCGCCGCCTGCACGATCTTGGCCGACAGGGCCTCGATCTCGGGGTCGGTCAGGGTCTTGTCGCGGGGCTGGACCTGCACCTCGACGGCGATCGAGCGCATGCCCTCGGGCACGCCCGCGCCTTCGTAGACGTCGAACACCCGCGCACTCGCGATCAGCGCCTTGTCGGCGCCCGCCACCGCGCGCACCAGGTCGCCCGCGGGCTTCTCCGCCGACAGCAGGAAGGCGAAGTCGCGGGTCAGCGGCATCAGCGAGGAAAGTTGCAACGCCGGGCGGGTCTTGGTCGCCTTGCGCTTGGGCTCAGGAACCGCGTCCAGCACCAGCTCGAAGCCGTAGACCGGCCCCTTCACGTCCAGCTTGTCCAGCACGCCGGGATGCAGCTCGCCGAATTCGGCCAGCACCTGCTTGGGCCCCAGCTGCACGCGCGCCGAGCGGCCCGGATGCCACCAGGCGCCGGCCGACCCCTGCGCGATCTGCAAGGACGCGACCGGCGCGCCCATTTCCTCCAGCAGGGCGAACAGGTCGCCCTTCAGCCGGAACAGGGCGTCTTCCTTCGCCCCGTCCCAGCGGCGGGGCGGGTGCGGCGCGACCACGACGGTGACGGCGGTGCGCTGGTCGTTCGGACCGTCGCCCAGATACAGCGGCCCGACCTCGAACAGGGCCACGTCGGGGAAGCCGCGCGCGGCGTTGCGACCGGCCGCCTGCACCAGGTTCGGCAGGGCCGAGGGGCGCATGCAGTCGAGGTCCGACGCGATCGGGTTCTCCAGCACCAGGGCCTGGGCCCCGCCGCCGAACATCGCCGCCATCTCGCGCGGCAGGAACGACCAGGTCACGGCCTCGGCATATCCCGACGCAGCCAGGGAACGGCGGGCGGTGCGCGCCCGCTGCTGCAGGGGCGTCAGCACGCCTTGCGGGCGGATCGGCGCCTCGGGCAGGGGCGTGGACGGCAGGGCGCCGTAGCCGGCGATGCGCGCCACCTCCTCGACCAGGTCGGCCTTGCCCTCCACGTCGCGGCGCCAGGACGGGGGCCGCACGCGCACGGTCGGGCCGTTCCCCTCGATGCCGAAGCCCAGCCGGGTCAGTATCTCGAACACGCCCTCGCGCCCGATCGACAGGCCGGACAGGCGCCGCACGTACTCCGGGTCGAACTCGACCACGGCCGGCGGCGCGGGCGGGGCGCCCGCCACGACGACCTCGGACGGCTCGCCGCCGCAGAGCTCCAGGATCAGGCGGGTGGCCAGCTCCAGCCCCGGCACGGCGGACTCAGGATCGACGCCGCGAGCGAAGCGGTACTGGGCGTCGGAGGTGATGCCGGTGGCGCGGCCGGTCTGGGCCGTGCGCAGCGGGTCGAACCACGCGCTCTCGACGAACACGTCGACGGTGGTCTCCGAACAACCGGTGGACTCCCCGCCCATCACCCCGCCGAGGCCCACGGGGCGCTCGCCCCCGGCATCGGCGATCACGCACATCTCGGCGCCGAGCGCGTAGGTCTTGCCGTCCAGCGCGATCAGGTGTTCGGGCGCGTGGTCGTCGCGGTTCTCCTGGCCCAGCCGCGCCACGATGGTGGTCCCGACCAGCAGGTTCGCGTCGTAGACGTGCAGCGGCCGCGCCCGGTCGTAGGAGACGAGGTTGGTGACGTCGACGAGCGCGTTGATCGGCCGAAGCCCGATAGCCTTCAGCCGGTCCTGCAGCCACTGCGGCGACGGCCCGTTGCTGACGCCGCGGATCAATCGGCCAGCGAACAGCGGGCAGGCGTCCGGCGCGTCCAGCCGGATCGAGATCGGGCAGGGGAAGCGGCCCGGCACGGGCTCCACCGGCCGCTCGATCAGCCGCCCGAGACCCGTCGCGGCCAGGTCGCGCGCGATGCCGGCCACTCCCAGCCAGTCGGGACGGTTGGGCGTGACCTCGAAGTCGATGGCGGGCTCCGCGGCGAACACCTGTGCGGCCGGAGCGCCCACCGGCAGGTCGTCGGAAAGCTCCAGTATGCCGTCGCTCTCGTCCGACAGCTCCAGCTCGGAGGCCGAGCACAGCATGCCGTTGGACACCACGCCGCGCACCGGCTTCTCGACCAGGGTCACCCCCAACCCCGGCACGTAGGCGCCGATCGGGGCGTAGATCGTGGTCAGGCCCGCGCGCGCGTTCGGTGCGCCGCAGACGATCTCCTTGCGCCCGTCCACCGTGTCCACCTGGCACACGCGCAGGCGGTCGGCGTTGGGGTGCTGGACCGCCTCGACGATCCTGGCGACGGTGAACGGTGCCAGCTTGGCGCCGGTGTCGATCACCGCCTCGACCTCCAGCCCCGCCATGGTCATAGCCTGGGCCACCTCGGCGATGGAGGCGGAGGTCTCGAGGTGCTCCTTGAGCCAGGAGAGGGTGAATTTCATCGCGCTCTCCTCAGCTCAACCCGCCCGCGGCGCTCGGCGTCTGGCCGGCGGCGAAGCCGTAGTGGGCCAGCCAGCGCACGTCGCCGGCGAACATGTCGCGCAGGTCGGG
>DASPKD010000217.1:0-13566 GCA_035628275.1 Caulobacteraceae bacterium | reverse complement strand
CGCGATCACCACCTCAGTGAAGATCTCGACGATCTTCAGCGCCGCGGCCCGGTCCAGCCGCCGGTTCACCGCCACGATGCCGCCGAAGGCCGACACCGGGTCGCACTCCAGCGCCCGGCGGTAGGCGTCCTCCAGCGAGCGACCGACCGCGACGCCGCAGGGGTTGGCGTGCTTGACGATCACGCAGGCGGGCCGGTCGAATTCGGCGACCAGTTCGAACGCCGCGTCGGTGTCGGCGACGTTGTTGTAGCTGAGCGCCTTGCCCTGGAGCTGGGTCAGCGTGGTCACCCCCGGCCGCGCGGGGCCTGAGCGGTAGAAGGCGGCCGCCTGGTGCGGGTTCTCGCCGTAGCGCATGGTCTGGACCAAGGTCCCGCCGATGGTCCTGCGGTCGGGCGCCGCGTCGCCGACCTGGCCCGCGAACCAGGCCGACACCGCCGCGTCGTAGGCCGCGGTGCGGGCGAAGGCGCGGGCGGCGAGGCGCTTGCGGAGTTCCAGCGTCGTGGCCCCGCCGGCCTGAAGCGCGGCCAGCACCTCGTCCACCGCCGCCTTGTCGGTGCAGACGGCCACATAGCCGTGGTTCTTGGCCGAGGAGCGAATCATCGCCGGGCCGCCGATGTCGACGTTCTCGATCGCCGCCTCGAAGCCCGCGCCTTGCGCGACCGTCTGCTCGAACGGGTAGAGGTCGATCCAGACCAGGTCGATCGGCGCGATCGCGTGCTCGGCCATGGCGCGGGCGTGCTCGGGCGCGTCGCGCACGCCCAGCAGGGCGCCGTGGACCTTGGGGTGCAAGGTCTTGACCCGCCCGTCCATCATCTCCGGGAAGCCGGTGAGCTCCGCCACGTCGCGGACCGGCGGCCCGGCCCGCTCGATCGCCGCCCGGGTGCCGCCGGTGGAGACCAGCTCGACCCCGAGCGCGTGAAGGGCGCGCGCGACCTCCTCGAGGCCGGTCTTGTCGGACAGGGAGATCAGCGCCCGCTTCGGCTGGACGCGGTCGGGCGGGGGCGGGAAGTCGGGGGCTGCGGGCATGGCCGCGGCCCTAGCACGCTCGAACAGGGATTCGAAACCTTACAACCGCGCATCCCCGCGGAAGCGGGGACCCAGGTTTATGCGGGTGCAGGAGGATTGAAGCAGTTCAAGGCCGACGTTGATCCGGCTCACGCCTGGGTCCCCGCTTCCGCGGGGATGAACGGAGGAGAAAGCACGGACGGGGAGGTCAGGCCACCTTGGCTTCGGGCGGGGCGTTGGGCTTGAACAGGTCGATCACGCCCTTCACCGGAACCAGCAGGGCGTGCAGCGACGTCGCGCCGCCGGTCAGGGCCCGTTCGAGCTCCGCCACCGCGATGGCCAGGCTGGAGTTGCCCTGCGACATGGCCAGCGCGCGCAGGGTGGTGGCCTGCTGCTGGATCGCCCGCACCGCCTGGGTCGGGTCCTTCTCGAAGTGCACCACCGCGGCGCGCAGGATGCGCACCGCCTGATCCATCGCCTGGGCCTGGGCCTCGGAGGCGGACTTGGGCCGGTCGGACTGGCGCTTCTTCTCGCCGGAGAATTCGGCCGAGTTGAACCGGCGGCGGTCGGGGCCGACGTATTGCACCGCCTCGATCCAGTCGCGCGGCTTGATCGCCACGGCCTCGACGCGCTTCAGCAGCTCGCCCGCGGTGAAGGGCTTGCGCAGGAACTCGTGCACGCCGGAGTCGCGCGCGCCCTTGATGGTGGTGGCGGTCGCCTCGGCGGTGACCATCACCACCGGCGCCTTGCGGCAGTGGAAGCTGGAGCGGCGCAGGCGCCGCGTGAAGGACTCGCCGTCGAGCTTGGGCCCCGCCCGCTCGACGAAGACCAGGTCGGGGTTGAAGTCGCGCGCGAGGTCGAGGGCGCGGCGCTCCTCCGGCTCGAACAGCACGTCGCGCGCGCCCAGCGCCTTCATCAGGTCGGCCAGGATCTTGGCCGACGCGGGCGTCGGGTCGATGATCATCACCCGGCGCACGGCCGCCTCGATGCGCGGCGCCAGCTTGGGATCGACGGAAAACACGGGCGGCGAACTCCTCCGTTGGCCCGACCCTACCGGGCACGGAGTAAAGATCGGCTTTATGCCCGCGCCAGGGCGTCCTCGATCGCCGCGGCCATCTCGGCCACGCGGAACGGCTTGCGCAGCACCGGCGCGTCGCCGGCGGCGCGTTCCAGGGCGGCGGTGTCGGCGTAGCCGCTGACGAACAGCACCGGCTGCTCGGGGGCGATGCGGCGGGCGGCCTCGGCCACTTCCGCGCCGGTCATGCCGGGCATGGCGAAGTCCAGCACCAGCAGGTCGGGCCGGGCCTCCTCGAACCGTTTCAGCCCGCTCGGCCCGTCCGCCGCCTCGATGACCCGGAAGCCCAGGCTGTCCAGGGTGTCGACGATGAAGCCGCGCACGTCCGGATCGTCGTCGACCACCAGCACCGTGCCGCGCAGCCCGCCTTCGTCCGGCATCGCAGTCGGGTCGGCGCCGCCCTGCTCGCTCGCCTGCTCGCGGCGGGTGGCGGGCAGCCACAGGCAGACCCGGGTTCCTCGACCCGGAGTGCTGTCGATCCGCGCCACGCCGCCGGACTGGAGCGCGATGCCGTACACCTGGCTCAGGCCCAGGCCGGTGCCCTGGCCCACGGGCTTGGTGGTGAAGAACGGATCGAAGGCGCGCGCCTGGACCTCGGGCGGCATGCCGGGGCCGTCGTCGGCGACGCCGATCACCACGTAGTCGCCCGCCCGCAGGTCGGCGGCCTCGCCGGGCGCGACCGTCTTGCAGGCGCTGGAAACGGTGATCGTGCCGCCGCCTTCGCCCAGGGCGTCGCGGGCGTTGATGCACAGGTTGAGCACCGCCAGCTCGAACTGGTTGGCGTCGGTCAGGGCGGAGCCCGCGTCCGGGTCCAGCCGGGTGCGCACCTCGACCCCGCCGCCCAGCGAGGAGGCCAGCAGCTCGCGCATGCCCTCGATGGCGGGGTTGATGGCCACCGGCTCCACCGCCAGCCGCTGGGTGCGGGAGAAGGCCAGCAACTGGCCAGTCAGCTTGGCCCCGCGCTCGGCCGCCTGCAGGGCGTTGGAGGCCAGGCGGCGGGTGCGGTCGTCGGGCGCGCGGCGCTGGATCATGTCCAGCCCGCCGACCACCGCGGTCAGCAGGTTGTTGAAGTCGTGGGCGATGCCGCCGGTGAGCTGGCCGACCGCCTCCATCTTCTGGGACTGGCGCAGGCTCTCCTCGGCGCGCTTCTGCTCGGTGATGTCGCGGCCTTCCGCGACCAGGAAGGCGGGCTCGCCGTCCTCGCCCAGCACCGGCTTCATCGAGAAGTCGATGGTGCGGACCTCGCGGCCCGGCAGCACCATCTCCGCCTCGTAGCGGACGGCCTCGCCGGCGGCGACGCGCGGGATCGCCTCGCGCACCCGCTCGGCCTCGTGCGGCGAGTGCGCCCACCAGGGCGCCTGCCAGACCTTGGCCCCGCGCACCACCTCGTGCGTTACGCCGGCGGCGTCGAGCGCGGCCTTGTTGACCAGCAGTATGGTCCCGTCGAGCGTGCCCAGGCCCGTCAGCTGGAAGGTGGTGTCGAAGATCGCCCGGAAGCGGCGTTCGCTCTCGGCCAATTCGGCCGTGCGTTCCTGGATGAGCACCTCCAGATCCTCGCGCGAGCGCGACAGCACCTCGCGCGCCTCGACGATCTCCTGGATGTCGGTGCAGGTGCCGAACCAGCGCACGATCCGCCCCGCCTCGTCGCGCACCGCCTGGGCCCGCCCCAGCACCCAGCGGTACGCGCCCGAGCGGTGCCGCAGCCGATACTCGATGTGGTACGGCTCGCCGGTCTCCAGGCAATGCCGCCACATCGCCCAGGCGCGATCCTGGTCGTCGGCATGGAACATGCCGTTCCACTCGTCGCCGTCGGTCGAGCCCTCCGGAACGCCGGTGAACTCGTACCAGCGCCGGTTGTAGTAGTCGTGGAAGCCGTCCGGCCGGGTGGACCAGATCATCTGGTCGACGGAGTCGGCGATGGCCTGGAACCGGGCTTCGCTCGCGGCCAGGCGCGCCTCGGCCTCGACCCGGTCGTGGATGTCGGTGCTGCTGCCGAACCAGCCGGTGATCGCGCCGGACGCGTCACGGACCGGCTCCGCGCGGGCCACGTACCAACGGTAGGCCCCGTCGTGACGGCGGTAGCGACACTCGACCTCGTAGAACTCGCCCTTCGCCCGCGCCTCGGCCCAGAGGCGCGCCGTGCGCTCGGCGTCGTCGGGGTGCAGGGTCGCGGCCCAGCCGTCGGGCAGCGCCTCCTCCGGCGTCTGGCCGGTGTATTCGTACCAGCGGTCGTTGAAGTAGTGCAGCGCCCCGTCCTGGCCCGCGAGCCACACGAAAGCCGGCATGGCGTGGGTCAGGGTGCGGAACCGCTCCTCGCTGGCCCGAATCCGGTCCTCTGCCTCCCGCCGCTCGTCGATGTCGATCACAGAGCCGACGTAGCCCAGGAAGGCGCCGTCCGGGCCGAACCGGGGGGAGGCCGCATCGATGACCCAGCGGTGGGTCCCGTCCTTGCGGCGCAGCCGGTACTCGACACGAAACGGCGCTCGCGCGGCGTTGGCCTCGTGGAAGGCGCGCTCTGCGTCGGCCTTGTCGTCGGGGTGGGTGGCGTCCAGCCAGCCGAAACCCTCGGCTTCGGCCGGCGTCTGGCCGGTGAACTCGTACCAGCCGCGGTTGAGATAGGTGCAGCGCCCGTCCGGCTCGGTCACCCACATCATCACCGGCGCGTGGTCGGCGACGTTGCGGAAGCGGGCCTCGCTCTCGGCTACGGCCGCCTCGGCCAGCTTGCGCTCGTGCACGTCCTCGGTCGAGCCGTACCATTTGATGATCGCGCCCTGCGCGTCGCGGCGCGGGAAAGCACGCGAGTGGGCCCAGCGATACTCGCCGCCGACCCGCTTCACCCGGTGCTCGACATCGTACGGAACGCCGGTGGCCACCGACCGCACCCACGCTTCGGTGGTGCTGGCCAGATCGTCGGGATGCAGCCCTTGCCCCCAGGTGTCGCCGAGCCCCGAGGTCCCTGTCCACTCGCGCCAGCGCTCGGCCACCCGGTCGAGCTGGCCGTCCGGCGTGGCGGTCCAAGCCACCTGAGGGTTCAGCTCCGCGGCGTGGCGGTAGTTCTCCTCGCTCTCGCGCAGGGCCTGCTCGGCTTGGCGCAGGTCGGTGACGTCGGTGTGGACGCCCACCCACTCGCGCACCGAGCCGTCGTCCCCGATCAGCGGAACCGCGCGGATCGAGTAGCGCCCCCACCGCCCGTCGGCGCGGCGCACCCGGTGCTCGAACACGAAGGTGCGGCGCTCGGCGACCGCCTCGTTCCAGGCCTGCACGGAGGCTTCGGCGTCTTCGGGATGCACCGCGGAGGCCCAGCCGTAGCCCTCGTACTGCTCGCGTGCCTGGCCGGTCAGGGCCGACCAGCCAGGCTGCTCGCCGGTCATCCGCCCTTCGGCGTCGTTGGTCCACAGCACGCCCTGGACCGCCCGGACGGCGGCGCGGAAGCGTTCCTCGCTCTCGCGCAGGGCTTCGGTCGCCGTGACGGTGTCGGTGACGTCGATGTTGACGCCGACGTAGCCCAGAAAGCGCCCGTCGGGATCGTAGCGGGGGGCGCCGTCGCAGGTCAGCCAGCGCACGCCCAGTTCCGGATGGATCACCCGCACCGTCAGGTGGGCCGGCTCGCGCGCGGCGAACGCCTTCAGGAAGGCCGCGTGGAATTCGTCCACGTCTTCGGGGTGCACGATCGAGCGCCAGCCGTCGCCCAGCATGGCGTCGGCGTCGACCCCGAAGAAGGTGCGGTAGCGCTTGTTGGCGTAGACGATCTCGGCGTTCTCGTCCGACATCCACATCAACGCGGGCGAGCCGTCGGCGGCGGAGCGGAAGCGCGCCTCGCTCTCGGCCAGGGCGGCCTCGGCGCGCTTGGTCTCGGTGACGTCGGTCTGGGCCGACAGCAGCCGCACGGGCTCGCCGTCCGGCCCCAGGTCTATGCGTCCGCGGTTCAGCAGCCAGCGCACCTCGCCGGTGTCGGCGCGCACGATCCGGTACTCCCGCTCGAACGAGCCGCCGCGCTTCAGGTCCTCGTCGAAGGCGGCGCGCAGCTTGTCGCGATCCTCCGGGTGGACCCGCTCCAGCCAGCTCCCGTCCTGAGGGCCGACCAGCGGGCCGTCGGCCGGCAGCCCCTGGAGCGCCAGGTACTCGGGCGAGCGGTGGACCACCCCCGCGCGCATGTCCCAGTCGAAGTGGCCGATGCGGCCGGCCTGCTGGATAAGCCGCACCCGTTCCTGGCTGTGACGCAGCGCCCGTTCCGCGCGCCGGCGGTGGACCGCCGACCAGGTTCGGGCGGCGAACTCCTCGATCAGGGCCGCCTCTCCGTCGGTCCAGACGCGGGGTTCACGGCTGATCACGAACAGTTCGCCGAGCAGCCGGCCGTCCCTGACCACCGGCGCGTTCACGAAGGCGCGCGAGTCCAGCGCCTCAAAGATCGCCCTGTGCTCGGGGGGCAGACTGTCGAGGTCGTCGATGCGGAGCAGGCGGCCGGCCCGCAGCACGGCGATCAGGTCGGGAGGGAAGTCCGACAGCCGGTGCTCGCCGACCAGGCTCCGGAAGCCCTCGGCGGTCCAGTCGCGCTCCACCCGCACCCGGTCGGCGGCCTCGTCGATCTCGGCGTAGCCGGCGGTCGCCACGCTCAGTCCGCGCCCGAGAAGCTCGGCCGCCACGGCCATGACCTCGGCCGGATCCTCGGCCCCGCGCAGGCGTTCGCCAAGGTCTGCACGAAGCTTGGTGAGCCGCTGCGCGCCGACCTGCTCGGTGGTCTCGTCGCAGACGCAGAACACCCCCGCCGGCGCGCCCGCCTCGTCGCGAACGGGCGTGTAGGAGAAGCTGAAGTGGGTCTCCTGCGGACGGCCGTCGCGCAGCATCATGAACATGATGTCGTCCATGTGCGTCGCCTGACCCGCGTAGGCGGCGTCCAGGATAGGGCCCACGTCGTCGATGATGTCCCACCAGACCTCGGCGAAGGGACTACCGAGAGCCGAGGGGTGACGGTCGCGGCAGAGCTCCGCGTAGCCGTCGTTGTAGAGCATGATCCGCTCAGGGCCCCAGGCGGTGAACATCGGCTGGCGCGAGCCCAGCATCACGCCCACGAGGGTCTTCAGCGGCTGCGGCCAGGTTTGCGGCGGGCCGAGCGGGGTGTCGGCCCAGTCGCGGGCGCGCATCAGGGCGCCCGTCTCGCCGCCGCCGGCGAGGAAGGACAGTTCCGGCGACCGCACGACGACGTTCAAAAAGCGCTCCCCGCGACAGGCGCTGAACACGTTCAGCCGTTTACAGCACCGAGGCGGCGCCGTGAAGCGCCGCACCGTCGGGCGCGGCGCCGTCGCCCTTCCCTTCCGGCCGAATCTGACGCTTAGAGCCGGAGCAGCGAGGGCGACGCGACAACCATGCAGACCAAGGTCGTCATCTTCACCGACGGCGCCTGCCGCGGGAACCCGGGGCCGGGCGGCTGGGGGGCGGTGCTGCGCTCGGGCGGGCACGAGAAGGAGCTGTGGGGCGGCGAGCGGCTGACCACCAACAACCGGATGGAGCTGATGGCGGCCATCCAGGCGCTAGAGGCGCTGAAGAAGCCCTGCGCGGTCGAGCTGTGGACCGACAGCACCTATGTGATGAAGGGCATCACCGAGTGGCTGCCCGGCTGGAAGCGGCGCGGCTGGACCACGGCCGACAAAAAGCCGGTCAAGAACGACGACCTGTGGAAGCGGCTGGATCAGGCGCGCCTGCGCCACGACGTGACCTGGCGGTGGGTCAAGGGCCACGCCGGGCACGAAGGCAACGAGCTTGCGGACCGGCTGGCCAACCGCGGCGTGGACGAGGTGCTGAAGGTCTAGCGGCGCCCGAACCGAGCGTTACGCCACCGCGCGGACGGTCAGGGCCGCGCCGGAGACGCCGGTGACCACCACGCGGGTGCCGGCCGGCAGGTCGCCGCCGCCCTCCAGCTCCGCAGGCCATTCCGCGCCGCCGGCGAACACGCGGCCGCGGCCGGCGACGATGTCGGAGGCGGTCTGGCCCGCCTGCCCCACGAGGCGGCCCGGCTGGTCGTTGATGTCGGGGCCGTCGCCCTGCACCCGCGTCACGAACCGGCGCCCCACGAAGGTGGTGACCAGGGTGAGGGCCGCGAACAGCACGATCTCGCCGCCGAGGTTCAGCGGCGCGGGCGTCAGGGTCACCAGGGCGACGACGGCCGCAGAGGCCGCGGGCCACAGCAGCCACTCGGTGCCGACCGCGGCTTCGACCGCCAGCAGGATCGCGCCCAGCGCCAGCCATATCCAGAAGGGCTGGGCGGCGTAGAGGTCGGCCAGGGCGTCCATGCGTCAGCCCTCCGAGGCGGGGACCGAAGTCCCGCGCCCGCGCGCGGGCGGCGGCGGCGTGGGCTTGCCCCCCTGCGAGGCCTGGGCGGTCCTCACCAGCTCGGTCACCCCGGCCAGGGTGCCGACCAAGCCGCTCATCTCGGCCGGTACGATCACCGTCTTGGCCTGGGGCGAGGAGGCCAGCCGCCCGAACGCCTCGACGTACTTCTGGGCGACGAAGTAATTGATGGCGTTCACGTCGCCCTGGGCGATGGCGTCGGAGACCATGGCGGTCGCCTTCGCCTCGGCCTCGGCCGAGCGTTCGCGCGCCTCGGCGTCGCGGAACGCCGCTTCCTTGCGGCCCTCGGCCTCCAGGATGGCGGCTTGCTTGGCGCCCTCGGCCCGGGTCATGGCCGACTGCTTGTCGCCGTCGGCCTCGATGATCACCGCGCGCCGCTCGCGTTCGGCCTTCATCTGGCGGGCCATGGCCTGGGTGATGTCCGGCGGCGGGATCAGGTCCTTGATCTCGATGCGGGTGGCCTTCACGCCCCAGGGGCTGGTGGCGTGGTCGATGGCGGCCAGCAGGCGGGTGTTGATCGCCTCGCGCTGCGACAGCACCTCGTCCAAGTCCATCGCGCCGACCACGGTGCGCAGGTTGGTCTGGGCCAGCTGGGTGATGGCGAAGTTCAGGTTGTCCACGCGGTAGGCGGCCGCTGCGGCGTCCATCACCTGGATGAAGACGATGCCGTCGACCTGGACCAGCACGTTGTCCTTGGTGATCACTTCCTGGCGGGGGACGTCCAGCACCTGCTCCATCATGTTGATGCGCCGGCCCACGCCCTCGACGAAGGGCGTCAGGAACGAGATGCCGGGCTTGAGCGTGCGGGTGTAGCGGCCGAACCGCTCGACGGTGAACTCGCGGCCCTGCGGCACGAACTTCACCGCGTTGAACAGCACCACCACCGCCAGGACCAGAAAGGCGATCGCAAAGAATTCCATCAGAAGTCCCCCCGACTCTCGGATGGACCGAGGTTATCGGAGGCCTGAGCCGCACGCTACGAGGATCGAGACGCCTGCGCTCACCGGGCCAACGACTCCGCCAGGGCCTGACCCTTGCGGGCGACCTCGGCCTCCTGCTTGGCGGCCCTGGGCGTGCAGGTCGGGACCTCGGCCCTGCGGGCCAGGAACCCCGCGTTGAAGCGTTCCGCCAGGCGGGTCTCCAGCGCGCGGTCCGGCGCCTCCACCTCGATCAGGCGGCGCATGCGCGAGCGCCAGGCCTGGTCCTCGGCGGCGCAGGCCTGACGCAGGGCGTGGGCCTCGCCGAGCACGTAGGCGAGGTCGAGCAGGCGCTGGCGGCGCTCGGCGGTCTGGGCGTGGGCGGGGAAGGCGACGGCGAGCGCGAGGAGCAGCGCGGCCGCGGCCCGGATCACTCGTGGACGACCAGCGCCCGGCCTTGCAGGGCGCACAGGTCGACCTTGCGCAGCTCGATGGTCTCGCCGCCCTCGAACTCGGCCACCACCTCGTGGGCGCAGTCGGTCAGGTCGCCGATCGCCACCTCGACGGTCTCGCCGGCGCGCGTCAGATCGTCCAGCACGTTGCGCTCGCGCCCGGTGGCCGAGGGGGCCAGGTAGAGAGCGGTCATGGCCATGCCGGTGGCGTTCTCCACCTCGAGCCGCACGGGCTCGTCGGCCTGGGCGTTCACCCCCACCGCGAAGGCGAAACCGGCGGCTGACACCGCGGCGAAGGCGGCGAAGACGGCGGCGACGGTCCTGGACATGACGGGCTCCCCCCGGAGAAGGCGCGGACCCTAACCGAAAATTCATCTTTCTGTCGACGGCCCTCCCCCGAAAAGCGAAGCCGTGCGCGAAATGACGCGGCGCGTCTCCTCCCAGGCGACCAGATCCAGCGCTCGCTCCAGAGGAAAGAAGGCCGCCTCGGCCGCGTCGTCGCCCGCCCGCGGCTCGCCCGACAACCAGCGCGCGGCGTAGTCGATCAGCACGTAGTGACGGGGCGGGAACAGGCCGTCCACCACGTCCACCAACCCCGTGATTTCAGCCTCGACGCCGGTCTCCTCGCGCAGTTCGCGCAGGGCGGCGTCGGCGGCGCGTTCGCCGTACTCGATCCGCCCGCCCGGCAGGCTCCACTCGCCGAGGCGCGGCTCCGCGCCCCTTCGGATCAGCAGCACCTGGTCGCCGCGCAGGCAGATCACGCCCACGGCGGGCACGGGCGTCGAGGTCTCGGTCATGGGCGGATCGGAGGCGCAGCGCCTCCGCCGGTCAAGCCCGACGGCGCAGGATCGCGCGGGCGGCCAAGGCCGCGGCGCCCACGAACACCGCCAGCACCCCGCCCATCAAGGCCACGTTGCGGACCGGCACGGGCCGGCCGGCGATCTGCAACTGGCGGCGGATCAGCCGGTCGTCCTCGGCGAAGTCCTGGTCGGCGACGCTGCGGTCGGAAGGCCCGGCGTCGCTCTCGCGCACGAACTTGACCACTTCCTTGTCCGGATCGACCCGCTCCACCCGCCAGCCCGGCTCGTTCCAGGCGTCGGCGTGGCCGCTGTCCTTGGTCCACCAGGTCTCCTTGCGCGCGCCCTTGGGCAACTCGAAGCCCAGCATCCGCTCCAGCTCGTGGAAGGTGGGCGCCCACTCGCCCCCTTGCAGGTGGGCCAGATGCTCGGACAGGGGCTGATACTTGCTCAAGGCGGTTCTCCGGAAAGGCTGGCTCCTAAACCGCGCGGCCGGACCCCGGTTCCCGCGCGGGCTCGCGCTCCTGGCACGGTTGCGCGGGGACCGCCCCGCTGTTAGCTGAAACCTGTTCCCTTACGGAGCGAGTGAATGGCCCGACAGTCCCCGCGTCAGACCCGCCGGTCGGTGAAGAGCTTCCAGAGCACCTCGCCGGGCGAGCTGTTCTGGGACCTGCTGACCTTCGACAAGCTGATGACCGGGCCGGTGATCCACCTGATCTACTGGGCCGGGCTGGCCATCGTGGTGCTGGGCGGCTTCGCCACCGTCGGCGGCGCGGTGGGGGTGGCGCTGCGCGAGGAAGGGATCATGGGCGTGCTGCTGGCCCTGCCCGTGCTGGTCGCCGGTTTCCTGGTGCTGGCCGCGGGCGCGCTGCTGTGGCGCTCGTTCTGCGAGTTCTACGTGGCGGTGTTCCGCATCTCCGACGACCTGCGCGCCATGCGGACCGCGCTGGAGAACGGCGCGCCCGCTCCGGCGGCGATGGCCGATGCGGCGAGGGCGGTTCCGGACGCGGGCGAAGAACGGACCGGCGCAGGGATCTGACGCCCGAAGGAAAGGGCCGCGCCCTTGCGAGCGCGGCCCCTGTTTCTTCACTCGCCGGAGATCAGCGGTACTGCTGAATCCGGGTGGTCCTGAGGCCCGGCATGCCCCAGCGATCGATCGCCGCCTGCCAGGCCAGGTACTCGTCGTTGGTGAGCCGGTAGCGCTCGCACGCCTGTTCCAGCGTCAGCAGCCCGCCGCGCACGGCGGTCACCACCTCGGCCTTGCGGCGGATCACCCAACGCTGGGTGTTGGCCGGCGGCAGATCCGCCAGCGTCAGGGGCGCGCCGGTTGGACCGACGACGTACTTCTCACCTTTGCTGTTCAGGCGATGCTCTTGAAGCATTGGCTTTGCGCCTTTCTCACCACACCATCGAGGGATGAGCATAGGCGCCCGCCGATAACGTCGGTTTAAGCGCCGTGGTGAACGAGAGACTAATCACGTTCACCCAAGCTTCCGCCTGAACTGGGACTGTAAACGCCGGCTTCATTCACCTTACTCGTTCGTTACCGTCAGCGTTTCACGCGCAGGAGTTCTTCCAGCATCTCGTCCGCGGTCGTGATGATCTTGGAAGATGCCGAATAGGCGCGCTGGGTGGTGATGAGGCCGGTGAACTCGGTGGACAGGTCCACGGTCGAGGACTCCAGCGTCGAGGGCGACAGCAGCCCCGCCCCGCCGGTGCCCGGCGCCTTGAGGTTGTAGCCGCCGCTTTCGTTGGACACCCGGTAGGCGTTGCCCGACACCGCCTTCAGCCCGTCGGCGTTGGGGAAAGTGGCGATCGCAACCTGGGCGATGCGGCGAACCACGCCGTTGTCGAAGATGGCGGTGACGTAGCCCTCGTCGTCGATCTCGACGTTGGTCAGGTTGCCGAAGGCCGTGCCGTTGGTGACCACCGCCTGCACCACCGACTGGCTGTCGAACTGGGTCAGGCCGCCGGCCGCGTCGGCGAGGTCGAGCCGAATCTCCTGGCCGGCGACGCCCAGGCCGTCGGCCCACTTGAACTCGCCCGCCGCCGGCGCGGCGGTGCCGGACGCGGCGAAGGACAGCACCGGGTTGTCCGGGTCGATCAGGGTGGTGTTGTCCACGTCCAGCCGCCCGTCCTGGGTGAAGGCGACGATGCCGACGGCCAGCTGGCCGTTCGCCAGCGGCGCGCCCGCGACCACGTCGGAGGCGGGTACGGCGCGGATTTCGGCGTGCCACTCGTTGGGGTTGGCTGTCTTCAGGAAGGAGATTGCGATGGTGCGCTTGCCGCCCTTGGAGTCGGACACCGGCACCTGAAGCTCGAAATCGGGCTTCACCCCGTCGCCGGTCTCCGGGTCGTACATGGCCATGGAGTTGGCGACAGGGTCGTAGGCGCCCAGTTCCGCCGACAGGCCCTGGCTGGACTTCAGGTTGGCGTTGACCGAGACGCGGGTGGTCTGCTCGGCGGTGCCGCCCACCCCCGCCACGTTGATCGACTGCAGGCGCGTCAGGTCGGACGGATCGACGTTGATCTCGCCCTGGCCGTCGACCACCCAGCCTTGCAGATACAGGCCCGAGGCGTTGCGGAGGTAGCCAAGGTTGTCGACCTGGAACGAGCCCGCGCGGGTGAACAGGCGTGCGTCGGTGGCCTGCAGGTCCTCGGGCTTCTCGGTGGTGACGAAGAAGCCGGAGCCGGCGATGCCGAGATCGGTGGAGGAGCCGGTCCGTTGCAGCAGGCCCTGCTGGGTGACGAACTGGCGCGAGGTGCCCAGCACCCCGCCGGCGGCGTAGGCGCCCTTGGCCGCCTGGGCGGTGACCAGGGTCGAGAAGCTGGATTGGCTGCGCTTGTAGCCGACGGTGTTGACGTTGGCGATGTTGTCCGAGATCGCCGCGAGCGCGGCGGAGTTGGCGGTCAGGCCCGACACGCCCGCCAGCATGGCGCTGTTGATGCTCATGGTCTGCGTTCCCCGTTGTTCT
>DASPKD010000216.1:0-25723 GCA_035628275.1 Caulobacteraceae bacterium | reverse complement strand
TTGATCGAGCCGCCGGGGTTCTGGCTCTCCAGCTTCAGGAACAGCCGGCAGGGGCCGGTGTCGACGCCGGTCACCTCCACCATCGGCGTCGAGCCGATCAGGTCCAGCGCCGAGCGGACCGGCTGTCCGAGCGGTTGCGCGCCCGCGTGCTGGGCCATGGGAATCCACCTTTCCGGGTTCGAGACTCGGACCGTACGTGGTCGCCGGGGCCCGCGCCTGTCAAGCGGAGGGCGAGGGTTTCACCCCCGCGCCGCTTCTGCTAGCCCGAAGGCGTGCGGACGTGGCGGAACCGGTAGACGCAGCAGACTTAAAATCTGTCGGCCCCAGGCCGTCCGGGTTCGAGTCCCGGCGTCCGCACCATCAGCGCCCGAGGGCCGCGATCAAACGTCCGGTTCTCGTGTCCCAAACTCGAGCGGTCGCGTCGCCCGTCGCCGCGGCGACATGTTTTCCATCGGCGCTGAACGCCACACCAGCCACGCGATCGACCTTGGGGTCGAGCACATGACGGCGGTCTCCTGTGCTTGGATCGACGAGGATCAATTCACCGGAATTAAACAACGCGAGCGCCGCCGGCGCGAGGGGTGAGAAGTATACTTCATCCAGGACATCCTCGCCCACCTTTGCCTTAAGAGAGACAAGAGGTCCGCCATAAAGCGCACGTTGGTAATCGCTGGGGAAGTCCGCAGCGTCGCCTTCGTGACGGGCGACAAGTGAGCACGACGTGACGTCCCAAACGGTCAATACACCGCCACTCGCCAAGAAGTGCTGGCCGTCGTCGGTGAACGCTACAGAATCAACCCACGCTCGCTTATCTCCGAATGCCGCGAGAGGGGTAGCAGTATCGAAACGGCAGACCTCCGCGCCGTCCTCGACTCGCCAGAGACCTCCCTGTCCTTCCTGATCGACTGCAAGCAGGAGTTCGTCGTCAGGAGAGGCTTCTACTGCGGGCGTGCGCAATCCTGTTCTCACCCTGGAGATCGGCGCGCCCACGCCGTCGAGGAAGTTGAAGGTGGCCGACTGGCTCGGATTCTCAACCCAAGCCAAGCGTCGCCCCCGGCGATCGATGAAGGCTCCTTCGCCTTCCGCCTTAACGGAGACCAGCTGTCGTCCGCTCGCAACATCCCAGATGATCAGCCGGTTGTCGAAGCCGGTGAGGAGTCTCCGCCCGTCAGGGTGAAGACTTGCCGCCACCGGTGATGATGAGATCGGAAAGACCCGCAACAATCGTCCGGTCGTAACGTCCCAAAGCATGGCTGGTTCGTTCGCAGCAACCGTCAGCACTTGCTCTCCGCCTGGGGTCATCAACACCTGTTCGACAGGGACGAGATGGCGCTCGGAGGTGACCGCTTTAGGTCGGGCGACCGGGGCCGCGGCAGCCTCAGCAGCACGCCAGTAGGTACGAACACCCGTGCGAAACACTTCGCGGGACTTCGTCCGGCGGGCGCCGTCGGCCCGAATTCCTAACGTTCCAGCGCCAACGCCTGCTGCGACAGTTCTGATCACGGGACGCAGCACGTCCACCGCTCGCTGGGGCTCGTCCAAGTTACCGGCCCGCAGATCCCCCAGGCGCGCAGTCGCGGCCACTGTCGCCACGTGGTCGAGCGAGGCGTACTCGGAGTAAGTATCTAGCGCCTGAACCAGGTATGCTTCCGCCTCGCGCAGTCTCCCCTGCAGGATCAGGTTTTCTGCCAATCCGGTCAGTACAGACGCGATCAGCGGGACGTCGCGGCGCTCCGCCTCTGCTGCGAGCGTCGAGGCCTGAACTCTGAGCGTGTGAGCTTCCTGAGGTCGGCGAGCGGCTTCCAGTGCGGCCGCCCGGGTCGACAGCAACCGTACCTTGGGGCCGGGTTCGCTCTGATATCCTTGACTGTAGGATGTCAAACCCGCCTCGGTCTCGTCGAGGGCTTCGGTGATGCGGCCCTGACGGAGCAAGGCGCGCGCCAGTTCGTCATGAAGGTCAGCTAGAACGTCTTTGCCGTTACGCACATGGAACATGAGCCGCTCGGCCCTCAGGGCGCGGGCAAGCTCCACTGCGCCCGCTCGAAGGACCTCGACCGCTTCACCGTCCCTACCCTCGCCCGTAAGGACCTTCGCAAGCCCCACCCGGGCGCGGCCTCGCGTCGTCGCGAGCTGGGATCGCAGAGCTAACGAAAAAGCATCTCGCGCGGCTGCGAAGTCACCGAGCTCCAGTGCCGCGAGTCCGTGGTCCAGCAGAACACGGTCGCCTTCGTCGGCTAACACCGACAGCCCGAGCTTTGCGGTCGTCTGCCGGCTTTCTTCGATGAACGGGCGCATAGCAGCGGCCGCTTCCATCAGCGAGCGAGGGTCCGCGCCTGCCGCGGCCGCACCGTACTGCGCTTCGGCCCGTATCTCGCCACACGTGCCCGGAGAACCAGCGAAGCAGCCGACCTCGCGAAAGGGCGACAGCGCAAATATGCGAACAGCGCCCTTTCCTTCATGGACGACGGCGGCTGAGCGGCCGTCTGGAGTGATCCGGAAGTGATCCTCGTCGAAAACGCCGACGGTCGCATGGGCCTCTTCTCGCCCTTGCACAGAATATTTGGTCAGGCGGGCGTCGAGGGTAGCCACCAAGACGCCTTCCGGCGTTGTGCTGAGCCATGTCACTGCCGCTCTAGTAGGCAGCGCCCAAATTTTACGGAGGTCGTGCGACCAGTAAGACACTCCTTGAGGATGCCCCAGCACGATGCGCATGCCGTCTTGAGAAAACGCTCCGCGTCCGAAGGCTCCTAAAGGATCATCCCTTTTGGCGGACGCAAGTTCAAAGCCAGTCAGCGCATAAACAACCTTCGCATCGTATGACCATAACAACAGTCGGCGTCCGTCTGGGGAAAAGGCGCCGCCTGCGTGATATCCTGGTTTTTTCCAGAGAAGCTCTCCACTTTGAGCGTCGTAGACCCGAACACCATCTGTCGCCGTCGTGAACGCCAGCCGTCCGTCTGACGAAATGGCCGACGGCGTAGTGTCGTCAACCGTGCCCTCTAGGCCTTTAAGGCGCGCGCCGTCGTTCCCATTCCAGAGAACCGTCTCGAAGTCTTCGCCCGCCTGTGGAAAATGAAGTACTCGATCGCCCGTCGGCGATATTGCCAAGCTGCCCCCGTTTGCATTCGATTGCACCTGGAACAGCCGCTCTCGTGAGCTGAGGTCCCACATCTGGAGCAAACGAAAGGCAGAGTCGCGTGGGCGAACCAGCGCGGCCAAGCGGCGCCCGTCAGCGGACAAGGCAGTCGCAACGACCGAGCCGACGCCAGCCGGGAGGGACATCACGACCTTACCCGTCCCGGCGTCAGTCAACCTGATCCGTCCATCGAAGCAGCCGGTGATGACCAAACCACCCTCGGGCGACATGGACCAGGAACGGGCTTGGCAAGGAGCGTCAGGCTCAAGTTCAGCGGCGACAGAGGGTACCGCCAAACTCGTCGACATGGCCGCTAAGAAGGCGGCGACGAACATGAAGCGTAACCGGAGCATCCTCGGTATCCTGCGTTCGCCGAGGGTACACCGGCTAACGCTTCCCGTCTCCGCTCGCCGTCATTCCGCCGCGCAGATGGTCCGGGTGCGGCCGCCGCCGGCCTGTTTGCGCCAGCCGTGGACGAAGCGTTCGACGCCGCTCTCCACCGCCGGCAGCAGCTGGCCGCGCTCCGAGGACAGGGCGACGTCGGCCGGGCGCGGGGCGGCCCAGCCGAGGTCGGCGCCGGTCGCGCCTTCGACCAGCGAGGGGTCGAGGTCGGCGGCCTCGGCCAAGGTGCGAGCGAACTCGGCCCAGGAGAAGCGGCCGCGGTTGGCGAGGTGCCAGACGCCGGTCTCGCCGTCGATCAGCAGGTCCAGCGTCGCGTCCACAAGGTCGGGCACGTAGGTCGGCGAGACGAAGCAGTCGTTGGCCGCGCGGAACACCCGGTTCTGGCTGAGCGTGGCGAGGGTGTGGACGGCGAAGTTGTGCACGTCGTGAGGCGAGAAGAACGCCGCGGTCCGCGCGATCAGGGCGTCGGCGCCGGTGGCCAGCACCCGCGCCTCCGCCTCGGCCTTGCTGCGGCCGTAGACGTTGAGCGGGCTGGTCGGATCGCCCTCGACGTAAGGTCGGCCGGCCTCGCCGTCGAACACCAGGTCGGAGGAGAAGGTGACGAACGGAACGCCCCGCCGCTCGCAGGCGCGGGCGAGGTTTTCGGGGCCCACGGCGTTGGCGGCCATGCAGGCCTCCTCGGCCTCCTCCGCCTCGTCGACGCGCACCCAGCCGGCGGTGTTGATCACCGCGGAGGGCTCCAGCTCGTCCAGCGCCCGCTCCACCGAAATCGGCCGGTCCAGAGCCAGGGTGCGCCGGTCGGTCAGGACGTAGGGCAGGCCGCGCAGGTCGCAGGCGCGGGCGAAGGCCTGGCCCAGGGTGCCGGTGGCGCCGGTGATCAGGATCGGGCGCGCGGCCAGGGTCTGGGGCGCGACCGGGCGGCGCAGCACGGCGGGCGTCAGGATCTCCGACACCGGCTCGTAGACGAAGCGGATGTCGCGCCGCCACCAGCCGGGCGAACTGAGCGCGAGCGTTTTCGGCGCCTCCCCCCTGGCCAGGGTCTTCAGCAGGCCAGCGAGCGCGGTCGGGCGCGGCGTGCCGGAGCGCACGTCGAACACGCCGGGCTCATAGAAGCCGCGCTCGGCGGTCAGCAGGGTGTTCCAGTCGTGGCTGCCGAGCAGCGCCCAGGCGGTGACCGCGCACAGGTCGACGCCCTCGGCGCGCAGACGCTCGGCCGACGACCAGGCCTCGGCCACCCAGCGGACCTGCTCCTCTCGGGTGCAGCCCAGGTGCGATTCGGTGACGGCGATGGTGCGGCCGTAGCGATCCCAGGTCTCGGCCAGCAGGGCCTCCAGCCCCAGCGGCCCGTCGGCCAGCGCGCGCACCGCCTCCAGGTCGGCGTAGGCCTGGACCCCGTTGCCGCCGTGCAGGGCCGGCGGATAGGCCTCGAGCCGGGTGTCCAGCAGCCGCTCGCTGGTCAGGTAGTGGTTCACCCCGATCACGTCGGGCGGGCACGGGTCGTCGGCGATCGCCCGCAGCCGGTCCTCGAGACCGAAGCGGCACAGGCGTTCCCACAGGGGATGATCGGGCGTGACCGTCCCGCACAACAGGTCCCAGGTCAGCCAGCGACGGTGGTTCTCGAACTCGGCCTGCGCTTCCAGCCCCGGCCGGGCGTGGACGTAGCCCAGGTCCTCGGTCTGGATCAGCCGGCTGTTCGGATTGACCTTGCGCACCTCGGCCATGGCCAGGCGGGTGGCGTCGATTTCGTTCAGCAGCGCCCGCCAGCAGGCGCCCTCGTCGTAGGCGTGGGGATACCACAGGCCGTACAGGCAGCTGAACCGGGCGGTGGTGAGGGGCTCGTTGACCGGGGTCCAGTCCTCGATCCACGGATAGCGCTCGGCGACCGCCCGCGCGTGGACGGCCAGGCCGGGCGCGAAGCTCTCGTCCACCAGGCTGGTGTACTTCGGCCCGGAGCCGTGGTGCACGAGGCCCGCGATCGGCCGCACGCCCAACCGCATGATCGCCGGCAGCCGCTCGTCGGTCCAGCGCCAGTCGAAGTCGTCCGGCCGCTCGGGCGAAGTCCTTTCCCAAAGCACGGGATAGCGCAGGGCCTTGAGGCCCAGATCAGCGAAGAGTTCAAGATCGGAGAGGCGGGTCTGGTGTCCTGAGCGCACGGTCTGGTCGAAGAACCGGTCCCCGACCCGGTTCACCGTACATTCGTGCCCGCCCCACAACTCAAGCGCACTCATACACAAGACCCTTTCAGCCCGGAGTATGAACCCGTCAACTGCGCTTTGGTTCGTCGGATTAACTCAAGTCTATACGGATCAAGAGCTTAAGGCGGCGCTCGAAGCGCCGCATCCGCACAGACGGCGAACTCAAGCGGCGCGGCGCCCTGCACCACCAGAGCGTCGCCCATTAGTCGGGCGAGACTGTCACCCATGCATCCGCTGCTGCTGAGGCCCTCCCTCTCCCGCCAGGACAGGGAGTCAGCTAAGGCAGGCTTACGCATATGCCCCGCCGCAAGCCCCTCTCCGACACCCTGCCCGTGTGGGCTCAGGTCGCCCTGTACGGCGCGGCCCTGGCGGCGGGCGCGGTGCTGTTGCAGTGGCTCGACTACCAACGGCTGGCGCGGACGCGGCCGGGCGAGCTGTACGTGGTGCTGGTCGCGGCGGGATTCCTGGCGGTCGGCGTGCTGGTCGGGGCGCGGCTGTTCCGCAAGGCGCCTCCCCCGGCCTTCGACGGCAACCCCCGCGCCGCGGCGGCGCTCGGCCTCACCCCGCGAGAGCTGACGGTGCTGGAGGAGATCGCCGCCGGCCGCTCGAACAAGGAGGTCGCCCGGCGGCTGAAGGTCTCGCCCGAGACGGTGAAGACCCACGTCGCGCGCCTGCTGGGAAAGCTCGGCGCGACGCGGCGCGGCGACGCCGTCGCCCGCGCCCGCGAACTCGGCCTCCTGCCCTGAACCTCCTTACGGCCGGGTGACGCCGCCCAAATCCCCCGTTCGGGTGATGGCGCGCCTCGTTGTAGGATGGTCCGGTCCGGGCGTTCTCAACACCCGGAGAGGGGGACCTGAAATGCTTCGACAAATCCTGACCTACGGCGCCGTCGCCGGACTGATCGTGGGCGTGCCCATGTTCGCCATGACCCTGACGGTCGGCCACCTGCCGATGCCGTGGGGCATGGTGGTCGGCTACCTGGTGATGCTGATCGCGCTGAGCGCGGTGTTCCTCGGCGTCAAGCGCCGGCGCGACCGCGACCTGGGCGGCGTGATCCGGTTCTGGCCAGCGCTCGGCATGGGCCTGGCGATCAGCCTGGTCGCCTCGATCCTCTACGTGCTCTCTTGGGAGGCGGCGACCGCGATCAGCGGTCTGGATTTCGCCGCCGAGTACGGCGAGACGATGCTGGCCCAGAAGCGCGCCGAGGGCGCGAGCGCGGCCGAGCTGGCCGAGATGTCGGCCGAGCTCCAGGCCTGGTCGGTGCAGTACCAGAACCCGCTGTTCCGCCTGCCCATGACCTTCTCGGAGATCTTCCCGGTCGGGGTGCTGGTCTCGCTGATCACCGCCGCCCTGCTGCGCAACAGCCGCTTCATGCCCGCGCGCTGATTCTTAGCGCCAGAGCGCAGCAACAAGAGACGACGCCAATCACGTCATACCGGAATGCGCGTCAGCGCTTGTCCGGGACCCAGGCGCCGGAGCGCTCCGCCGGCTCCTGGGTCCCGGCTCTTCGCTACGCTACGGCCGGGATGACGGCGTTGACTGAAAAGGGCTTCACGCCGCCTCGCGTCCCTCCTTCAGCGACGCCATGTCGATGACGAAGCGGTACTTCACCTCCGACTTCAGCATCCGCTCGTAGGCCTCGTTGATCTGGTCCATCCGGATCATCTCGATGTCGGCGGTCAGCCCGTGCTCGGCGCAGAAGTCGAGCATCTCCTGGGTCTCGGCGATGCCGCCGATCAGCGACCCCGCCAGGCTTCGACGGCGCATGATCAGGCCGAAGACCTGGGGCGAGGGGTGCGACTCCGCCGGCGCGCCCACCAGGCACATGGTCCCGTCCCGGCGCAGCATGCCGATGAAGACGTCCAGGTTGTGGGGCGCCGCCACCGTGTTCAGGATGAAGTGGAAGCTGCCGGCGTGAGCCTTCATCTGCTCGCGGTCCTTGGACAGCACCACCTCGTCGGCGCCCAGGCGCATCGCGTCGGCGGCCTTGTCGGGCGAGGTGGTGAACAGCACCACCCGCGCGCCCATCGCCTTGGCCAGCTTCAGCCCCATGTGGCCGAGCCCGCCCAGGCCGACCACGCCGACCTTCTGCCCCGGCCCGACCTTCCAATTCCGCAAGGGCGAGTAGGTGGTGATCCCCGCGCACAGCAGCGGCGCCGCCCCCGCCGGGTCCATCCCCTCGGGGATGCGCAGCACGAAGTCCTCGGTCACCACGATGGCGGTGGAATAGCCGCCGTAGGTCGGGCGGCCGGTCTCCTTCTCGACGCTTCCGTAGGTGCCGGTGAAGCCGCCCTCGCAGTACTGCTCCAGCCCCTCCCCGCAGCTCTCGCAGGCGCGGCAGGAGTCGACCAGGCAGCCGACCCCGACCAGATCGCCCTCCCTGAACTTCGAGACGTGGGCACCCGTCCGCACCACCCGGCCCACGATCTCATGGCCCGGCACGCAGGGGTAGGCCGCCGGCCCCCACTCGCTGCGCACCGTGTGCAGGTCCGAGTGGCAGACCCCGCAGAACAGGATGTCGATCACCACGTCGTGCGCCCCCGGATCGCGCCGCTCGAAGTTCCACGGGCGCAACGGCGAGGTCGCGTCGAATCCGGCGTAGGCGGCGGCGGGGATCATGGCGGGCTCCTTCGGCTTCCGCCGTTATCTAGAGCCCTGGACGCTCAGCGCCTACCCGCCGCCGGTTCACAAACGCCGGAAGCGGCCGAGACGGGAAACATCACGATGCAGGAAGGAAGAATGGCGCGCCCGGAACGATTCGAACGTCCGACCCTCAGATTCGTAGTCTGATGCTCTATCCAGCTGAGCTACGGGCGCGCACGCCTTGCGGCGAGGGCGCGGAACCTAGACGCGGACGCGGGCGGTTTCAAGGGCCGTTCGGCGGGATTTTCCGGAGGCTTCGCCGGGGCCGCTAAACCTTGTTCCAGAGCATGGCTTCGGCCTAAGTGCGCCCATGATCCTGCGTCGCCTGTCCGCCCTTCTGCTGCTCGCCCTGGCGTCCTGCGCGCCCTTGCCCGATCTGTGGCCGCCGCGGCTTCCGGGCGGCTCCGCACCGGGGCCGGCCGAGGGGCGGCGGCTGGTTTCGGCGGCCAATCCGCTGGCGGCCGAGGCCGGCATGGCGGTGCTGCGGCGCGGCGGGACCGCCGTGGACGCGGCGGTGGCGATCCAGGCGGTGCTGTCGCTGACCGAGCCGCAGAGCTCGGGTATCGGCGGCGGCGCCTTCCTGATGCACTACGACGCGCGCACCGGCCGGGTGTCGGCCTGGGACGGGCGCGAGGCAGCGCCCCGGGGCGCGAACGCGACCATGTTCCTGGACGAGGCCGGCAAGCCGCTGCCCTTCGCCGAAGCGGTGGTCAGCGGCCGGGCGACGGGGGTCCCGGGGGTGATCGCCATGCTGGCCGAGGTGCAGGGCGAGCACGGCCGCCTGCCCTGGCGCGAGTTGTTCGCCGACGCGATCGCCCACGCCGAGAACGGCTTCCGCGTCAGCCCGCGGCTGTCGGGCTACGTGAACGGCGCCTTCCCCCAGACCAGGCGTCCGGACGTCGTCGCCTACTTCACCGAGGCGGACGGCACCCTGGTGGACGAGGGCGACCTGCTGAGGAACCCGGCTTACGGCGCGACCCTGCGCAGGATCGCGGCGGAGGGGCCGAAGGCCTTCTACGAAGGCGCGGTGGCGCGCGAGATCGTGGCCGCCGTCGGCGCGGCGCCCCGGCCGGGCGCGATGACGCTCGACGATCTGAAGCGCTACCGGCCGGTCAAGCGGGAGCCCCTGTGCCGGCCGTGGCGGACGGTGCGGATCGTCTGCACCATGCCCCCGCCCTCCAGCGGCGTGGCGCTGCTGCAGGGGCTGATGCTGCTGGAGCACACGGACATCGATCGGCGCGGACCCGACGACGCCAAGGCTTGGCTGGCCTTCGCCGAGGCGTCCCGGGTGATGTACGCCGACCGCGACCGTTACGTCGGCGATCCGGCCTTCGTCGGCGTGCCGGTGGAGGGCCTGCTGGACCCGGCCTATGTGCGCGCCCGCGCCGCCCTGATCGGCGAGCGGGCCGGTCCCGCGCCCGCACCGGGCAGCCCCGCCGGCGCCGGCGAGCGCGCGCCGGACCGCACGCGCGAGCCCGCCGGCACCTCGCACTTCGTCGTCGCCGACGCCTATGGAAACGTGGTCAGCATGACCACCACCGTGGAGAGCCTGTTCGGCTCGGGCCGGATGGCCGGCGGCTTCTTCCTGAACAACCAGATGACCGATTTCTCCTTCTCACCGGTCGAGAAGGACGGGGCTCCGGCCGCCAACGCTGTCGCGCCGGGCAAGCGCCCGCGCTCGTCGATGAGCCCGGTGATCGTGCTGGACGAGCAGGGGAAGGTGGTGGCCGCCCTGGGCTCGCCCGGCGGCTCGGCCATCGTGGCCTACAACCTGAAGACCCTGGTCGGGCTGTTCGACTGGAAGCTGTCGATGCAGCAGTCGATCGACCTGCCGAACCTCGTGGCCCGGGGTTCGGCCTTCAACGGCGAGGCCGCCAAGTTCCCGCCGGAGACGCTGGCGGCGCTGAAGGCGCTGGGCGTGGAGGTCAAGGGCGGCTCGGGCGAGAACTCGGGCCTGCACGGCTTCGTGGTCCGCCTGACCGGCCTGGAAGGCGGCGCCGACACCCGGCGCGAAGGCGTGGTGCTGGTCGACTGAGGGGCTTCGATGGGTCGGATCTGCGAAGGAGCCCCGGCGTGAGCGAGCCGTCGCTCGCCCGCCGGGTGGCCGAGACCCTGCTGTCGCGCGAGGGGACCGGCCCCGCCTGGGGCGTGGAGATCGAGGAGGCGGCGCAGGGTTACGCGCGGGTCGCCATGCGCCTGCGCCCCGACATGCTGAACGGGCACGGGATCGCCCACGGCGGCATGATCTTCGCGCTGGCCGACACCGCCTTCGCCTACGCCTGCAACTCGCGCAACCAGACCACGGTGGCCCAGCAGGCGTCGATCGTCTTCCTGTCGGCCGGACAGGCGGGCGAACGGCTGACGGCGGAGGCTTCCGAGCAGGCGGTCGCCGGTCGCTCGGGCGTCTATCGGGTGGTGGTGCGCGGCGAGGACGGGCGCACCGTCGCGGAGTTCAACGGGCTCAGCCGCACGGTCGGCGGGCAGGTGACGACAGAGGACTAGAGAGCATGGCGGACGCCTACATCTGCGACGCGGTCAGGACCCCGGTGGGGCGCTACGGCGGGGCGCTGGCGGGGGTGCGCGCCGACGACCTGGCCGCCTGCCCGATCAAGGCGCTGAAGCAACGCAATCCCGGGGTGGACTGGGCGCGGGTGGACGACGTGATCCTGGGTTGCGCAAACCAGGCGGGCGAGGACAACCGCAACGTCGCGCGCATGGCCGCCCTGCTGGCCGGTCTGCCGGAAGACGTGCCGGGCTCCACCGTCAACCGCCTGTGCGGCTCGGGGCTGGACGCCCTGTCGATCGCCGTGCGCGCGATCCGCGCCGGCGAGGCGGAGCTGATGATCGCCGGCGGGGTGGAGAGCATGACCCGCGCCCCCTTCGTCATGGGCAAGGCCGACAGCGCCTTTTCCCGCTCGGCCGAGATCCACGACACCACCATCGGCTGGCGCTTCGTCAACCCGGTGATGCGGGCCGAGCACGGCGTCGACTCCATGCCGGAGACCGCGGAGAACGTGGCGCAGGAGTTCCAGGTCGCGCGCGACGACCAGGACGCCTTCGCGCTCCGCAGCCAGCAGCGCGCCGCCCGCGCCCAGGCGTCGGGGCGCTTCGACGCCGAGATCGTCGCGGTGCCGATCCCGCAGAAGAGGGGCGACCACCTGCTGGTCGAGCGCGACGAGCATCCGCGCGAAACCACCTTGGAGCAGCTTGCCAAGCTGAAGCCGTTCGTCCGCGCCGACGGCACGGTGACCGCGGGCAACGCCTCGGGCGTGAACGACGGGGCGGCGGCCATCCTGGTGGCCTCGGCCGGCGCGGTCCAGCGCCACGGCCTGACGCCGCGCGCGCGGGTGGTGGCGACTGCGGTGGCCGGCGTGCCGCCGCGGATCATGGGGATCGGCCCCCTGCCCGCCTCGCTGAAGGTGCTGGAGAAGGCGGGCCTAAACATCGGCGACATGGACGTGGTGGAACTGAACGAGGCGTTCGCCGCCCAGGCCCTGCCGGTGCTGCGCCGTTTGGGCCTGCCCGACGACGCCGAGCACGTGAACCCAAACGGCGGTGCCATCGCGCTCGGCCATCCGCTGGGCATGTCCGGCGCCCGGCTGGCGCTGACCGCGACCGAGGAGCTGCACCGCCGCGGCGGCCGCTACGCACTGTGCACCATGTGCATCGGCGTGGGCCAGGGGATCGCGATGGTGATCGAGCGGGTGTGAGCTCGAGGGCGGCCCCCTTGAACGGCAACATCCGCGATCATAGTTGCTGCTGCAACGGCCGAGGTCGGTCGTCGTCACCGAGGACTGCGCCATGAAACTCTACTACGCCCCCGGAGCCTGCTCGCTCGCCCCGCACATCGTCGCCCGCGAGGCCGGCGTCCCGCTGGAACTGGTCAAGGTCGACCTTCAGCGTCACCAGATCGCCGACACCGGCGCCTCCTACACGGCGCTGAACCCGAAGAACTCCGTTCCCGCCATCCAGCTGGACGACGGGCAGGTGCTGACCGAGGCCGCCGCGCTGGTCCAGTGGGTCGCCGAACAGGGCTCCGAACCCGGCCTGCTGCCCGCCTCGGGCCTGGAGCGCTTCCGGGTGATCGAGTGGCTGAACTTCGTCTCCACCGAACTGCACAAGGGACTGGGCCCCTTGTGGCGCCGCCCCGACGCCGCGGCCCGCGCTGCGATCATTGAGCGGCTGAACACCCGCTTCGACCTGGTCGAGGCGCGGCTGGCCGAGCACGAGTACGTCGCCGCGGACCGCTTCACCGTGGCCGACGCCTACACCTTCACCGTCCTGAGCTGGGCCGGTCCGCTGGAGGTCGACCTGAGCGCCTATCCGAAGCTGCAGGCCTACCTACAACGCATCGCCGCCCGTCCTGCGGTGCAGGAAGCCCTCGCCGCCGAGGGCCTGCTGAACGGCTGATCGCCCTTCAAGCGTCTCCCTCCCCGCCCTGGGGAGGGAGACGGCCGGCCAGGTCCGCCAGGCGTTCGCGCGCCCCGTGCTCGGGGAAGTCGTTCTCGATCCACCACGCCTCCGCCGCCTTCAGCAGCCGACCGGTTTCCGGTCCCGGGGAGACGCCCAGCGCCGCCACTTCGGCGCCGCCCAGCGGGAACCGGGGCCGGGTCCAGTCACGGGCGAGGGTCAGCAGGGCGCGCGCCCTCGCCTCGCCTTGCGGCCCCGCTTCGGCCCAGAGGCGCGTGACGCGGTCGGCGAACGTCCGCGCGCCCAGGCGGTACAGCGCCGCGCGCGCCTGCGGCGGGGTGAGGTCCAGATCGACCCGCTCCCGGTCCGGCAAGGCGGCCAGCAGCCGGTCGCGCTCCTCGTTCGACAACCGCAGCCCCGAAGCCAGCGCCGCCACCTCCTCACGCTCGTCCGGAAGCACAGCCGACAGCCGCAGCAACGGATCGGTGCCCAAAGGAACCATCGCCTCGAACCGCGTCAGGTCCGGCCGCGGCACGACCCGGCGCAGCACCCCGGTCCTGTCCATCAGCCTCACGGCCGCGCGCGGGTCGGGCGCGGCCAAGGTCTTGAGCAGTTCCTTGGACACCCTTTCGGCCGACAGCCGAACCATTCCGTCCTTCAAGCCCGCGCAGGCGGCGAGAGCCGCCGCGTCCGGCTCGCCGCGCCCGTACCAGGCGAAGAAGCGGAAGAAGCGCAGGATGCGCAGGTAGTCCTCGCGGATGCGCGTCTCGGCGTCGCCCACGAACACGATGCGCCCGGCCAGCGCGTCCTTCACCCCGCCCCCGACCGGATCGAACACCGTCCCTTCCCGGTCGGCGTAGAGCGCGTTCAGCCGGAAATCCCGCCGCATCGCGTCCTCGGCCCAGTCGGTCGAGAAGGCCACGGTGGCGTTGCGCCCGTCGGTGGAGACGTCGCGGCGCAGCGTGGTGATTTCGAACGGCGCGTGGTCGGCCACCGCAGTCACCGTGCCGTGCTCGATTCCGGTCGGGACCGCGCGGATGTCCGCCCGCTTCAGCGCCGCGATCACGCGCTCCGGCGTCAGCGGCGTGGCGATGTCGACGTCGGCGACCTCCAGGCCCATGAGCGCGTTTCGCACCGCCCCACCGACAAACCGCGCGCAGCCCTCGCCGCCTTCGGCCTCCAGCGCGTCCAGCACGCGCCGGGTCGGGGCGGCGTGGATCCAGGGCTGGGGCGGCAGACGGGTCATGGCTTGACAGCCTAATCCGCTTCGCGGCGAAGCGCGAAACCGCTCAGGCCGCCTTGTCGGCGTAGAGCCGGTCCCACAAAGCCCTCAGCATTCCCGCCGTCGCGCCCCAGATGAACCGCTCCTCGTACGGCACGGCGTAGAAGTACCTCCGCGCCCCCGCTTCGGTCTCATAGAACCGCCGCTGGTGGTTGGCCGGGTCCATCAGGAAGGCGAACGGCGTCTCGAACACCTCGGCGACCTCGGCGGGGTTGGCGTGCAGCGTGAACCCGGGGCTGACGAAGCCCACCACCGGCGTCACCACGTAGCCGGTCACCGTCTCGTAGCGGGTGGACAGGCCGATCGGCTCGACGAAGGCGGGGTCTAGGCCGATTTCCTCGTGCGCCTCGCGCAGCGCCGCCTCGACCGGCCCTTCGCCGGGATCGAGACGGCCGCCTGGAAAGGCGATCTGGCCGGCGTGCTTGCTCAGGGTGTCGGTGCGGCGGGTCAGGATGACGCTGAGGCCCGCCTCGCGCTCCACCAGCGGCACCAGCACCGCCGCGTCGCGCAGCAGCCGCTTGTCGTTCGGCCGCAGCTCCGGATTCAGGTCGAAGTCCGAGCGGTCGGCGACCAGGGCGGGGTCCCAACGGTCGAGCGGGTCCAGCCGCTCCTGCAACAGGGGACGCAGGCTCTTCACGCCCGGTGCGCCCCCGCTTCGCCGAGCGCGAACCACGCCCCGTCGGACTCGACCCCCAGCACCGGCCCGCTCGGGCCGTCACGCTCCTGCGCCATCTCCACCAATTCATAGAAGACCGGCCGGTCGATCCGCGCCTCCAGGCCGCGCCGCACGTGGACGTAGGGCGCGGGCTCGCCCGTGGCCGGGTCGGTCTCCACCCGGATCGGGTTCTCGGGTCCGGCGCGCACCTCGTCGCCGACGTCGGTCACGAACACCAGGGCGCCGCCGGCCCGGTCGACCCGCACTGCGTGGAACGGCGCGTCCTCGACGGTGATGCGCATCTTCTCCACCGGGGTGACCAGGTGGAAACCGTCCGGATCCTTGCGCAACACGGTGGAGAACAGCCGCACCAGCTCCTTGCGCCCGATCGGCGAGCCCTCGTGCATCCAGGTCCCGTCGCGACGGATGACGATGTCGATCTCGCCGCAGTGGGGCGGGTTCCAGAGATGCACGGGCGGCAGGCCTCGTTTTTCCCCGGACGCGCGCGCGGCCTCGACGACGCCGGAAAGCCCGCGTTTATCGGATATTTCGTCGCGCCCGCTCACAAAGCCTTCCCGTGCAGCCTGATCTGATCCACTTCCCTGATCCGAGTACGAGGTAGGCCCATGCAGCCCGCCAGGGAAGCGTCATCGTCCGACGACATCGTCGCCGCCTTCGAACGCGCGAGCGCCGCACTCGGCGCCGTGCGGCGGGCGTTGCGCGGGGCGGTGTTCGGCCAGGACGAGGCTGTAGAGCTGGTGCTGACCGGGGTCGTGGCCGGCGGCCACGCCCTTATCGCGGGCGCGCCGGGCCTGGCCAAGACCCGGCTGGCCACGGCCGCGGCGCGCGCCTTCGGCCTGGGCTCGGGCGCGGTGCAGTTCACCCCCGACCTCGAAGCCGCCGACTTGACCGGCCGCGACGCGCCGGTCGGGGTCGAAGCGCGGCGGTTCCGCACCGAGCCCGGCCCGATCTTCACCAACCTGCTGGTCGCCGAAGACCTGGACCGGGCGAGCCCCCGCCTTCAGACCTTCCTGTTCGAGGCGATGGAGGGCGGCGAGGTCTCCGGCCCCGACGGCGTGCGGCGCCTTCCCCTGCCCTTCCACGTGCTGGCGACCCGCAGCGGCGCCGCTGACGCGAATGCGCTCACCGACTCGCTGCTGGACCGTTTCCTGCTTCAGGTCGGCGTCGGCTACCCCGGCCGCGACGACGAGCGCCGCCTGCTGCTGGACGCCGGCCGCCGCCAGCCGGAGATCGCCCCGGCGGCGGACCTGAAGACCCTGCTGGCGGCGCAGCGGCTGGCGGTGGAGCTGCCGGTCGGCGAAAGCGTGGTCACCGCCATCCTCGAGCTGGTCCGCCGGGCCCGTCCCGACGATCCGGCCGCGCCCGCGATCGTGCGCGAGGCGGTGGCGCGCGGCCCCGGTCCCCGCGCCGGCCAGAGCCTGATGCGCTTGGCCCGCGCCCGCGCCCTGCTGGACGGCCGCGCCTCGCCCTCGCTCGCCGACGTGCGCGCCCTCGCCCTGCCGGTGCTGGGCCACCGCCTGCGGCTGCGCGACGGAGCGAAGGCGGAAGAGGTCGTGGGAGCGCTGGCGGCTTCCTTGTAACCTTCTCTCTGCGGGAGATCCGCGCGAGACGGGGCCAAACTCCTCCCCCGTAGCGGAGCGTACGGGGAGGGGGCCGCCGAAGGCGGTGGAGGGGGCGTGCCGGTGCAGGACGTCAGGGCGCCGCCTCAAGCGCTTTCTGCGTCAGCGTCGCGCGCGCACCCCCATCCCCGCCCTTCCCCCACCGAGGGGGAAGGGAGTCGGTAGCGCTTTAACTGCGATAGCCCGAGTGAGTGAGCGAAGCGACCACCATGCCCCTCCGCGCCTCGCCCGCGCACCGCACGAGCACCCGCCGCGGGTCCACGGGCCCCGGCAGGGTCACGCCCTCGGCGCGCTGGAAGCCGAACCGGCCGAAGTAGGGCGTGTCGCCGACCAGCAGGACGGTGCTCCAGCCCCGCTCTTCCGCCGCCGCGCAGGCCGCCTCGACCAGGGCCGCGCCGACGCCCGACTTGCGCTCGGCCTCGTCCACCGCGATCGGTCCCAGGAACAGGGCGGGCGCGCCGCCGACCGTCACCGGCCATAGCCGCACCGACCCGACCACCCGCCGGTCCCGGCGCGCGACGAAGGCCAGCACCGGCGTGTTTCCCTCGCGCAGCCGCTCGGCGGTCTTGGCGTAGCGGCCGGGACCGAACGCGGCGTCGACCAGGTCCTCGGCCGCGGCGGCGTCGGCGGGCCGCTCGGGCTCGATCATGGCAGGATCGTCGAACGCGTACGCACAGGCCACGGGGGGTGCTCCAGACAAAGAACCGCCGCCGCTTGTGGAAAAGTCGCGCGCTTCGGCGAGCGGCGGCAGATAGGGACCTCCGCCCCCCGGGTCAACGGCTCACGGGACCTTGGAGAAATCCGGCTCCCGCCGCTCGGCGAAGGCCATGAACGCCTCGCGCGCCTCGGGCGAGGTCAACTGCCCGCCAAAGGCCGCGTTCTCCTTCTCCATGTGCGCCCACAGCGCCGCCCCGTCGCGCATCAGCCGCTTGGTCAAGCGCAGGGACTCCGGGGGGCGCTTGGCCAAGGCCGCCGCCGCCGCGCGCGCGGCCGGCTCCACCTGATCCGCCGGCAGCGCCGCGTTGGCGATCCCCCACGCCGCCGCCGCCACGCCGTCGATGCGCTCGCCGAGCGCGAACATGGCGAACGCCCGCGCGTGGCCGATACGGGCCGGCAGCAGCAGGCTGGACGCCGCCTCCGGCGCCAAGGCCAGGTTCACGAACGGCGTCGACAGCCTGGCGTCCTCCGCCACGTAGACCAGGTCGCAGTTCAGCAGCAGGGTCGTGCCGATGCCGACGGCGGATCCTTTCACCGCAGCCACCGCCGGCTTGTCGAAATGCGCCAGCGCCTTCAGCACGCGGAACACCGCGGCCTCTCCCGCCGGGCGGCCGGAAGTGGCGATCTGCACGAAGTCGCCGATATCGTTGCCGGCCGAGAAGCTGTCGCCCTCGCCCTCGAACAGCACCACCCGCACCCGCTCGCTCGTCGCCGCGTCCTCCAAGGCTTCGGCGACGACGCGGTACATGGCGTCGGTGATGGCGTTCTTCTTGTCCGGCCTGGCGAAGCGGATGGTCAGGACGCCGCCTTGCAATGCGGTCTGAACGTGGTCGGTCATCGGGGTCTCCAGAAAAGTCAGGCGGCGGCCCGCCACCAGGTCACGCCGGACGCGTCGGTCTCGGCGGCGGCGCGGCCTCGCCGCAGCAGGCAGTTCAGGTGCGCCACGCTCTCGCCGGTGGCCAGGCCCAGCATCCCCTCGCCCACCGGCCGGGCGAACAGGGCGCCGAACACGTCGATCACGCGCTTGGGCTCGCCCAGCAGCTTCTCCAGCCGAAGCAGGGAGCGCTCGTGCCCGCGGTTCAGTGCATCCAGCCGCGTGTGCAGGCCGTGGAACGGATCGCCGTGCGAAGGCAGCACCAGAACGTCGGCCGGCAGCACCCGCTTCAGCTTGGCCAGCGACTCCAACCAGTCCGACAGCGGGTCGGCGTCGGGCTCGGTCGGCCACACCGACACGTTCGACGAAATCTTCGGCAGCACCTGGTCGCCGGAGATCATCACCCCGTCTTCGGGCCGCCACAGACAGGCGTGCTCGGGCGAGTGGCCGTTGCCGACCACCACCGTCCATTCCCGTCCGTCGATCAGGATGGTCTCGCCGTCCTCGATCCGGCGATAGCTGTCGGGCAGGCGGTGCACCGCCTTGCCGAAGCCGCCGAAGCGCACCCGCCAGTGGTCGATCTGGGCCTCGGTCCAGCCGCAGGCGGTGTAGAACCGGTCGCCCTCTTCCGGCGCGTCGCGGCCGGTGTCGGCGATCAGCATGCGGCAGGTGACGTACTCCAGCCGCGTCATCCACAGCCGACAGTCGTGCTTCTTGGCGATCCAGCCGGCCAAGCCGATGTGGTCGGGGTGCATGTGGGTGCCGATCACCCGCTTCACCGGCCGCCCTTCGAACAGCCCTGCGAACAGCCCGCGCCAGGCTTCCTTGGTGTCCGGCATCGGCACGCCGGTATCGACCACCGTCCAGCCGTCGCCGTCCTTCAGCGCCCAGACGTTGATGTGGTCCAGCTGGAACGGCAGGCTCATGCGGATCCAGAAGACGCCCGGCGCGACCTCCATCGCCTGGCCGGGCTCCGGCCGGGTCTCGAACGGGTAGACCAGGGGCGCGCGACGGGCCTCGCCGGCGTCCTCGGGCAGCTCGGAATCGGGTACGCCGTCGCGCAAAGCGCGTCTCCATTGAAAACCGACCCGCAGTCTTACGTCATCCCTCCGCCGGGGTGAAGCCGGTTTGCGGTCTCCGGACCGCCACGATTTCCCGGCATCAGCGTTCCCCCTTGACCGCCCGCCCCGCCGGAGCGAAGGCGTTCAGCGAAGTATCGAGAGAGGAGCCGCGATGAATGTCATGAAATTGGGGCTGGCGGCCGTCCTGGCTGTCGCCCTGGCCGGCGGACCGGCCGTCGCGCAGAAGGCGTCCCGGGGTCAGACGAAAGCTAGGCCAAGCCCGGAGATGACCGCCGATCAGAAGGCGGCCGCAGTCCAGTACGCCCAGAAGCTGGGCTACGGCTGCACCCTGGTGGAGTCCCGCAACATCGGGACGTCCGCCCAAAAGGATGCTTCGGGCAAGGTCCACACGCTGAACGTTTTCGAGATCGCTTGCTCGGAAGGGCCCGGCTACATCGTCGCCGGCGCTCCGGACGCCGCCGCCCCCACGACCGCGCTTTCCTGCCTTTCGGCGAAGAAGCACGCTGATCTCGCCAAGGCGTCCGGCGAGCGTTTCGATACGGTCTGCACCCTGCCGCGCAACCTCGACCTGAAGATCGCCACCCAGCCTTACCCGGGACAGGCGGGCGTCGCCTGCACCGTCGTGAACGCCGAGTGGGTGGGCAAGACCAACAAGGACAACGCCGACCGCTACGAGGTGTCCTGCGCGGAAGGCGGCGGCTATCTGCTCGACGTGTCCGCTTCGACCACCCGTCCGACGAACTGTCTGGCTGCGGGCGCCGGCGGGTATCAGTGCAAGCTGACCACCCAGGCCGATCAGGTGAAGGCGTTGGCGGCGATCTCCCGCTCGGCCGCGCAAGCGTGCGACGTGGTCGACGTGCGGTTTGTGGCCGCCGACCAGAAGGGGCAGCAGTACTACGAACTCGCCTGCACCGCGCCCAAGCCCGGCTTCATGATGGAGACCACCCCGGCGGGCGCTTTCGTCCGCTCGATCGACTGCGTGCGGGCGAGCGGCATCGCCGGCGGCTGCAAGCTCACGGACGCCGCGGTCATCCAGGCGGCGGCGCAGGCTCCCTTGATCGATGCTTTGAAGGCGCAGGGCGTGTCTTGCACCGTCAGCCAGGCTCGTCAGATCGCCGAGGAGTCCTCCGGCCGGAAACGCAAGATCGTCGAGTACGTCTGCCCTGAACGGCCGGCCGGATTGGTGGCTTGGCTGCCGGCCTCGGGTACAGCCGATTTCCAGACCGAGTCCTGCTTCGCCGCGGCCGCCCGAAGCGTCCCGTGCCAGATGACCAGCAAGGAGACGCTCCTCAGCCATCTGGCCACGGTGATCAAGAACACGCGCGTGGCCGCCACCTGCTCGGTCAAGGATTTCCGCTCGATCGGCATCGCTCCGGCGGGCGGTCCGATCGTCGAAGTCGCCTGTGAAGACGGGCGCGGCTTCATCAGCGAACTGGCCGTGGACGCCAGAGCGGCCCAGCGGACCCAGCACTGCAGCACCTCGGCCGCGCGCCAGGGCGAGCGTTGCGAAATTCCGGGCAACGGCAAGAGCTGAGCCGACTTGAACTGCTCGATGAAGGCCCGCCGGAGCGATCCGGCGGGCCTTTTCTTCACCCGGCCAGCGTTTCCTGGAACCGTACCGGCTCACCTGCGTGCGGCAGGACGATCTCGCCCTCGCGCATGACGGCCCGGCCACGCACGATGGTGGCAACCGGTCGGCCCTTCGCCTCCATGCCGTCGAACGGAGTCCAGCCGCAGCGGCTGGCCATCTCGGCATGGGTGAGCGTCCCGCGCGCGTTCAGATCGACGATGGTCAGGTCCGCGTCCCAGCCCTCGGCCATGCGGCCCTTGCCGGCGACGCCGAACACCCGCTGCGGCCCGTGGCTGGTCAGGTCGACGAAACGCTCCAGCGTCAGCCGCCCCTCCGCCACGTGGGTCAGCATCACCGAGACCAGGGTCTGCACCCCCGGCATGCCCGAAGGCGAGGCCGGATAGGGCCGCGCCTTCTCCTCCAGCGTATGGGGCGCGTGGTCGGAGCCGATCACGTCGGCCACCCCGTCGGCGATCCCCCGCCAAAGCCCCGCCTGGTGCGCGGCCCCGCGGATCGGCGGGTTCATCTGCGCAAGACCCTTCAGCCGCCGATAGACCTCAGGCGCGGTCAGGGTCAGGTGCTGCGGCGTCACCTCCACCGTCGCCACGTCCTTGTGGTCGGCCAGGTAGTCGATCTCCTCGGCCGTGGTCACGTGCAGCACGTGGATACGCTTGCCCAGGCTCCGGGCTATGCGCACCAGCCGCTGCGTAGATTGCAACGCCGACTCCGCGTCGCGCACCTCCTCGTGGCTGGTCCAGTCGCCGGTGCGGGCCAGCGGCCGGCGCTCCGCCAGCCGGTACTCGTCCTCGGAGTGGAAGGTCGCCCGCCGCGTCACGTGGCGCAGCACCGCTTCGACCCCCGGGTCGTCGGGCACCAGCAGGGAGCCGGTGGAGGCGCCCATGAACACCTTCACCCCGCAGCAGCCCGGTAGCCGCTCCAGCTCGCCCAGGAACCGCGCGTTTTCGTGCGTGCCGCCGACGTAGAAGGCGTGGTCGCAGTGCATGCGCCCCCGCGCCCGCTCCAGCTTGTCGGCCAGCGCGTGGGCGTCGGTGGTGGCGGGCTCGGTGTTCGGCATTTCGAACACGGCGGTCACCCCGCCCAGCACCGCCGCGCGCGACCCGGTCTCCAGGTCTTCCTTCCACTCCAGCCCGGGCTCGCGGAAGTGAACCTGGCTGTCGATCACGCCCGGCAGCACGGTCAGGCCGCGGGCGTCGAACACCTCTGCGGCCGACGCCTGGCCCAGGTCGCCGACGGTGACGATCCGTCCGTCGCGCACGCCGACGTCGGCCATCCCCCGGCCGGCGTGGTTCACCACCTCGCCGCCGCGGACGATCAGGTCGAAGGTTTCAGGCAACCTGCGGCTCCGTCTCGGCCAGCAGCTTGCGCGCGGCCTTCAGCACCTTGTCCATGGTCAGGTCGATCATGTGGTTCAGCGCCTGGTTCAGGTTCGGATCGAGCACCAGGAAGTCCTCGAACTGCCGCGGCCCGCGCACCACCCGCACGTGCCGGCCCCAGGGGGCCGACGCCCGGTCGTCGGACGGCCCGAACAGGGCGATGGTCGGCACTCCCGCCGCCGCCGCCAGATGCGCCATCAGCCCGTCGTTGCCGACGAACAGCCGCGCCTGCCTGAGCGCCGCGTAGGCGGTCAGCGGGTCCAGCTTGCCGGTGGCGTCGAGCACGCGGTCCTTGCCCGCCGCGAACTTCACCGTGCGCGCCGCGTCGCGGTCCGCATCGGATCCGACGATCAGCAGCCGCGCCCCGGCCATCGGGCCGTCGGGCGCCAGCAGCCGCGCGGCCACCTCGCTGAACCGCTCCGCCGGCCAGGCCTTGCCCAGCCAATCGGCGCCCGGCGCGATCGCCAGCACCGGCCCGCCCCGGCCCATGAACTGGGCGGCCGCGGCCTCGGTCTCCTCGCCGGTGAACAGGTACGGCGCGGGCGGGTCTTCCTCCAGCTTCAGCAGTTTGGCCGCTTCGACCACCGCGTGGACCGGGTCGCCGCCCGAAGCAGGCTTGTTCACCGCCCGCTTCTTGGCCCTGAGCCATCCCGCCAGGCCCGTGCCGCGCAGGTCGAGCACGAAGCCCCAGTGCCGGGCCTTCAGTTCGTTCCACAGCTTGAACGCCTTCAGCCCGGCCGCGTCCTCGCAAACGATCACTCGGTCCAGCCGGGGCGTGTCGCGAAACAGCCCCGCCGCCGCCTCGCCGGTCACGACGGTGAAGCTCGCGTGCGGGATCTCCGCGTGCAGCCGCGCGATCAGGCCCGAGGCCATAACCGCGCCCTCGGGGCTCGTCGGAGCTATGAACAGAATCGGAAAGGCGCCAGCCATCGCGTCCGGTTATAGCGGCGAACCGCGCCACGTCCTAAATGGCGTTAATGATTTCCAAGCTTTGCCGCCTGAACGGCCGCGCCCTCGTCCGGGTGACGGGTCCGGACCGCCGGTCCTTTCTTCAGGGCCTGCTGACCAACGACGTGGAGACCCTGGACGAGGGGGCCCTGCGCTTCGCCGCCCTGCTGACGCCGCAAGGCAAGTTCCTGTTCGACTTGTTCGTCCTGGCCGAACCCGACGCCCTGCTGCTCGACGTGCACGCCGACCGCCGCGACGAGCTGATCCGGCGCCTGTCGAGGTACCGCCTGCGCGCCCAGGTCGGGATCGAGTCGGCCGAGGGCGCCGTGTCGGCCGCCTGGGGGGACGGCCCGCTCCCCGGCGCCGCCGACCCGCGCCTGCAGGCGCTGGGCGCCCGCCTCTACGGCGGGGCGCCCGATACGACCGCGACCGAGGACGATTTCGACGCGCACCGGCTGTCGCTCGGCGTCCCCGATCCGGCCCGCGACTGCGTTCCGGACAGGACGTGGCCGATCGAGGCGAACTTCGACCTGCTGAACGGGATCGACTTCAGGAAGGGGTGCTTCGTCGGCCAGGAGACCACCTCTCGCATGAAGCGCCGCGGCCAGGTCAGGAACCGCATGCTCCCCTTGGAGCTCGACGGCCCTCCCCCGCCCCTCGGCGCCGAGGTGCTGAACGGGGAGCTGCGCGCGGGCGAAGTCCTCTCCGGTCGGCCGGGCCGCGTCATGGCCCTGCTGCGCCTGGATCGTCTCGACGGCCCCCTCGGCGTCGCCCGCCGCCCCGCCCGCGCCGTCTTCCCCGACTGGTGGCCCGAGCCGACGCCCGCCGCCTGATCCGTCAGAGCCGGAACACGTCCGCCGTCACCGATCCGCCCGACAGCCGCGCGCGCGCCGGCGAGTCGCTGACCACCAGCAGGGCCGGACCGCCGTCGACGCAGTCCCACGGAGCGATCCCTTCGGGATGGTCGCACCCGCGACCGTAAGGCAGCTCCAGCACCTTCTCGACATCGATCTTCAGGCGTGCGTCCTCGCCCTCCGGCGGCGAACCGACCCAGTCGCGCCACCGCCAGACCGCCGCCGGTCCGTCCAGCGCCATGCTGGGGCCGGCCAGGATCAGCAGGTCGCGCCCGTCGCGCTTGAGGTCTCGTATCCCCAAACCCTCCAGGTCCAGCCAGCGCTTGGAGACCGCCCCGTCGAGCTTCAGCACGCCGGCGCCTCCGCGCACCCGGAACTCGACCACGCACGCCCAGCCGTTGATCACCGGGCCGCGCAGGCCGACCGCCACGCGAGGGCCGTCGGCGGCGATCCCCTCCACGTCCAGCCCGTTCTCCTTGGCCGGAATTTTGGTGAAGGGCCCCAGGTGCGGATCGTGCTTCAGCGCCTTGTACAGGGCGCTGCCGTGCGCCCCGATCGACATCATCTCCGGCTTTCGGTCGCGCGGGTCTATCCCGTCCACACCGCCCACGCCCCAGCGGCCGTCGGCCAGCCGGATCAGCGGCAGCCGGCCCAGAAACATGCGGTTGGGGTTGGCCTTGAGCTCGGCCATCCGGTCCACGGCGGCGGCGTCGACCGGCTTGTGCTTCTTCGGCTTCTTGCGCGTGCGGCTGTGGGAACCGACGATCCACAGCCAGTCCTCGTCCGCGGCCAGGCCCTCCACGTCCATTTCGTCGGCCTTGTGCGGCAGGTCGAACAGGTCGGCCAGGCGCACCCGGCGGTGGTTCGACCACAGGCCGTCGTCGGCGCGATCCAGCACCTCGACGTGGGCGCATTCGTCGGCCGCCAGGAACAGGGTGTCGCCGACGTGGGCCACGGCCGAAACGTCGTGCGCCACCGGCTCCTCGCCTTCGGGCAGGGGCTCGTCGAGTTGCAGCCGGACGGTCTCGGCGGGAAGCGCCGGCTCCAGCGGGCGCTGGTCGGCGTCGGGGCGCGCGCCGCGCGCGGTCAGCTGGTCCATGCTTGCGTAACCCGCGGCCGGGCCCGGGAGTTCGCCGGCCGTCACATCGCCGCCCCGATCCGGCGCGCCAGCTCCGCCAGCTCCTCCTTGTCCGCCATGCCGGACTGGCCGTGGCCTTTCAACGCCTCGCCCTCGAAACGGGGAATCACGTGGAAGTGCAGGTGGAACACCGTCTGGCCGCCGGCCGCGCCGTTGAACTGCATCACGCTGATCCCGTCGGGCTCCAGCGCGGTCCGCACCGCCCGCGCCACCCGCCGCACGCGAACGATCAGCGCCTGCAGCGCCTCGGGTTCCACGTCCAGCAGGGTGCGCGCCGGCGCCTTGGGGACCACCAGCACGTGGCCGCGCGCCTGGGGGAACAGGTCCATCAGCGCCAGGGCGTGCTCGTCCTCGAACACCTTGAACGCCGGCAGCTCGCCGCGCAGGATCTTGGCGAAGACGTTGTCGCGGTCGTAGGCGCCGTCCAGGCTCATGGCGTCGGTCCCTTCTCTGCACCCAGGCTCCTAGCAGACGGGCTGCGGGAGACGAAGGTCGCGAACGCAAGCGGTGGGCACACATCCGCGTCCTCGCGCTTCCGCTGCGAAGTTGGTGGGGAGGGCGCGGGGCGTCGGGCCGGGGCCCGGAGACCGTGAAGCGCAGTTATGTTTCGGCGCCGGATCGACGCCCCGCGCAGCCGTTTTCCTGCGAGCTTTCCGGCTGGTAGCCTTGCATTCAGGCTTGTCCGGATTCCTCCTTCGCCTCTCGGCTTGGGAGGACGGACGTGAGTTTACCGGAGCCGAGCCGGCAGCGCCCCGTCCTGAAGCCCGCGGCGGGCGGGAGGCC
>DASPKD010000215.1:0-5615 GCA_035628275.1 Caulobacteraceae bacterium | reverse complement strand
GCGCATCGACGGCCACGACCACGGCCAGATCCGCCGCGCCCTGCTGTGGGCGACCAAGCAGGACCGGCCGAGCCTGATCGCCTGCCGCACCCGCATCGGCAAGGGCGCCGCCACCATGGAGGGCAGCCACAAGACCCACGGAGCGGCGCTGGGCGCGGCCGAGGTCGCGGCCACCCGCGCCAAGCTCGGCTGGACGCACGCGCCGTTCGAGCTGCCGCAGGACCTGCTGGACGCCTGGCGCAAGGCGGGCCGCAAGGGCGGCCGCGCCCGCCGGGCCTGGGAGGCGCGGCTGAAGGCCTCCCCGGCGGCGGCCGAGTTCCGCCGCGCGGTGTCCGGCGATCTGCCGCAAGCCGCGTTCGCGGCCCTGGACGCCCACATCGCCGAGCAGACGGCGGCCGGGACCGCCGCGGCCACGCGCGTCTCCTCCGGCGCGGCGCTGGAGCGATTGATCCCGCACGTGCCGGAGATGATCGGCGGCTCGGCCGACCTGACCGGCTCGAACAACACCCTGGTTCCCGGCATGGGGGTCTATGACGCGCCCGACTACTCCGGCCGGTACGTCCACTGGGGGGTGCGCGAGCACGGCATGGCCGCGGCCATGAACGGCATGGCCTTGCACGGCGGGGTGATCCCCTACTCGGGGACCTTCCTGGTGTTCTCCGACTACAGCCGCCCGGCGATCCGCCTGGCGGCTTTGATGGGCGTGCGCGCGATCCACGTGCTGACCCACGACTCCATCGGCCTGGGCGAGGACGGCCCGACCCACCAGCCGATCGAGCACCTGGCGGCGCTGCGGGCGATCCCGAACCTGCTGGTGTTCCGCCCGGCGGACGCAGTCGAGGCGGCGGAGTGCTGGAAGGCGGCGCTGGAGGCGAAGGCCAGCCCCTCGGTGCTGGCCCTGTCGCGGCAGAAGACGCCGGCCGCGCGCACCACGCCCTCGGCCGAGAACCTGTCCGCCCGCGGCGCCTACGAACTGGTCGCGGCGGAGGCCGGCGAGGCGAGGGTCACGCTGTTCGCCTCCGGCACCGAGGTTGGCATCGCCATGGAGGCGCGGCGTACGCTGGAGGCGCAAGGCGTCGGCACGCGGGTGGTGTCCGCGCCCTGCTTCGAGCTGTTCGAGGCCCAGACGCCTGCCTATCGCAAGCAGGTGATCGGGACCGCCCCTGCGCGCGTCGCCGTCGAGGCGGCGGTCAAGCAGGGCTGGGAGCGGTTCATCGGCGAGGACGGCGCCTTCGTCGGCATGACCGGCTTCGGCGCCAGCGCTCCCTACGACCGACTCTACCGCGAGTTCGGCATCACGCCCGAGGCGGTGGTGGCCGCCGCGCTGGCGAGGCTCTGAGGCGCCACCAGCTTCAGCGCCGCGTCGAGGGCCGGGTCGCGCCCGGCCTTGCGATCGTCGAGCGTGGTGGCCGCCTGCACGTCCGGCTCCACCCCGACCTTCTCCAGCCGGCGCCCCGACGAGGTCTCCAGGTCCAGCTCGCTCAGGCTGAACTCGCCGCCGTCCGGCAGGCGGGTTGTGATCGAAGCCAGCACCATGCCGGCGGTGCGCTCGCCGACAACCCGTCCGCGCCCCGCCTCCTGCACGGCGGCGGCGAACACTTCCGCGCCGCTGCGGCTGCGCGGCCCCACCAGCACCGCCAGCGGCGCGTCGGTGACGGCGCAGCCGCCGCGAACCCGGTGCTCGCCCTCGCGCCCGCGCCGGGTGCGGCTCTCCAGCACCGTGCGGCCGGGCGCCAGGAAGCAGCTCAGCGCCGCCTGCACCTCGACGATCAGGCCGCCCCGGTTGCGCCGCAGGTCCACGACCACCGGTGTTCCGGGCGGCAGGGCGGCGACCTGCTCGAACAGCCAGGCGGAAGCGCCGCGGTCGAAGCTGTCGAAGCGGATCACCGCCGCGCCCGACAGGTCGCGCTTCACCTCGCGCTCGGGCAGGGGCTGCAGCACCCGCGGCGTGATCTCCAGTTCGCGCGCCGCCCCCGCCGCGTCGCGGAAGCCGACCCTGATAGGCACGCCCGCGGTCAGGTCGCGACCGATGCGGTAGGGCGCCCCGTCGGCCGTCTCGACCCGCCAGCCGATCTCCACCCCCGCTTCAGCCGCGGGGCTGTCAGGGCGCACGTCCTCGACCACCGTCGCCTCGCCGACGCGGCCGACGGTGACGCCGATCAGAGGCCGGGCGGTCATGCGGCTGTCGAAACGCCGCTTCTGCGTCGGGCTGGTGGCGTAGGCGTGGGCGTCGTCGAGCGTCGCCAGCATGGCGTTCAGCACCCGGTAAAGACCGTCCTCGTCGGCGGCTGCGGCGGCCTGCGGGCGGAAGCTGCTGTACGCCTCGTCCCACGCCGCCCCGACCTTTGCGGGATCGTAGTAGGACCGGTCCGCCCGTCCCCACACCGCCTCGAACACCTTCAGGTTCAGCGCCTCGCGCTCGGCCGACGCCGCCGGGGCGATCGCCGCCGCCGCGCGCGCGTCGAAAGGTCCGGCCAGAAGCGCGCCCGCAAGGAGCGCCGACAAGAATATGCGCATGATCCACCCCGATCGAGCGCAGCCTAGATCAACCCGCACCGCCTGTCTCCGCGTCAGGACGCCCCCGCGCCGGACTCGACTCCGCGGCCACGTTCCCGTTATGTTCCGCGCATGGCGGAGCGTTGGGCCGACGGCGGTGGGTTGCGGTGGCTGTTCCTGGACCTGAACAGCTACTTCGCCAGCGTGGAGCAGCAGGACCGTCCCGAACTGCGGGGCGAGCCCGTGATCGTGATCCCCGTTCGCTCGGAATACACCTGCGCCATCGCCGCCAGTGGTGAAGCCAAGGCCTTCGGGGTCAAGACCGGCATGGGCGTGAAGGAGGCGCGCCGCCTGTGCCCCCAGCTTCAGGTGATCGACGCCCGGCCCGACCGCTATGTCGAGGTGCACCACCGCATCATGCAGTGCGTCGGGCAGGTGATCCCGGTCACCCACGTCAAGTCCATCGACGAGTGCGCCTGCGAACTGACGGGCCCCGAGCGCCTGGAAGCGAACGCCGTCGAGATCGGCCGCCGGGCGCAGCGGGCGATCCTGGAGCAGGTGGGCGAGCGGCTGACCTCCTCGGTCGGCCTCGGCCCCACCCAGATGCTGGCCAAGACGGCGGCCGACATGAAGAAGCCTATGGGGCTGACGGTGCTGCGGCTGGACGCCCTGCCCGGGCCGGTGTTGGACCTGCGGCTGAAGGACTTTCCCGGCGTGGGGCCGAACATGGTCAAACGGCTGAACGCCGCCGGGGTCGGCGACGTCGCGGCGCTCTGGGAGCTGAGCGCCAGCGATTGCCGCCGCATCTGGGGGAGCGTGATGGGCGACCGGTTCTGGTACGCCCTGCACGGGATCGAACCCGGCGAGATTCCGACCGAGCGCTCCTCCATCGGCCACTCCCACGTTCTGGCCAAGGAGGCGCGGCCGCTCGACAAGGCGCGGCTGGTGGTGCGCCGGCTGGCGGTGAAGTGCGGCAGCCGGCTTAGGCGGGAGGGGCTGAAGGCCGGCGGGATCTCGGTGACGCTCGACACCGAGGACGGGCGCAGCGGCCGGGCCGAGAAGCGGCTGGTCCACACCGCCGACACCTTCGCCCTGCTGGCCGCGGTCGACGAGCTCTGGGCCGATGCGGCCCGCCAGCTGAACGGCGCGCGGCTGCGATGGGTCGGGGTGGACTGCTTCCGCCTGGTCGAGACCGCGGCGCTGAAGCCCGACCTGTTCGGCTGGTCGCCGGAAACGGAGGAGGACGGCCGCCGCATGACCCTGTCCAAGACCCTGGACGCCCTGAACCAGAAGTTCGGCAAGGACGCCGTCACCATCGGCCCCAAGCCCATCGTCGGCGACTACGTCGGCGCCAAGATCGCCTTCAACCGGGTGCCGACCATGGCCGAGTTCAAGGAGTAAGCCGCCTCACCCGTGGGCGGCGAAGGGGAAGGCGGTGACCGGCTTGGACCATTCGTCGATCGTCAGGGTGCGGGTCAGCGGCGCCGCGGCGCGTTCGCGGCAGGCGACCCGCTCGCACAGCCGGCAGGTCGGGCCGACCTGGACGGCCGACGGGTTGGCCAGGTCCAGCCCGCGCGCATAGATCAGCCGCCCCGCGTACTTCAGCTCGCAGCCCAACCCCACGGCCAGCTCGCCTTCTTCCGCCCCGCCCCAGGCGCCGGTCCCGCGTTCCACCGTACGCGACAGGGTGAACCAGCGCCCGCCGTCCGGCGTCTCGATGATCTGGGTCAGGATGCGGCCGGGCGTCTTGAACGCCTGGTGGATGTTCCAGCGGGGGCAGGCGCCGCCGAAGCGCGAGAACGGGAACGGCCCGCCCGCGAAACGCTTGGACACGTTGCCGGCCTGGTCCACCCGCATCAGGAAGAAGGGCACGCCGCGCGCGCCCGGCCGCGACAGTGTGGTCAGCCGGTGGCAGGCCTGCTCGAACGACAGGCCGAAGCGCGCCTTCAGCAGCCCCACGTCGTAGCCAAGCGCCTCGGCCGCCTCGTGGAAGGCGGCGTAGGGCGCCTGTATGGCCGCGGCCAGATAGTTGGTCAGCGACACCTTCAGCAGGCGCTGGGTCGATACGTCCGGCGCGGCGGCGGCCTCCACGATCGCCGTGATCCGCTCCCCGTGCTCGGCCAGGGCCAGCTGGTAGCAGACGGCGAAGGCGCGGCTGGACGGCGACAGGGTCTCGGCCAGCATCAGCCGGCGGCGGTGAACGTCGTAGCGGCGGACGTACTCCACCATCACCTGCACCGGCATCACCCGCACCTGCACCCCGTGCCGCTCGGAGAGGCGCCGGGTCGCCGCGGCCTCCAGCGCGTGGCCGGAGGCGTCCAGTTCCCCCGCGATCCGCTCGCCCGCCTCGTCCAGCTCGGGGAAGTGGTTCCGGTGCGCCTGGATGTAGTCGCGCACCCAGTCGGGCGGGGTGACGGTCAGGCCCGCGTCGCGCCCGTCGCCCTCAGCCAGGGCCGCGCCCAGCGCCTGACGGCGTCGCTGGTCGACGAAGGCCCGGTACAGCCGCACCACGGCTTCCGCCGCCCCGGGCGCGTTCTCGACCAGGTCGGCGACCTCGTGGCGGGGAATTGCGACGTCGCGGAACAGCGGGTCGGCGAACACCTCCGACAAGTCGGCCTCGCCGGCCGCGTCCGGCTCGCTGGTGAAGCTTCTGAGGTCCAGGTCGTAAGCCTGGGCCATGCGCAGCAGCACGCCGGCGGTGATCGGGCGCTGGTTGCGCTCCAGATGGTTCAGATAGCTGGGCGACACGCCCAGGTCCTCGGCCATGCGGGTCTGGGTCAGGCCCAGGTCGCGCCTGAGCCGCTTCAGCCGGCCGCCGAGGAACAGCTTGCGTTCGAGCTCCGCCATCTGTGCTATGTGTCACAACGTGACTAAGAAGATCAAGTCACGTATGACAAAGCGGCACGATTTCGTCCGACGCGGCCGTATCTGTTTTGTCTTTCGGGTGTTTCCCTCGCGCAGCCCGGCTCAGCCGGCCTTCCGCACGCCAGGAGACACATTGTGACCGACTTCGCCGATCTCGTCCCCAACGCCCCGGCCGGCCGCTTCGACGGCGTCGAACGCCCCTACACGGCCGAGGACGTGGCGCGCCTGCGCGGCTCCTTCCCGATCGCCCAGAC
>DASPKD010000214.1:0-2526 GCA_035628275.1 Caulobacteraceae bacterium | reverse complement strand
CCCGACGCAATCGTGTCCCTCGCCCCCGCGGTCGTGCGAGCTCCCGCCGTCGCGCGGCAGGACGAGGTGCTGACGCCCGACGCCCTGGCGTTCGTGGCCGAGCTGCACCGGCGGTTCGACCGCCGCCGCCGCGAGCTGCTGACCACGCGGACGGCGCGCCAGGCGCGGTTCGACGCGGGCGAGCTGCCGGATTTCCTGCAGGAGACCCGCGAGGTCCGCGAGGGCGACTGGCGGGTGGCGCCGATCCCGGCCGAGCTGCTGGATCGCCGGGTGGAGATCACCGGGCCGGTGGACCGCAAGATGATCATCAACGCCCTGAACTCCGGGGCGAAGGTGTTCATGGCCGACTTCGAGGACGCCACCAGCCCGACCTGGGCCAATCTGGTCGAGGGGCAGGTCAATCTGAAGGACCGCTGGTCCGGAGAGCTGACGCTGGAGGCCAACGGCAAGCGCTATGCGATCGGCGAGGATCCCGCGGTGTTGTTCGTCCGCCCGCGCGGCTGGCATCTGCCGGAGAAGCACGTCGAGGTGGACGGCGAGCCCGTGTCCGGGTCGCTGTTCGACTTCGGCCTGTACGCCTTCCACTGCGCCCGCGCCGCCATCGCGGCCGGCTCGGGCGCCTGGTTCTATCTGCCCAAGATGGAGTCCCGGCTCGAGGCGCGGCTGTGGAACGACGCCTTCGTCTTCGCTCAGGAGCGGCTGGGAATCCCCGTCGGTTCTTTCAAGGCGACGGTGCTGATCGAGACCCTGCCCGCCGCCTTCGAAATGGACGAGATCCTGTACGAGCTGCGCGACCACATGGTCGGGCTGAACTGCGGCCGGTGGGACTACATCTTCAGCTACATCAAGCGCCTCGGCGCCCGGCCGGAGTTCCTGACCCCCGACCGCTCGCGCATGGTGATGGGCGAGGCCTTCCTGAAGGCCTATTCCGAGCTGCTGATCGCAACCTGCCACCGCCGCGGCGCCTTCGCCATGGGCGGGATGGCGGCCCAGATTCCCGTCAAGGGCGACCCGGCCCTGAACGAGCAGGCCTTCGCCAAGGTTCGTGCCGACAAGCAGCGCGAGGCGACCGCCGGCCACGACGGCACCTGGGTGGCGCACCCCGACCTGGTGCCCGTCGCGATGGAGGTGTTCGACCGGGTGATGCCGGGTTCCAACCAGCTGGAGCGGCTGCGCGAGGACGTGCGCGCCTCCCAAGCCGACATGCTGGCGGTCCACCCCGGCGGCCGCACAGAGGCGGGCCTGCGCGAGAACGTGCGGGTGGGCGTCCAGTACGTCGAGGCGTGGCTGCGCGGGAAAGGCGCGGTGCCGCTCTACAACCTGATGGAGGACGCGGCGACGGCCGAGATCAGCCGCACCCAGATCTGGCAGTGGCTGCGCCACGGCGCGGCGCTGGAGGACGGGCGGCGGGTGACGCCGGCGCTGTTCGAGCAGCTGTTCGAGGACGAGGTGTCGGCCCTGCGCGGCCGAGCCGAGCTGACCCGGCTGAACGACGCGGCGCGGCTGTTCCGGGAGATGAGCCTGGCTGAGACCTGCGTCGAGTTCCTGACCCTGCCGGCTTACGACCTGCTCGACTGATCAGGTTCAGCGAATGGGCTGAACTTTCCTTCACTTGCGGCGACGCGCGCGCCCTGACAGCTTCTCCGCCGTCAGGGAGGGCCCCATGCTGGTCGTCGAGAATCTCACGCACGTTTATCCCAACGGTACCAAGGCGCTGGACGGCGTCACGCTGACGGTGCCCAAAGGCATGTTCGGCCTGCTGGGTCCCAACGGCGCCGGCAAGTCGACCCTGATGCGCGACATCGCCACCCTGCAGACGCCCACTTCCGGCACGATCCGCTTCGGGGACCTCGACGTCATAGCCGAGCCCGAGAAGCTGCGCCGCACGCTCGGCTACCTGCCCCAGGACTTCGGCGTTTACCCGCGGGTTTCCGCCTACGACATGCTGGACCACATGGCGGTGCTGAAAGGGATCGCCGGCGCGAAGGAACGCAAGGAGACGGTCGAGACCCTGTTGAACCAAGTCAACCTGTGGGCCGTGCGCAAGAAGGCGTTGGCCGGCTTCTCCGGCGGCATGCGCCAGCGCTTCGGCATCGCCCAGGCCCTGATCGGCGATCCGGAACTGATCATCGTCGACGAGCCGACCGCGGGCCTGGACCCCGAGGAGCGCAACCGCTTCCTGAACCTGCTGGCCGAGATCGGCGAGAACGTGGTGGTGATCCTGTCCACCCACATCGTCGAGGACGTGGCCGACCTGTGCCCGCGCATGGCGGTGCTGGCCGGCGGCAAGATCCAGCTAGAGGGCGCGCCGACCGAACTCACCCAGCGCCTTGCCGGCCGCATCTGGAAGAAGACCATCGACAAGGCCGAGCTGGAGGCTTTCAAGGCCTCCCACCAGGTGATCTCCACCCGCCTGTTCGCCGGCCGCACGGTGATCCACGTCCTGTCCGACAACCACCCCGGCGACGGCTTCGAGCCGGTGACCGGCGGTCTCGAGGACGTCTACTTCTCGACGCTCTCGGCGTC
>DASPKD010000213.1:0-13829 GCA_035628275.1 Caulobacteraceae bacterium | reverse complement strand
TCCACGCGCTTCACCAGCACGCGGTCGCCGAGCGGACGAAAGTTCATAGAGGTCATCTCCGGTATGGTTGTCCCAGCACCGGCGGGCGGCCGTTAGCAGCCGCAGCCCCCGAGTGCTAACGCGGCGTGGAGGTATGAAAGCAGCGGCGCCGAGTCAAGGGAACGCGTTCGGGGAAGGTGCCGATGAAGTACTTTACATTGCAAACCGCTTCATGCATGTTCTCCCTCGCCGGCGGGTCCGGCGTAGGAGATACGCACATGAAACGAGCAGTTCTGGCGGCCCTGGCCGCGTGTTCGCTGGCGGGCGCGGCCCAGGCCGGCGACGTCACCATCGAGTTCGAGGGCGTGCAGGACCGCGGCGGCCAGTTGCTGGCGGCGTTGTCGAGCAAGGGCGAGTTCCTCGGGCGCGCGCGCTTTTCGGACCGGGTGGTCTCGCCCCGGCCGGGCGTGGTGCGCGTCACCTTCCGCGACGTGCCCGCGGGCGACTACGCGGTCACCGCCATCCACGACGCCGACGACGACGGTCGGCTGAAGATGGACGGCTACATGCCGGCCGAAGGCTGGGCGTTCAGCGGGCCGCCGCTGATGGGGCCGCCGGACTTCGAGCTGCAGAAGGTCAGCGTGCCCGAAGGCGGCGCGACCCTGCGCGTTCCCGTGGTGTATCCGTACTGATGCGACGCAAGGGCATGACGGCGGCGGTGGGGCTGGCGACGGCGGCCCTGGTCGCCGTCGCCTCTCAGGCGCAGGCGGCGGAGCGCTGGACCAACGCGCGCTGGTGGACGCCGCAGGGCTTCGCGGCCGGCGACCGGTGCGTCGACCAGGGCCGCTTCGTCGCCCGCTGTCCCAAGGACGCGCCGGTGCGCGATCTCGGCGTCGCCTGGGCGATCCCGGCGCTGGGCGAAGCCCACAACCACAACCTGGACGCCCCGCCGCCGGAGGCGCGCAAGGGCGCGCTCGGGCACCTGGCGCAGGGCGTCCTCTATGTGAAGAATCCCAACAGCCGGCTGGAGACCACCGCCGCCGCTCGCACGGCGCTGGGGACAGACACGGTCGACGCCCTGTTCTCCCTGGGCGGACTGACCGGGCCCAAAGGCCATCCCGGTCGGCTGTACGGTTTCCTGTCGCGCTTCGTGGCCGGCGGCCAGCGTTCGGGCGACACCTTCGAGGGCGACGCCTTCTACACGGTGCGCTCCCCGGCCGACGTGGCCCCCGCCGTGGCGCGGCTGAAGGCGGGCGGGGCGGACTTCGTGAAGGTCTACCTGTTGGGCTCCGAGCATCACGCCAAGCGGCTGGCCGACCCCCGCCACGACGGCACGCGCGGGGTCGACTCGGCCTATGTGCCTGCGATCGTGCGCGAGGCGGCGCGCCGCGGCATGAAGGTGACCGCCCACGTCGAGACCGCCGCCGACTTCCGCGCGGCGATCAAGGCGGGCGTAGCGGAAATCGCCCACCTGCCGGGCTATCACTGGGAGGCCGGCGCCGACGCGGCCGCCTACCGCCTGACCGAGGCGGACGCGAAGCTGGCGGCGCGGCGAAAGGTGGTGGTGGTCACCACCACCGTGCTCAGCCGCAACTTCCCCGGGACGCCCGAGCGCAAGGCGGCGGTCCGGGCCCTGCAGGTCGAGAACCTGCGGCGGCTGCACGCGGCGGGCGCGACCCTGGCGATCGGCTCGGACGACTTCTCCGGCGGCGCGGCGGGCGAGATCGCCAACCTGCGCGAGCTGAAGGCGTTCGACGACGCGACCCTGCTGCGGCTGTGGATCGACACGCCCAAGGCCGCGATCTTCCCCCACCGCCGCATCGGACGGCTGGAGCCCGGCTACGAGGCCAACGTCGCCCTGCTGGCCGCCGACCCGACTTCGAGCCTGGAGCCGACCAGGGCGCCGCGCGCGGTGTTCAAGGCCGGTCGCGAGGTCTGGCGCGCGCCCGGCGCCTGATCAGCCGATGGCGTGCAGGTCGCGCCCGTGCGCCTTGAGCCAAGCGCGGCCCGCCTTCTCATCGCCCAGCAGAGTCTTCACCACCGCCCAGAAGCGCAGCGAGTGGTCGGCGTGGACCAGGTGGGCGACCTCGTGGGCGGCGACGTAGTCGAGCACGAACGGCGGAGCCATGATCAGCCGCCAGGAGTATCGGATCGACCCCCGGCCCGGCGTGCACGAGCCCCAGCGGCTCTTCGGATCGCCCAGCGCCACCTTGGGCGCCGGCAGGCCCAGCGCCCTTGCGTGGACCTCGGTTCGAGCCGTCAGGTCGGCGCGCGCCTCGCGCTGAAGCAGCCGCTCTACACGGCGGGCGAAGGCGTCCCCCTCGCCGCCCGAGACGACGGCCGCGCCCTCGACGCTTCGGACCAGCCGCGCCGCGGCCGCGTTTCCGCTCGCCGTCAGCCGGACCGGCTCGCCGCGCAACGGGATCACCGCGCCCGGCGAAAGGCCGGTCCTGGCCGGGGCGTGGACGGAGCGGGTGCGCAGCCAGTCCGCCTTGGTGCGGGCGAAGGCCGCCGCCTCGGCCAGCCGCCGCTCGCTGGGCGCGACCGCGACCGCCTCACCCCGCCCGTCGACGCGCAGCGACACCCGCCGCGCGCTCGCGTGGACCTTCAGCCGGACCCGGACGCCCTCGACCTCGATCACGTCGCCGTGGGCGAAGCGGGGCCTGAAGAAGCTCACGGCCGGTCGGCGCGCCGGATGAAGTCGCGCACGCGCGGATAGATCTCCTCGCGGAAGCGCCGCCCGTTGAACACGCCGTAGTGGCCGACGCCCGGCTGCACGTACAGCTCGCGCTTCTCGTCTGGGATGTTGGAACAGATCGCGTGGGCGGCCTGGGTCTGGCCGACGCCGGAGATGTCGTCCTTCTCGCCCTCGACGGTCATCAGCGCGGTGTCGCGGATCGCCTCGGGACGCACGGGTCGCCCGCGCTGGGTCAGCAGGCCCCGCGGCAGCAGATGGTCCTGGAACACGTAGTCGATGGTCTGGAGGTAGAACTCCTCGGTCAGGTCCAGCACCGACAGGTACTCGTCGTAGAACTCCAGGTGCTTGGCCGCCCCGTCGCCGTCGCCGGCCACCAGGTCGTTGAAGAACTCCCAGTGGGCGTCCTGGTGGCGGTCTTCGTTCAGCGACATGAAGCTGTAGAGCTGGACGAAGCCCGGGTAGACCCGCCGCCCCACGCCCGGATAGGGCGGCGGCACGGTGTGGATCATGTTCGACTTGAACCAGGCGAAGGGCTTTTCCTCGGCCAGCTTGTTCACCGCGGTCGGCGACAGGCGCGCGTCGATCGGCGACCCCATGAAGGTCATGGAGGCGGGCCGGTGCGGGTCCTCGTCCTCGGCCATCAGGGCGGCGGCGGCCAGCACCGGCGGCCCCGGCTGGCAGACGGCGACCACGTGGGTGCGCGGGCCGATCGCGGCCAGCATCTTGCGCACGTGGTCGACGTAGTCGTGGAAGTCGAACCGCCCCTCCAGCATCGGCACCTGGCGGGCGTTGACCCAATCGGTGACGTAGACCTCGTGGTCCTTCAGGAACGCGCGCACCGTGCCGCGCAGCAGGGTGGCGTAGTGGCCCGACAGGGGCGCCACGATCAGCACCGCGGGCTCCAGCCCCGTGCGCCCCGCGCGGCGCATGTCGCCGGGATCGCGGGCGAAGTGCACCAGGTCGCACCAGGGCGATTTCCAAACCGAAACGGGGCGGACCCCTACGTCCGCCCCGTCGATCTCGACCTTGTCGATGTTCCAGCCCGGCTTGCCGTATCGGCGGGTCAGGTTGGAGAACAGCTCGGCGGAGGCGTAGAGCGTCCGCCCCAGATGGGTGTCCGACGCCGGGTTGGCCGGCGAACCCCAGAAGTCGCGCGTCATCTGCGCGGCGATGCGGAGCGGCGATGTCGTGTAGTAGGCGTACTCGTGAAGCGCGTAGAGCATTTAGTACCGACTCAAGCAGCCCCGGAACAGGGTGGGGACCGCAGCACAAAACGCGCCAATCCGCAAAAGGATAAGCGTCGCAGTATCAGCTTTCCTCGCGCATGGCTTTTTGAACCTGTTCGGCGAGTTCATCGGGCGCGAGCTCGGCGCTGAGAATGCGCGAGAATTCGCCTTTCGGATTCATCAGATAAACGTAGCCGGAGTGGTTCACCAGATAGTCGGCACCCTCGCCTTCCTTCTGGAACCACACGCGGTAGGCCTTGGCGGTCGCCGCCACCTGTTCGGGCGTGCCGGTCAGGCCGACCACCCCCTTGGGAAAGGCGTCGCTGTCCAGATAGGCCTTCAGCTTCTCCGGCGTGTCCCGTTCGGGATCGACGCTGACGAACACGAACTGCAGGTTCTCGCCCTTTCGGCCGAGCCGCTCCTTCGCCGCCGCCAGGCTCTGCAGCGTGGTCGGGCAGACGTCCGGGCAATAGGTGAAGCCGAAGAACACCGCGCTCCACTTGCCTTCCAGCAGGCTCTCGTTCACCGGCCGGCCGTTCTGGTCGACCATGCGGAACGGCCCGCCGACGTCCGCCTTGCCGTAGCTCGACACCGTAGCGCCCTGCGGACGCGGCGCCTTGAACGCGGCCCAGGCCAGGCCCCCGGCCAGGGTCAGGCACACGACGGTCAGGATGATGCGGAACCGGGTCACGCGTTCGCCTCTTCTACGGCTCAGGTTGCTTGTCGCCCCGCCGCAGGTATAGGCCGACCATGGCTTTCGCCCAACAGCCCGTGTGGACGCGCCTGTTCGGGCGCTCGCGCGCGTACTTCGACCCGGAGCCCGAGGCGCTGGAGTTCGACGCCACCCTGGCGCGCCGCGGGCGTCTGCGCCTGCGCACCCTGGTGCTGCTGCGCTGGCTGGCGGTGGCGGGCCAGACCGCCGCGGTCCTGATCGTCCACTTCGGCTTCGGCTTCGACGTGCCGCTGGGCTGGTGCCTGGCGGTGATCGCGGTCAGCGCCTGGCTGAACGTCGTGCTGAGCTTCCTCAGCCCCGGACAGCGGCTGGCCAAGGACTGGGAGGCGGCGGGCCAGCTCGGTTTCGACGTGATCCAGCTCGGCGTGCTGCTGGGCCTGACCGGGGGGCTGGAGAACCCGTTCGCCCTGATGCTGATCGCCCCGGTCACGGTGGCGGCGGCCACCCTGCCGACGCGCCAGGCGCTGGCGGTGGGCCTGGTCGCGATCACCGCCGCCTCGCTGCTCGGCACCTTCGCCCTTTCGCTGCCGTGGATCCCCGGGCGCAGCCTGGACCTGCCGCGCCTGTACGAGCTCGGCACCTGGGCGGCGATCGTCACCGGCATCGCCTTCACCGCCGGCTACGCCTGGCAGGCGGCGGCGGAGTCCTCGCGCATGGAGCTGGCCCTGGCCGCCACCCAGCGGGTGCTGGCGCGCGAGCAGCGGCTTTCGGCGTTGGGCGGCCTCGCCGCGGCGGCCGCGCACGAACTGGGCACGCCCTTGGCGACCATCCAGGTGGTGGCCAAGGAGCTGCTGCGCTCCTCGCCGCCGGACGACCCGGTCGCCGACGACGCGCGACTGCTGCTGCAACAGGCCGGGCGCTGCCGTGACATCCTCAGGAGCCTGTCGGATCGGCCCGACGCCGGCGACGTGGTGCACGCCCGGCTCGGCCTAGCCCAGCTGCTGAACGAGGTGACCGAGCCCTACCGCGAAATGGGCCCGAAGATCGTCGACCGTGTGGAGGGGCCGCCCGGCGAGTTCATCCCCGACGTGCGCCGCCTGCAGGAGGTGATCCACGCCCTGGCCTCGTTCGTGGAGAACGCCGCCGACTTCGCCGCCTCCGAGGTGCGGGTCACCGGCCGGTTCGACGCCGACTCCATTTCGGTGGAGGTGGCCGACGACGGTCCGGGCTTCGCCTCCGACATCCTGGCCAAGCTCGGCGAGCCCTACGTGACCTCCCGCCCGCACGGCGAAGGGTCGCGTTCGCACCACCAGGGCATGGGTCTGGGCTTCTTCATCGCCAAGACCCTGCTCGAGCGGACCGGCGCCAAGGTGGCGTTCGGAAACGAACGACCCGGCGGAGCCGTTATCGTGGTGGAATGGCCGCGCGAGGCCCTCGAAGCGCCCGAAGAGGGCTTGCGCCGAGGGGGCGTCTGACCCGCTATTCTCAACGAGAACCACGTTCGAGGAGCCTCGACGATGTCCGAACCGACCTTCGAAATCACTTCCCTGCCGGACCGCACCCTGATGGTCATGGACGACGACGCGCCGCTGAGGACGCGGCTCGGCCGGGCGCTCGAGTCCCGCGGCTTCGAGGTGACGCTGGTCGGCACCGTCGGCGAGGCGCTGGAACAGGTGCGGTCCAAGCCGCCGGCCTTCGCGGTGCTGGACATGCGGCTGGACGACGGCAACGGCCTGCAGGTGGTGGAGGCGGTGCAGGAACGCCGGCCCGACGCCAAGGTCGTGATGCTGACCGGCTACGGCAACATCGCCACCGCCGTCGCGGCGGTGAAGGCGGGCGCGATCGACTACCTGTCCAAGCCCGCCGACGCCGACGACGTGGTCAAGGCCCTGCTGGCCCGGCCCGAGGACAAGCCCGCTCCGCCCGACAACCCGATGTCGGCCGACCGGGTGCGCTGGGAACACATCCAGCGGGTTTACGAGCTCTGCGGCCATAACGTCTCAGAAACCGCGAGACGACTGAACATGCATCGTCGTACATTGCAGCGCATCCTAGCCAAGCGGGCACCTAGATGACGACTGCGATCACTTCCCTGATTTTCCTGGCCGCGGCTTCCACCGCGCCTGTCTCCGCCCCCGCCAAGGACGTCGGCCCCAAGGTCGAGAAGTCCTGCGGCGTGCTGGTCCAGAAGGCCGCCGACAAGACCGAGTACGTGGTCGTGCCGGGCCTGAAGGTGATGGGCGGACCGACGCAACTGGCGCTCCCGGCCGACAAGGGCCAGGTCACCGCCGTGCGCTGCACCCGCGACACCGTCGTGCCGACCCAGGGCGACGGCCGCGTGATCGTGCTGAACCGCAAGCCCTTCATCATCGAGGACGCCACACGTCTGGTGTCGCTCGAGATCAACAAGGGCAAGTTCCAGCTGCGGCCGCTGAAGGGGCAGCTGACGCCGGAAGAGACCAAGGCCGTCCAGGCGCGCCTGGCCGTGTTCCAGAACAACCTGGACACCGCCCTCGCGCAAGCCAAGGCCAAGGCCCAACCCGCCTCCGCCCTGAAACCCGCCGTGGCTCCGGCCTCTCCGGCCAAGGCTCCGGCCAAGAAGTAAAGCTTTCGACGGCGGGGCTCCGCTCGTATCGGGCGGGGTCCATGGGCCTTGTCCCGCCCGTATTGCCGTCCTCGATATTTTAGACCTAAAGTATCGCCGTTCTCCGGAGGCGGGGCGATGAAGGTCGTGTGCCTGGGCGGGGGTCCCGCGGGGCTCTATTTCGCCATCTGCATGAAGCTCGCCGACCCCGCCTGCGAGGTGGTGGTGCACGAGCGCAACCGCGCCGGCGACACCTTCGGCTGGGGCGTGGTGTTCTCCGATCAGACGCTGGAGAACCTGCGCAAGGCCGACCCGGTCAGCGCCGAACAGATCGCCTCCAGCTTCGCCCATTGGGACGACATCGAGGTCCACGTCCGGGGCCGCACGATCCGCTCGTCCGGCCACGGCTTTATCGGCATCGGTCGCAAGCGCCTGCTCGGCATCCTGCAGGACCGGGCGCGCGAACTCGGCGTCGACCTGCGGTTCGAGAGCGAGGTCGGACCGGAAGACCTGCACCGTTTCGCCGACGCCGACCTGATCGTGGCCGCCGACGGGGTGAACTCCCGGGTGCGCAACAGCCGTCCCGAGGTGTTCGGCGTCGACGTGCAGGTGCGGCCGAACAAGTACGTGTGGCTGGGCACGACCAAGGCCTTCGACGCCTTCACCTTCGCCTTCGAGCAGACCTCCGCCGGGTGGGTGTGGGCGCACGCCTACCGCTACGAGGAGGGCGCCTCGACCTTCATCCTGGAGTGCTCGGAGGCGACCTGGCGGGGCTTGGGCTTCGACCGGATGGACCAGGACGAGACCTGCCGGGCGGGCGAGCGGCTGTTCGGCCGCCACATCGACGGTCACCCGCTGATGAGCAACGCGCGGCATCTGCGCGGCTCGGCGTGGCTGAACTTCCCGCGCGTGCTGTGCCGCACCTGGCGCGACGGCAAGGTGGTGCTGCTGGGCGACGCGGCGCACACCGCCCACTTCTCCATCGGTTCGGGCACCAAGCTGGCGCTGGAGGACGCGATCAAGCTGTCGGCGGTGCTGAACTCGGGCCGGCCGCTGGACCAGGCGCTGGACGACTACCAGGCCGAGCGCGAGGTGGAGGTGCTGAAGCTGCAGAGCGCGGCGCGCAACTCCACAGAATGGTTCGAGACGGTGGAGCGCTACCTCCGGCTGGAGCCCGAGCAGTTCGCCTACTCGCTGCTGACGCGCAGCCAGCGGGTCAGCCACGAGAACCTGCGTCTGCGCGACCGCGACTATCTGGAAGGGGTCGAGCGCTGGTTCGCCTCGCGCGCGGTCGGGCGCGAGGTGAACGAGCCGGTCCCGCCGATGTTCACGCCGTTTCGCATACGCGGGCTGGAGCTGAAGAACCGCGTCGTGGTCTCGCCCATGTGCATGTATTCGGCGCAGGACGGCACGGTGAACGATTTCCACCTGGTCCACCTGGGCGCGCGCGCCCAGGGCGGGGCGGGGCTGGTGGTCGCCGAGATGACCGACGTGTCCGCCGACGGCCGGATCACCCCCGGATGCGCGGGCATGTACAAGCCCGAGCACGTGGAGGCCTGGCGGCGGGTGGTCGACTACGTCCACCGCTGGTCGGACGCCAGGATCGCGGTGCAGCTGGCCCACGCCGGGCGCAAGGGCTCCACGCGCGTGCCGTGGGAGGGCGGAGGCGACGACGCGCCCCTGACCGAGGGCGGCTGGGAGCTGATCGCGCCCTCGCCGATCCCCTGGTCGGACAAGAGCCCGGTCCCGCGCGAGATGACCCGGGCCGACATGGACCGGGTGCGGGACGACTTCGTGCGGGCGACGGAAATGGCCGAGCAGGCAGGCTTCGACATGATCGAGCTGCACTGCGCCCACGGCTATCTGCTGTCCTCGTTCCTGACGCCCTTGTCGAACCGGCGGACCGACGCGTACGGAGGACCGGTGGAGAACCGGCTCAGGTTCCCGCTCGAGGTGTTCGGCGCCATGCGGGCGGTCTGGCCGGACCAAAAGCCGATGTCGGTGCGGGTGTCCGCCACCGACTGGATGGGCGAGGACGGCCTGTCGGCGGAGGACTCCGTGGCCATCGCCCGGGCGTTCGCCGAGGCGGGCGCGGACCTGATCGACGTCTCGGCGGGCCAGACCTGGCCCGGCGCCAAGCCCGTGTACGGACGGATGTTCCAGACGCCGTTCGCCGACCGCATCCGCAACGAGGGCGGCGTGGCGACGGTGGCGGTCGGCAACATCTACGAGCCCGACCACGTCAACTCGATCCTGGCCGCGGGTCGCGCCGACCTGTGCGCCCTGGCCCGCCCGCATCTGGCCGATCCGGCCTGGTCGCTGCGGGCGGCCGCGGAGCTGGGCTTCGGTGGAGCGAAGCCGCCGGTGCAGTACCGCGCGGGCCACGCACAGCTCCGGCGCAACCTGGAGAAACAGCAGCTGACGGGGGCGGTGTGAGCAAGCCGCTGGAGGGACGCCACGCGCTGGTCACCGGCGGCGGAAGCGGCATCGGCGCGGCCTGCGCGCGGCGGCTGGCGGGGCTGGGAGCGCGGGTGACGCTGGTCGGGCGGGACCGGGCGAAACTGGACGCCGTCGCCGCCGATTTGCCCGAGGCTTTCGCCGCCGTCGCCGACGTGACCGACGAGGCCGCGGTCACGAGGGCGTTCTCTGCCGCGGCGGAGCGGTTCGGGCCGGTCACGATCCTGATCGCCAACGCCGGCGCCGCGTCCTCCGCGCCGTTTCTGAAGACCTCGCGGGCCGACTGGGACTCGACGCTGGGGGTCAATCTGACCGGGGCCTTCCTGTGCGCCCGCGCCGCCCTGCCTGCGATGCTTGATGCCGGCTGGGGCCGCATCGTCGCCGTCGCCTCGACCGCCGGGCTGAAGGGCTACCCCTATGTGGCGGCCTATGTCGCCGCCAAGCACGGGCTGGTCGGTCTGACCAGGGCGCTGGCGCTGGAGGTCGCGGCCAAGGGGGTGACCGTCAACGCGGTGTGCCCGGGGTTCACCGACACCGACCTGGTCTCCCGCTCGGCCGAGACCATCGCCGCCAAGACCGGACGCGACGTGCAGGCGGCCAAGGCGGCCCTGGCCTCGGCCAATCCCCAAGGGCGGTTGATCGCGCCGGACGAGGTGGCGGCCACCGTCGCCTGGCTCTGCCTGCCCGAGGCCGCGGCCGTGAACGGTGCGGCTCTGCCCGTCTCCGGCGGGGAGGTCTGAGCATGGCCGACGCCGCGCTGGAGCTCGACGACAAGCTGGGCGGCGGGCCGCCGGACGGGCGCCGATCGCTGCGGCTGTGGCTGCGCCTGCTCACCTGCACGGCCCTGGTCGAGCGGCGGGTCAGCGCGCGCCTGCGCGAGACGTTCGACACCACCCTTCCGCGCTTCGACTTCCTGGCCGCGCTGGAGCGGGCGGGGCCGGAGGGCCTGCCGCTGGGCGAAGTCTCCCGCTCGCTGCTGATCACCAACGGCGCGGTCACGGGCCTGGCGGCGAGGCTGAAGGAAGACGGGCTGATCGAGCCCTGCGAGAGCGCCGACCGGCGCTTTCAGCGGGTGCGTCTGTCGGAGACGGGCGCGCGCCGCTTCGCCGAGATGGCCGCCGCCCACCGGCGCTGGGTCGAGGCCCTGTTCGCCGACCTGGACGAGGCCGAGACCGATCGGCTGATGACCCTGCTCGACCGCGCCAAGCGCTCGGTCCAGAGCACCGATCCCGAGGAGCTGATCCCGTGAAGGCGTCGCAATACCAGGCCCGGCACTTCCTGTGGTCCTGCGAGGACCGGGTCGGGAGCCTGACCCTGAACCGCCCCGAGCGGAAGAATCCGCTGACCTTCGAGTCCTACGCCGAGATGCGCGACCTGTTCCGGGCGCTGGTTTACGCCGCCGACTGCAAGGCGGTGGTGGTGACCGGCGCGGGGGGCAACTTCTCCTCCGGCGGCGACGTCCACGAGATCATCGCCCCCCTGACCGAGCGCGACATGCCGGGCCTCTTGGACTTCACCCGCATGACCGGCGATCTGGTCAAGGCCATGCGCGGCTGTCCGCAGCCGATCGTGGCGGCGGTGGACGGGGTGTGCGTGGGCGCGGGCGCGATCATGGCCATGGCCTCGGATCTCAGGCTCGGCACGCCGCGGACCAAGACCGCCTTCCTGTTCACCCGCGTTGGCTTGGCCGGATGCGACATGGGCGCCTGCGCGATCCTGCCCCGGATCATCGGCCAGGGCCGGGCGAGCGAGCTGCTGTTCACCGGCCGGACCATTACGGCGGAGGAGGGGGAGCGCTGGGGCTTCTACAACCGCCTGGTCGCGCCCGAGGCGGTGCTGGACGAGGCGCGGGCGCTGGCCCGCAGCCTGGCGTTCGGGCCGACCTTCGCCCACGGGATCACCAAGAACCAGCTGAACGTCGAGTGGGACATGAGCCTGGACGCCGCCATTGAGGCGGAGGCGCAGGCGCAGGCCATCTGTATGCGGACGAACGACTTCCGCCGCGCCTACGAGGCGTTCGCCGCGAAGCGCGAACCGGTGTTCGAGGGGGACTGATGGCCGACCGCAGCTACCTGGCCTGGCCGTTCTTCGAGGACCGCCACCGCGCGTTCGCCGGGCGGCTGGACGCCTGGGCCGACGAGCAGATCGCTCCGCTGGACCGCGACCACTCCGAGGCCGAGGTCGATCATGCCTGCGCCGACCTGCTGGAACGGCTGGCGCACGGCGGCTGGCTGAGGAACGCCGTGCCGGTGGACGGGCCGCTGGACGTCCGCACCCTTTGCCTGACGCGCGAGGCCCTGGCCCGGCGCAGCGGCCTCGCCGATTTCGTTTTCGCCATGCAGGGGCTGGGCTCCGGCCCGATCAGCCTGTTCGGCACGGACGCCCAGAAGGCGACCTACCTGCCGGCCGTGGCGGCGGGGGAGAAGGTCGCCGCCTTCGCCCTGTCGGAGCCGGAGGCCGGGTCGGACGTGGCGGCGATGGCGACGACGGCGCGCGACGACGGCGACGCTTGGGTGCTGGACGGGACCAAGACCTGGATCTCCAACGGCGGGATCGCAAACTTCTACGTGGTGTTCGCCCGCACCGGCGAGGCGCCGGGCGCCAGGGGACTGTCGGCCTTCGTCGTCGACGCCGACACGCCGGGACTGAGGGTGGCCGAGCGCATCCCGCTGATCGCGCCGCACCCCCTGGCGACGCTTCGGTTCGAGGGTTGCCGCGTGCCGAAGGACCGGTTGATCGGGGCGCCCGGCGAGGGCTTCCGCATCGCCATGGCGACGCTGGACGTGTTCCGCTCCACGGTCGGCGCGGCGGCGCTGGGCTTCGCCCGCCGCGCGTTCGACCTGTCGCTGGAGCGGGCGGCCGGGCGCAAGCTGTTCGGCGCCCCGATGGCGGAGCTTCAACTGGTGCAGGGCGCGCTCGCCGACATGGCCCTGACGATCGACGCCTCTGCACTCCTGATCTTCCGCGCCGCCTGGGCCAAGGACTCCGGCGCCGCGCGGGTCACGCGCGAGGCGGCCATGGCCAAGCTGCACGCCACCGACGGCGCGCAACAGGTGATCGATGCGGCGGTGCAGCTGCACGGGGGCCTGGGCGTCACCTCCGGCCATCCGGTCGAGCGGCTGTACCGCGAGGTCCGGGCGCTGCGCATCTACGAGGGCGCGTCCGAGGTGCAGAAGGTGGTGATCGCCCGCCAGGCGCTCGCCGCCTTCGCAGGCACCTGAGGGGGGGAGACCATGGCCGCGACGGCGCATCTGGACACCTTCGTCCGCGACAACCTTCCGTCGGCGGATCAACTGCCGCAATTCGTATTCGACCTGCCGGCGTTGCTTTACCCCGAGCGGCTGAACGCGGCCTCGCTGCTGGACCGGACGGCGGCCGCGAACCCGCACGGGCGGGGGGTGCTGCACGGCGGTCAGGTCTGGAGCTGGGCCGAACTGGCGGCGCACGCCGACCGGCTGGCGCGGGTGCTGGCCGAGGACCTGGGGCTGGTCCCCGGGAACCGGGTGCTGCTGCATGCGCCCAACCGCCCGTGGGCGGTCGCCGCCTGGTTCGCAATCGTCAAGGCGGGCGGGGTCGTGGTGGCGACCATGCCGCTGCTGCGCGCCGGAGAGCTGGCGGTGGTGGCGGAGACGGCTCAGGTGGAGTTCGCCCTCGCCGACGCCGCCCTGCGCGAGACGGTCGATGCGGCGGCGGTGGAGACCGGGCGGCTGAACCGGCGGCTGTACTTCGGCGAGGGCGGCGAGATGGAGGCGCTGGCCGCCGCCAAACCGGCCGGGTTCACGGCGGTGGACACCGCCGCCGACGACCCGGCCCTGATCGCCTTCACCTCCGGCACGACCGGCAAGCCCAAGGGCTGCGTCCACTTCCACCGCGACGTCCTGGCCATGGCGGACACCTTTTCGCGGCACGTGCTGGACATGGGACCGGACGAGACCGTCTGCGGCACGCCGCCGTTCGCCTTCACCTTCGGCCTGGGAGGGCTGGTGATCTTCCCCGTCGCCGCCGGAGCGACCATCGCGCTGTGCGAACGGCCGGGGTTCGACGCTTTATGCGAGACCATCCAGGGCCACAGGGTCACCACCCTGTTCACCGCGCCCACCGGCTACCGCGCCCTGCTGAAGCTGAAGGACCAGTTCGACCTGTCGTCGCTGCGCAAGTGCGTCTCGGCCGGCGAGGCCCTGCCCGCCGCCACCTCCGACGCCTGGTTCGAGG
>DASPKD010000212.1:0-7269 GCA_035628275.1 Caulobacteraceae bacterium | reverse complement strand
TCGATCAGCCCGCGCCCGGCCTGGTCGTCGAAGTCGGCGGAGGCCGAGAACCACGCCTCGAAGCCGTGGTCCCGCTCGCAGAGCAGGGCGTAGCGGATCACGGGAACAGGAACTCCCGGTCGTGCGCCAGCTGCGGGATGGCGGCGCGGGCCTTGATCACCGCTCCGAAATCCAGTTCGGCGAACAGCACGCCGGGCTCGTCGTGCTCCAGCCGCGCGGTGACCTCGCCCCAGGGGGCGACCACCAGGCTGTGGCCGTAGGTGCGCCTGCCGTCGGCGTGCAGGCCGCCTTGCGCGGGGGCCATGACCCAGCAGCCGGTCTCGATGGCGCGGGCGCGCAGCATCACCTCCCAGTGCGCCTGCCCGGTCGGCACGGTGAAGGCGGCGGGCACCGCGATCATGTCCGCCCCGGACTTGGCCAGGGCCCGGAACAGGTGCGGGAAGCGCACGTCGTAGCAGACGGTCAGCCCCAGCTTTCCCCAAGGCGTCGGGACCACCGCGGCCCGTTCGCCCGGGCGGATGCTTTCGGACTCCCGGTGCCGCTCGCCGGTCGGCAGATCAACGTCGAACACGTGCAGCTTGTCGTAGACGCCCTTGGGCTCGCCGTCAGGGCCGACCAGGATCGAACGGTTGGCGGCGCGCCCGTCGGCGGGGTCGTCGTGGCGGACGATGGCCGAGCCGATCAGCAGCCAGACGTCGAGCTCGCGGGCGAGGTCGCGCAGCGCCTGGACGGCCGTGTCCTCCTCCTGCCGCACGACCAGGGCCAGGCGCTTGTCCCGGTCCTTCTGCAGCAGGTTGGTCCCCTCCGGCGTCAGCACCAGCTTCGCCCCGCCGGCCGCCGCCTGGCGGATCAGCGGCTCGACGTGCGCCAGCGCGGCCGACTGCTCGTCGGGCGTCCGGGTCTGGACCAAGGCTATGGGAAGCGTCCGGCTCACGCGGCCAGCAGCTTGTCGAGTTCGCCCCGCCGGTCGAGGTCGTGCAGGTCGTCGCTGCCGCCCACGTGCTTTCCGTCGATGAAGATCTGCGGATAGGTGGACCGGCCCGAGCGCTCCATCATCTCCTTGCGCTTCTCCGGATCGACGGAGGCGACGATCTCGTCGACCTGGACGCCCTTGCGCTCCAGCAGGGCGAGCGCGCGGGCGCAGTAGGGGCAGAACGGCTTGGTGTAGATCACGACCTGGGCCACGGAAACGAACTCCTGAACCTGAACGGGACCGCTCATATAGAGAGGTCGGGAGCGGAACGCACCCGCGCCACCACGGCTGCATCCACCGCCCGCGCGCCCGCCTTCAGCAGCGCCTTGGCGCAGGCCTCCAGCGTCGCGCCGGTGGTCATCACGTCGTCGACCAGCAGCACCCGGCGACCCTTCACCTGTTTCGCGCGCGCGGCCGGCACGGCGAAGGCGCCGGCCACGTTGCGCCGCCGCCCAGACCCCGACTTGCCGCCCTGGCTGTCGGTGCGCTTGGTCCGCACCAGGGCGTCGGGCAGATATTCCAGCCCCGCGGTCCGGGCCAGCGGACGGGCGATCTCGGCCGCCTGGTTGTAGCGACGCTTGAGCAGGCGGGTCGGGTGCAGGGGCACGGGGACGACCGCGTCGGCCTCGGCCAGCAGCGGCGCCGCCGACCGGCCGATCCAGCGGGCGAACAGGCCGGCGAACTCGGTGCGGTCGCCGTGTTTGAATTGCAGGATCAGCTCGCGTGAATGGTCGTCGTACAGGCACGCCGCCCGCGCCCGGGCGAAGGCGAGCGGCCGCGCCTGACATGCGGGACAGCGGACCTCCGCGCCGGGATCGAACTCGAACGGGACGCCGCAGCCGTCGCAGACCGGATCCTCCAGGAACGCCACCCGGGTCCAGGACTCGGCGCTCAGGCCCTCGCCCTGGGGAAACCGGCCGCCGTCGAACGCCTGGGGCGGGAACAGGGCGTCGGTCGCGGCGCGCAGCACGCCGCGGACGCGCGCGCCGGGTTTCAACCGGTCGAGAAGCGCTCCATGGTCTCCGCGTCTCAAGGCTGAAAGCATGTCCGCCCCGCCGCTCCTGTTCGACCGCCCGCTGCACCGCCGCCGCCTGGACCGGGCGGCGAAGGACCACGTCCTCGCCGACTTCCTGAAGGTCCGCGCGGCCGAGGACGCGGTCGAGCGGCTGGAGACCATATTGCGCAGCTTCCCCCTCGCCGTCGACCTGGGCGCGCGCGGCGGGGCCTTCGCCCGGGCGCTGGCGGACAGTCCGGTGCGGGAGCGGGTGGGCCTGCTGGTCGAGGCGGACCTGTCGGGACGCATGCTGGCCGGACGCGCCGGGCCGCGCCTGGTCGCCGACGAGGAGCTTCTGCCGTTCGCGGACGCGAGCCTGGACCTGGTGGTCTCGACCCTGGCGCTGCACTGGACCAACGACCTTCCGGGGGCGCTCGTGCAGATCCGGCGCGTGCTGAAGCCGGACGGCCTGTTCGTGGGCGCCATGTTCGGGGGCTCGACCCTTACCGAGCTGCGCCAATGCCTGCTGCAGGCTGAGACCGAGGTGGTAGGCGGGGCGGGGCCGCGGGTCAGCCCGTTCGCCGACGGCTTCGACATGGCGGCCCTGCTGCAACGCGCCGGCTTCGCCCTGCCGGTTGCCGACACCGACAAGGTGACGGTGCGTTACGAACATCCCCTGAGGCTGCTGCACGACCTGCGGCGCATGGGCGAGACCAACGTGCTGCGCGACCGCCCGCGCGGGCCCCTGACCCGGGCGGTGCTGGCACGGGCGTTCGACATCTACGCGGAGCGATTCTCCGGCCCGGACGGGCGGGTGGTCGCCACCTTCGAGATCCTGACCGTCACCGGCTGGGCGCCGCACGAGAGCCAGCAGAAGCCGCTGAAGCCGGGCTCGGCGAAGATGCGCCTGGCCGACGCTTTGGGGGTGAAAGAGGTGAAGCCCGGCGGGCCGGAGGGCTGACGCCCGCTCACATCACTGCGGTGATCGCGGCGCTGATGGCGTCGAACATGGCTCCGGCGTTCTGGGCGAAGGTGGTGATCGCGCTGACCACCACCAGGAAGATGCTGGCGACGATCAGGGCGTATTCGACGGCGGTGGCCCCGCCCTCGTCCTTCGCCAGTCTGCTCGCCAGGTCCTTCAAGGTCGCCTCGTCACAGGAAGTCGCGCAGGTACGCGACCAGAGGGCCGTCCGCCGGCGGCATGGGATAGTCCGAAAGCTTGTTCGGCTTAACCCAGGCCAGCGCCGCGTGATGGCGGGCCGTAACCACGCCCTCCCACCGACGACACAGCCAAAGTGGCATCAGAAGGTGAAACGATTCATAAGAGAAAGAGCTAAAGACGAAGGGCGCCAGGCAGGCCTCCTTCACCTGGATCCCCAGCTCTTCGTCCAGTTCGCGGATCAGCGCCGCCTCGGGCGTCTCGCCGGGCTCCACCTTGCCGCCCGGAAACTCCCACAGCCCGGGCAGCGATTTGCCCTCGGGCCGGCGCGCGATCAGCACCCGCCCGTCCACGTCCACGAGCGCGGCGGCGGCGACGAGCACGGTGGGTTTGTCGCTCACAGAACGCCGCTCCTGAGCGCTGAGGCCAGATCGCGTCCGCCGTACAGGATGCGGCGGATCTCCACGCTTGAGGCGTCGACGGTGTAGACCAGAACCACACGTTTTCGGTAGGGCAGCAGGAAAGCGCCCGGAAAGACCTGCCCAGCGTCACGGCCCACGAAGGGCATGCCGGCCAAGGCGCGGCAGCGCGCGCGGACCTGCTCGACAAAGCGCGCCGCCGCTCTGGGGCTGTCGCGTTCGCTATAGGCCTGGATCGAGTCTAGATCGTCGACAGCTTCGGGCGCATAGGCCAGCTTTCGCCTCATGCCCTGCCTGTACGCTCCCGCCGGCGTCGTTCCAGTTCGGCGGCGGCTTCGACATCGGACAGCATCGGCCGCGAGTCTTCGAACGTGCGCTGTATCAGCCCACGCAAGTGCGCTCGCGCGGCCGCCTGATCGGGGAACTCGTCGTCAAGCGGCAGGGGAAGAAGGGCGTCCCAGAGCGAAGCCTCTACGAACTCAGACAGGCTTTCCTCAACGCCCCGGGCCACGAGGGCGTCCAGCTCTTCAGCCAGCTCGGCCGACACCTCGACTTCGAGCTTGCGCTTCGCCGTCACCGCGCACCTCGGGAAGGGACCATCATGTAGAGCACAGCCTCCAACATCACCCCGCCTTACGCCGGCGTCGAAAGGCTTCGTCGAAGTCCGTTGCGCGGGCGACCGCGATAAGGGTCGTCATGTCAGACCCTGCCCGGGGTTCCGCCACGACCACGTCTCCCGGCTGAAAGCTCCATTCCTCATCTTCGGGAACAGGGTCGTCCGACAGCTGGAAGGTGGTGGCGCTGAAGCGGGTCGCTTCGACCGGCCTCCAAACGTCCGTGCCCTCGTTCAGAAGGCGGACGTGAACCGTGACGATTTCAGTAGATGAACCCGTCGCCGCCGACATGGATGACCTCTCCCGTGGCGTCGTCGATGACCACCGAGCGCCCCGTTTCCGGATGAACATAACGCGTGGCGGCGCCCGCTGTCTCGCGATTGATGGCGCGATAGGCCGCGCCGCGCTCGACGGCTTCGAGGATTTGGGCTTCGGTCCAGCCGCGCGCACCCATCTGGCGGGTCAGCTTTTCCGGCGTCTTCACCACGGTGCGGCGCGACTCAAGAACGATAGTCCCCGTTGATCTCGACGTAGCCTTTGGTCAGGTCGCAGGTCCAAACCGTGGCGGTTCCTCGTCCCACCGCTACGTCGACGGTGATCTCCAGCTCGGGGCGCTTCATGTAGGCGCTCATCTTCGCCTCGGAGTAGCCGGGAGCGATCTTGCCTTCGTGGGCGGCGGCCAGGTCGCCGAAGCGGATCGACAGGCGGTCGCGATCGACCGGCTCCTCGGTCTTGCCGGCGGCCATGACGATGCGGCCCCAGTTGGCGTCCTCGCCGGCGATGGCGGTCTTGACCAGCGGGCTCTCGGCGATCGAGCGGGCGATGCGGCGGGCGGAGTGGGGCGACTGCGCGCCGGTAACCGTCACCTTGACGAACTTGCGCGCGCCCTCGCCGTCGCGGACCAGCTGGTGCGCCAAGTCCAGCATCACCTGTTCCAGCTTGTCGCGGAAGTCCGCCAGCCGCCGGTCGCCGACCCGGCTGATCTTGGGCGCGCCGGACGCGCCGGTGGCGAACAGCAGGCAGGTGTCGTTGGTCGAGGTGTCGCCGTCCACGGTGACGCTGTTGAAGGTGGTACGGGTGTAGAGGCCCAGCAGGGTCCGCAGCACCGACGGCGTCAGGTTCGCGTCGGTGACCAGGAAGGCCAGCATGGTGGCCATGTCCGGCGCGATCATGCCCGAGCCCTTGGCGACGCCGGCGATGCGCACCGTCTCGCCGTCGATCTCGGCCTGCGCCCACGCGCCCTTGGGGAAGGTGTCGGTGGTCATGATCGCGCGCGCCGCGGCGTCCCAGTTGTCGGGCGACAGGCGCGTCTCGATCTCGGGCAGGCGCGCGGCGATCTTGGCGTCGTCCAGCACGACCCCGATCACGCCGGTGGAGGCCAGCATCACGTCGCGCTGGCGGCAGTCGAACCGCTTGGCCGCGGCTGACGCCGTGCGGCGGGCCGCGTCGGCGCCCGGCCGCCCGGTGAAGGCGTTGGCGCAGCCGGCGTTGACCACCAGGGCGCGCACGTCCTCGCCGCCGGTCGCCTCCAGCTGGCGCTTGCACCAGTCCACGGGCGCGGAGCCGACCTGATGGCGGGTGAACACGCCTGCGCACGCCGCCCCGTTCGGGAAGGTCATGACCATCAGGTCTTCGCGCTCGTGCTTGTAGAGCCCGGCCCGACCGGTCGCGAGTTCGACGCCCGCGATCGGCGGGATCGCCGGGAAGGGGACCGCCAGGGGCGAGACCTTCAGCCCGGGCTTGCCGGGCGCGGCGGAAGCCGCCGCCGTCGGCGCGGGGGGCGGGGCCGACTCGAATTGGCGGCTCTGCTTGTCGGCGCGTTTCAGCGCCGCGCTTTTCCAGGCGGCCTTCAGCGGGTCGAACGCGCGCTCGATCGAACCGACCAGCTCGGCCGGATCAATGGGCTTGTTCGCCTTGCCGTTGCGGGGCGGCGACTTGGCCAAGGGCTCAGCCCTTCGCGGCGGGCGCGGCCGGAGCCGGTGTGACGGGGGAGGCGGTCGGCGCGCCGGTCGGCGGCGGCGTGCCCGCAGGCGCGGCGGTCTGCGGCGCGGGCGCCGGACGCAGGCCCCCCGACGGCGCCGAGGCCGGCTCGCGCGGCGCGGTTCCGCCCGGCGCCCCTTTGATCAGCACCTCGACCTTGGCCTTGTCGCGCAGGCGGGTCAGCAGCTGGCGCACCTCGTCGTAGGTCAGGAAGCGCAGGATCTGCGGTCGCGCCTCCTCGATCGACAGCGGCTCCTCCTGGCGGCGGTCCTCGACCCGCAGCAGGGCGAAGCCGCCTTCTGTGGCGAACGGTCCGACCGTGTCGCCGGCCTTGGCGTTCTGTAGCGCGGCCGAATAGGCCTCGGGCATCACGTCGGTGGTGAAGTAGCCCAGGTCCCCGCCGTTGAAGCGGGTGGCCTGGTCGACCGAGCGTTCCATCGCCAGCGCCTCGAACGAGGCGCCGGTGGCCAACAGCTTGGCGACGGCTTCCGCCTCGGGCTGGGTGCGCACCAGAATCAGGCGGGCGCGAATCTCCTCCGACTGCTTCGCCAGGCGCAGCTGCTCGTTGTAGAGCGCGCGCACCGCGTTCTCGTCGATGGCGTTGTCGACGGTTGTTTCCACCAGCATGTCGCCGAGGATGCGCTCGCGCGCGGCGGCCAGCCGGCGCTGGGCCAGCGGGCTCTTGTCCAGGTTGCGCCGCTCGGCCTCGCGGGCCAGCAGCTTCTGGTCGACGACCTCGTCCAGCACCCGGCGGAACAGGTCCGAGGTGGTGTCCAGCGGCTCGCCTTCGCCGATCAGGCCTTGAGCGACCGCCTCGCGCTTCACGTCCGACGCCCATACCGCCTTGCCCTCGACCCGGGCCACGGCCACGTCGCCGGGTTCAGGCGGCCGCTCGGCGCCACGGCGATCCCCGCACGCGGCCAACGTCAGGACCGCGGCGAGTCCGGCGGCCGCGCAAAAGCTCTTGATCGCCCCTCGGACACCCATCGCGATCCCCCGAAGTCTTTGCTGCGAAAGGCCTGTCGCGTTGACAGGACTCGGGCCGGTGCTTAAGTCTCGCGCGCCCGCAAGTCGAGGAATTTTCCACGGCGTGCGCGGCTTTCGGCCGCGTTCGGCTCTCGGGCTTTCGG
>DASPKD010000211.1:0-3955 GCA_035628275.1 Caulobacteraceae bacterium | reverse complement strand
GTCTGGGGCCGCATGGCGTCCCACTCCTCGAACTTGAGCGGGCGGTTGTCGATGCAGCTGGGCAGGCGGAAGCCGTATTCGGCCAGGGTGAACTTGCGCCGGTAGTCGCCGCGGAACATGCCGCCGATCTGGGGGATGGTGACGTGGCTCTCGTCGGTGAACAGGATGGCGTCGTCGGGCAGGTACTCGAAGAAGGTGGGCGGCGGCTCGCCGGGCAGGCGGCCGGTGAGGTAGCGGCTGTAGTTCTCGATGCCGGCGCAGGAGCCGGTGGCCTCCATCATCTCCAGGTCGAAGCGGGTGCGTTGCTCCAGGCGCTGGGCTTCGAGCAGCTTGCCGTTCTCGACCAGCCAGTCGAGGCGCTCCTTCAGCTCCTGCTTGATGCCGTTGATCGCCTGGTGGAGCGTGGGGCGGGGGGTGACGTAGTGGCTGGCGGCGTAGACCTTGACCATGGGCAGGTCGCGGACCTTGCGCCCGGTCAGCGGGTCGAACTCGACGATGGTCTCGATCTCGTCGCCGAACAGGCTGACGCGCCAGGCCCGGTCCTCGTAGTGGGCCGGAAAGATCTCGTAGGTGTCCCCGCGCCGGCGGAAGGTGCCGCGCTCGAACGACTGGTCGTTGCGCTTGTACTGCAGGGCGATCAGGTCGGCGCGCAGCTTGGCCTCGTCGATCGTCTGCCCGACCGCCAGCTCGAAGGTCATGGCGGTGTAGGTCTCCACCGACCCGATGCCGTAGATGCAGCTGACCGAGGCGACGACGATCACGTCGTCCCGCTCCAGAATCGCCCGCGTCGCCGAATGCCGCATCCGGTCGATCTGCTCGTTCAGCGAGCTGTCCTTCTCGATATAAGTATCCGTCCGCGGAACGTACGCCTCCGGCTGGTAATAGTCGTAATAACTGACAAAATACTCGACCGCGTTCTCCGGAAAGAAGCTCTTGAACTCGCTGTAGAGCTGGGCGGCGAGGGTCTTGTTGGGGGCCAGGATCAGCGCCGGGCGCTGGGTCGCCTCGATCACCTTGGCCATGGTGAAGGTCTTGCCCGAGCCGGTGACGCCCAGCAGCACCTGGTCGTGCTCGCGCCGGTTCACCCCCTCGACCAACTCGGCGATCGCGGCCGGCTGGTCGCCGGCGGGCTCGTAGGACGAGACCAGCTTGAACTTCCTGCCGCCCTCGGACTTTTCCGGGCGCGCGGGCTTGTGCGGGACCCAGGCGGCCTGGACCGAGGAGGATACGTCGTGGACGAAGCGGGCGGACACGTCCGACACGCCGCCCGGTGCTGCGGAACGGGACATGAACGGCAAGGTAGGGGACCGGAGGCCGCGAGGCTAGGGCGGCGACGGTCGGCCGCAAGGCGCGGGAGGACGTCGCCGCCGCGCCCGGTTAAGGTGCGCCCATGCGGACTGCGACTTACGACAGCCCGATCGGGCCGCTGGGACTGGGCTGGGACGGCCAGGGCCGGGTGAGCCGCCTGTCGTTCGCGCCCCTGCGGCCGGACGGCGGCAAACCGGGCGAGATCCCGGACGCCGTGCGCGCGGGGCTGGACGCCTACTTCGCCGGCGAGCGCCAGGCGCTGGCGCGCGTGCCCTGGGCGGTGGACGGGGAGGGGTTCGAGGCGCGGGTCTGGCGGTTGCTCGCCGAGATCCCGGCCGGGGCGACCTGGACCTACGGCGAGATCGCCCGCCGCGCCGGTGAGCCGGGCGGTGCGCAGGCGGCGGGGCGGGCGCTGAACCGCAACCCGGTGGCGCTGGTGCTGCCCTGCCACCGGGTGGTCGGGGCCGACGGCTCGCTCACCGGCTTCGGCGGCGGGCTGGAGCGCAAGCGCTGGCTGCTCCAGCACGAAGGCGCGCTGCTGCTCTAGCCGTAGAACCGCAGCGTCAGGCTAGCGCGGAAGGTCCGCGGCGCGACCGGAAACAGCAGTTCCTCCGCGTTGGTCCACCAGCCGCGCTCGTCGAAGGCGTTGACCAGCACCGCCCGGAACAGGGCGTCGGCGTCTCCCGCCTTGAAGCGGTATCGCACCCCCAGGTCGACCATGGCCCGGTCCTCCCGCTGGAAGGTGTTGGCCGTGTCGGCCCAGCTCTCGCCGCTGAAGTTGACCGTGGCGTCCACCGACCACGCCGGCGCGAAGGTCAGGCGGTGATCGACGCTCGCCACCGCCACCATTTCGGAGACGCCGGGCGGGACCGGCCCCACGGAGCCGGCGTCCACCAGCGGCCCGCTGACCTCAGGGTCGAGCAGCACCGCGCCCAGCACCACCGACGTGCCCTCGAGCACCTGCCCCGACAGGGACGCCTCGACGCCCCTGTGGCTGACCTCGCCGACCAGGCCGTAGGAGCCGTCGGCGCGGAACCCGACCTTGGGCTTGCTGACCTCGAACACCGCCCCGATCAGGTTCAGGCGGCCGGTCAAGGCGTGGCGGGCGCCGAACTCGACCTGCTCGGCCTCGACCGGAGCCAGAATCTCGTTGCGGTTGGTCGCCTTCTGCGGCGCCGTCCCGGTCTCCTCCAAGCCCGTCACCCAGCTGGCGAACAGGGTGGTGCGATCGCTCAGGTTCCAGAGCGCCGAGGCGTTGTACAGCCACAGATCCTCCGCCCGTGCCGTGCGCGTGCCGCCGATGGGCGTGACGGCCTTCTCGTAGCGCGTCCGGTGGGCGCCCAGGCGCAGCCCGAGCGCCTCTCCGAACATCAGGCCGTAGCTGGCGCTGAGGGTGGTCTGATCCACGTCGTCGAGGATGCGACGCCCGTCGTCCTCCACGACCGGTTCGCCGGGATAAGTCGGCGTCTCCTGAATGTTCACCGTTCCGAGCGGAACCGCCGTACCGAGCGCGTTCTGCGCGCGGGAGCGCCGCACGCGCGCGGACACGCCGATCCGGTGGTCGACAGTCTTGCCGTCGAACACGCGCGCCGCCCTCGCCTCCACGGCGTCGGAGACGAACTCCCGATCAGGCGTGCGGAACAGCGTGGCCTGGGCGTCGCCGTCGGCCTCGACGCGGAGCAGGGTCGCGTCGGAGACCCCCGGCGTCCATGAGGCGCGGAACGCCGACGCGCCCCAACTCCAGTCGCCTTGGCGCCCGTCGGCCAGCACGCCGGCCGTGACCTGGGGGCTGATCACCTCGGCCCAGGGCGGCGAGTAGTTCTGCAGCCGCTTGATCGGCGGCGGCAGGGCGCCGTCCACCGACGACACGCCGTAGTCGCCGTTGTAATCCCGCTCCGCCACGCTCAGCAGCCCGCGCAGCTGAAAGGCGCCCGACGGCGTCCACCGCGCGACGGCTCCGAACTCGTAGATCGACCCGCCGTTGCCCATGGCCCAGGTGATGTTCGGGCGTGCGATCAGGTTGGCCGACACGCCGACCTCGTCGTCCGCCGACACCCACACGCCGCCGAGATCCAGCACCGGCGTCTCGTAGTCGCGCAGACCCACGGTGGCGTGCCAGCGGCTGTCGCCGGTGGTGTCGCGCAGGCGGTAGTTCACCACGCCGGACGGGGAGGGGAACTCCAGCCGGGCCGCGTTGACCCCGACCCGCACCCCGACACCGTCCAGCGCCGCGTCGCTGATCGGCATCTGGCGGGCGAAGTAGGCGCCGTCGATCCGGTAGGCGCCGGAGTTCTGCAGGTTGAAGCCGCGGACCTGGCCTTCGCCGTACAGGCCCACCTGCTCGACGCCGCGGCGTTCGCCGAAGGCGTCGCCGGCCGACCGGACGGCGCTTTCCTGCGCGTACGCGGGCGCGGCGGCGCAGGAGGCTGCTAGGGCGAAGACGGGGACGGCGAAGCGGTTTTGAGGCATGGCGGCTCTCTCATCGGCGGGACTGTTCAGACCCGTGCGATTGAGGGAGACTGCGGCCCGGGGAGACAGGGCGGGGCGCCGATCTTTCGCCGATGATCAGACGATGAACGAGATGTTCTCCCTGCGCCGTCCCGTGGACCTCGCCTCCGAGGGCCCCTTCCTGCTGGGCGGGCTGAAG
>DASPKD010000210.1:0-2861 GCA_035628275.1 Caulobacteraceae bacterium | reverse complement strand
ACCACCGAGGGGGTGGTGCGCGCGCCTTCCGCGTTCTCGATCACCTTGGGCGTCTTGCCTTCCATCACGGCCACGCACGAGTTGGTGGTGCCGAGGTCGATGCCGATGATCTTGCTCATGGGTCCTGTTCTTAAGCTCCGTACGGCGGACGGTCCGGCGGCCTTGGCTTACGAAGCGCCGCGCTCGCCCGTCCCCAATGTGATTTCCAGCCGACCGGCCCATCCGGTCCGCCCGTCCGCGGCGCCCGAAAGCGGGAGCGTCGCGATTGCGCCCGATATGGGAACCTCCGCCCCCGCCGCAAGGGGAACGACCCTACGATCGACAGGGTTGTCCCCGTCCGGTTAAGGCGAGCCTAAGCTGTTGAGCGGGGCGCGTTTTCGCCTGTAAGGCGGTGCGTGCTCGAGCCCCTGCCCGGATTCCGCCTCTACCCCGCCGCCCTCGACCGCGACGCGCAGGCGGCGCTGGCGGCCGAGGTGCTGGCGGCGGCCGAGTCCGCGCCCTTCTTTCACCCGGTCACGCCGGGCGGCAAGCCGTTCAGCGTGCGGATGACCAACCTGGGGCCGCTGGGTTGGGTCAGCGGCCGGGGCGGCTACCGCTACCAGACGACGCACCCCGGGACCGACCGTCCTTGGCCGCCCATGCCTTCCCTGCTGCTCGACCTGTGGCGGGCCTACGGCGGCTGCGAGGTTCCGCCCGACGCCTGCCTGGTCAACCACTACGGCGAGGGCGCGAAGATGGGCCTGCACCAGGACCGGGACGAGGCGTCCTTCGACTTCCCGGTGGTGTCGGTGTCGCTCGGCGATACGGCGGTGTTCCGGATCGGCCCGGCCGGGGGCGGGCGCACCACGTCGGTGCCGCTGGCGTCCGGCGACGTGTGCGTGCTGTCGGGGCCTGCGCGGCTGGCGCGGCACGGGATCGACCGGGTGCTGGCGGGCTCCTCGACCCTGCTCCCCGGCGGCGGGCGGCTGAACCTGACGCTCAGGCGCGCCCGGCCGGCCTGAGTTTCGACTCGACGAAGTCCGTCGGCGGGACAATATCGCCGTCACAGAACACCGATCCGCCGAGAGGAAGCCGCTGATGGTCCACCTGCCGCGCCCCGAGGGTCCCCTGCCCGAGGACTTCGCCCCCACCCGCCGCGGGCTGGCGGGGCTGCTGTTCGCGGGCTACGCCCTGGCCGGGGCCTCGGCCGAAGCCGAGCCGATCACGACCCCGACCGACGGCCTGTTCGCCCGCGAGGTGGAGATCCCGAGCTTCGACGGCTTCCGCCTGCCCGCCTATGTCGCCATGCCGGCCAAGGCGCGCCGCCGCCCGGTGGTGATGGTCGTCTCCGAGGTGTTCGGCCTGCACGAGTACATCCGCGACGTCTGCCGACGCCTGGCCAAGGCCGGCTACGTGGCGATCGCGCCCGCCTTCTTCGTCCGCGCCGGCGATCCGGCGCCGATCCAGGACTTCGCCAAGGTGCGCGAGATCGTCGCCAAGGCCTCCAACGCCCAGGTGCTGGGCGACATCGACGCGACGCTGGACTGGCTGGAGGATCAGCCGGACCTGGGGCCGGGCGCGCCCAAGCGATACGCCGACATGCGCAAGGTCGGGATCACCGGCTTCTGCTGGGGCGGGGCGGTGACCTGGATGGCGGCGGCCCACGACAGCCGGATCAAGGCCGGCGTCGCCTGGTACGGCCGGCTGACCAAGCCCGCCGCCGGTCAGTTCCTGGGCGACGAGGACCGGCCCTGGCCGATCGACGTGGCCGACGACCTGAACGGGCCGGTGCTGGGCCTGTACGCCGGAGAGGACGCCGGCATCCCGCTGGCCGACGTCGAGAAGATGCGGGCCGCGCTCAAGGCATCGGGCGACCGCAAGAGCGAGATCGTCGTCTATCTGAAGGCCAAGCACGGCTTCCACGCCGACTACCGCGCCGCCTACGACAAGGCCGCCGCCGAGGACGGCTGGGCCCGCCTGCTGGCGTGGTTCAAACGGTACCTGTGATCGGATCGGACCGATACTCTTCGTTGAACCTCTCGGCTTGCGCCGAAGGTTCGGATGCGATCAGCGCTCGAAGCTCGTCGTCGGAGAGCTCCCAAGGGTGAATCGCGCAGCGAAGTCGGTCCTGCGGATGTCTTTCCATCAAGCCTTCGCGTCCACCGCCTCGCCCGGCTCCGCGCCGTCGGCCTTGCGGTAGGGGTCGGCGGCGCCGGAGCCCTTGGCGGCGACCACCACCATGGCCGGGCGCACGATGCGGCCGAACAGCTCGTAGCCGGTCTGCAGCACCTGGATCACGCCGCCGGCGGGCACGTCCTCGGCCGGCTGCTCCAGCATGGCCTGGTGCAGGTTGGGGTCGAAGCGGTCGCCGCGGGCGGGATGCACGCGCTTCAGCCCGTTGCGCTCGAACGCCTGCACCAGCTCCTGCTCGGTCATCTCCACGCCCAGCACCAGGTTCTTCATCCCCTGGTCCTGGGAGTCCTTCGGCGCCGCCTGCAGCGCGCGCGACAGGTTGTCGGCCACGCCCAGCAGGTCGCGAGCGAATTTCTGGATGGCGTAGGCGCGCGCGTCGTTCGCCTCGCGCTCGGCGCGACGCTTGGTGTTCTCCGCGTCGGCGGCGGCCCGCAGCGCCTTTTCCTTCCACTGGTCGGCCTCGGCCTGGAAGTGGGCGATCAGGTCCTCGGGCGTGACGGCCTCGTCGGTTTCCGTCTCGGGCGTGGTGGTCTCGTCGGTCATGCGCACTCTTCTTCAACCGTCCAGCATGCGGCCCAGGACCCTGGCGGTGTAGTCCACCAGCGGGATCACCCGGGCGTAGTTCAGGCGGGTGGGGCCGATCACCCCGATCGCGCCCACCACCCGCTGCCGGCCCGTCATATAGGGAG
>DASPKD010000209.1:0-2090 GCA_035628275.1 Caulobacteraceae bacterium | reverse complement strand
GTCGGGGTCTCGTAGCCTTCGCTGGCGAGGGCTTTCAGCAGGGCCGGATTGAGGCCCAGGTCTTGGAATTTCGTGGTCACGTAAGCGGCTTTCATACGGTCGCAGGCGCGCAAGGTTCACGCGCGCCGACGGCCCCGCGGTCTTCGCGGAGCGTTTCGGGGCGACGTCCCGCGTGTCTCGGACAGTCGAAGCGGTCTTGAGGGATCGGGCGCTCTACGGCGGACCGGTCGAAACCGATCCTCACGCGGCCGGAGCGCCGAGGGTCGCAAGATCGCGACAGGGGCGGATATGGGGGAGCGGGGCCGCAAAGTCAAGGAAAGCGCCCGCGAGCGCCCGTCCTCGTTGCCGAACGGCTTCGGCGAGACCATTTTACCGGCCGACGCGTTGTCACACGAACGCCCATACCAGCCGCACGGGAACCCGATGATCGGAGACACTTCGCTCGCCCCGGCCGCAGCCGACCTGATCAAGGACGGCACGGACGCCACCTTCATGCAGGACGTGCTGGAGGAGTCGCGCAAGCAGCCGGTGATCGTCGATTTCTGGGCGACCTGGTGCGGCCCCTGCCGCCAGCTGACCCCCGCTCTGGAGAAGGCGGTGCGCGAGGCGAAGGGCGCGGTGAAGCTGGTCAAGATCGACGTGGACAAGAACCCGCGTTTCGCCGGCCAGCTGCGGGTGCAGTCGATCCCGACCGTTTACGGCTTCGTCGACGGGCGGCCGATGGACGGCTTCATGGGCGCGGTGCCGGAGAGCCAGCTGAAGGCCTTCATCGGCCGGCTGACCGGCGGTCCGCCGCCCGAGTCCGACATCGACCAGCTGCTGAACCTGGCGGCGGAGTCGATCCAGGTGGAAGACCTGGGCGGCGCGGCCCAGGCCTACGCCCAGGCGCTGCAGCTCGACCCGACCAACGTCAAGGCGATCGCCGGCATGGCGCGCGTCTACTTCATGGGCGGCGACGCCGAGCAGGCGGCCCAGATCGCCTCGATGGCGCCGGAGGACTCAAAGGACCCCGACATCGTCTCGGTGCGGGCCATGCTGGAGCTGGCGTCCGGCGCCTCGTCGGAAACGGCCGAGATCGAACGCAGGCTGGCCGCCGACCCGAACGACCACCAGGCGCGCTTCGACCTGGCCCTGGCGCTGGCCGGGGAAGGGCGTCTCGAGGACGCGGTCGACCACCTGCTGGCGATCGTCCAGGCCGACCTGGATTGGAACGAGCAGGCCGCGCGCAAACAGCTGCTGAAGATCTTCGAGGCGGCGGGGCCGACTTCTGAGGTGGCGAAGAACGGCCGCCGGCGGCTGTCGTCGCTGCTGTTCAGCTGAGGTCGGCTCCCATGCCCCAGGGCTACGTCCGCACCGCCGACCTGCCCCAGGTGATACCGGTGTTTCCGCTGGACGGGGCCCTGCTGCTGCCGCGCGGGCAACTGCCGCTGAACATCTTCGAGCCGCGCTACCTGAACATGGTGGATGACGCCATGGCCGGGGACCGGGTGATCGGCATGATCCAGACGCTGGGCGGTCAGCGCGCGCGGCCGAACCTGGCGCCGGTCGGCTGCGTCGGCCGGATCACCAGCTACGCCGAGACCTCGGACGGGCGTTACCTGATCACCCTGACCGGGGTGGCGCGCTTCCATGTCGCCGCCGAGCTGCCCGCCTCCAGCCCCTATCGCCAGGTGCGTGCGGACTACGAGGCGTTCGCCGACGACCTGAAGCCGCCGCCCGACGAAGGGTTTTCGGAGCGCGAGCGGTTCCTGGGCGCTCTGAAGGCCTATCTGGCCCGTCGGTCGCTGGACGTGGACTGGGACACCGCCCAGGCCGCGCCGGAGGAGGCGCTGGTCAACAGCCTGGCCATGGCCCTGCCGTTCGAGCCGCAGGAGAAACAGGCGCTGCTGGAGGCGGACGGCCTGGCCGAGCGGCGCGAAGCCCTGACCGCCCTGCTGGAGATCGACGCGGCCGCGCTCGACGATCCTTCCGAGAGCGGCCCGCCCTCGGTACAGTGACGCCATGACCGACCAGCCGACCGTCGAAGACCCGATCCAGCCCGCCGTCGATCCGCGCCTGCTGGAGATCCTGGTGTGCCCGGTGACCAAGGG
>DASPKD010000208.1:0-4364 GCA_035628275.1 Caulobacteraceae bacterium | reverse complement strand
TCCGCCTGGTTGGTCATCCGCGTCTCCGGCCGGGCGCCCCCGTCATGTGGGGGCCGTCCGGCGTGAATTCGAGGGAGCCCGGCGCCGGGTCGCGCTTACGACCCGCCGTCCTCCCAAATCGTTCCCGTCTTGATCGCCCGCCTGAGCGCGTCGCGTTCGGCCTTGAGGCGCCGGAACGCCTCGGGATCGGAGCCCAGCAGGTCCTCCGTTTTCCCGGACGCCAAAGCGCGCTCCAGGGCGGACAACCGCGCCAGAGCGTCGAACGCTTGCGACCAACGGGCCCGTGCGAGGGCGAGGCTCATTTCCGGTGCGAGGAACGGCGCGCCTGATTTCAAGGCCGCCCTTTCGATCTCGCGCAGCAACGCACTAAGTCCCGAACGCGCCAGATGGCGGGTCAACCCGTCCCTGTCAAGGGAATCCGCCTCCAGCCGCAGGCGGATGATTTCCTTGGCCAAACCGTCCAGCGCCGGGTCGCCGAACCCTTCCGCTTGCAGCGTCTCCAGCCGGTCGTCCAGCCGGTGCGGGTCGTGGATCGCCCCTTGCGCCACGGCGGCGGCGGTCGGTTCGATGGATTTTCCGAGCGCCGCGGCGGCCGCGCGGCCCTCGGCGGTCGGCGCGGCGCGGGGGGTCAGCCCGCCCTTGCGCCAGGGCGCGCGCGGGGCGGCCATGGGCGAGAAGGCCGGGAACAGCTCGTCGAACCGGCGCAGCAGCTCGGCCTTGTACTGCTCGGCCAGGTCCCGGTCGCCGATGCCGCCGGCGGCCGCGCGCAGGCGCTGCTTGAGCCCGGCCTTGCGCTCGGGCGTGTCCAGCGGCTCGGCGTCCCGCTCGCGCAGGAACAGCACCTCGACGAACGGCCTGGTCTGGGAAAGCTGCTCGCGCAGCGCCAAGGCGCCCTTCTCGCGCAGCACGTCGTCGGGATCCTGGCCGCCGCTGATCAGGGCGAAGCGGAACGAGCGGCCGGGCTTCAGCAGCGGCAGCGCCCGGTCCAGCGACCGATAGGCGGCGCGCAGGCCCGCCTTGTCGCCGTCGAACGCGAGCGTCGGCTCCGGATGCAGCCGCCACAGCAGCTCCATCTGCTCCTCGGTCAGAGCCGTGCCCATGGGCGCCACGGCCGCGACGTTCGCCCGCTGGCAGGCGATCACGTCCATGTAGCCTTCGACCACCACCAGGGGCGCGTCCTCCGCCCCGGTCCCGAGAATCCGCCGCGCCTCGGGCAGGCCGTAGAGGTTGCGACCCTTGTGAAAGAGCGCGGTCTCCGGCCCGTTCAGGTACTTGGCCCGCTCCTCCGGGTTCATCGCCCGGCCGCCGAAGGAGATCACCCGCCCGCGCCCGTCGGTGATCGGGAAGATGATCCGGTCGCGGAAGCGGTCGTAGGGCTGGCCCCCGCCCTCCGGCGCGATCAGCAGTCCCGCCTCGACCAGGTCCGACGGCCTGGCCCCGCGCTGGACCAGGGCGTCCTTCAGGCCCGTGCGTCCGTTCGGTGCGAAGCCCAGGCGGAAGCGCGCCCACTGGTCCTCGGGCAGACCGCGCTTTTCCAGATAGGCGCGGGCCTCCTTGGCGGGCGGACGGCGCAGGTTGGCCTCGAACCACTTCGCCGCCAGTTCCAGCCAGTCCTGAAGGCTCTGGCGCTTCTCCTCCTGCTGGGCCGCGCGAGGGTCCTCGGCCGGCAGCGGCACCCCGGCCTCGGCGGCCAGCCGCTCGACCGCCTCGCGGAACGACAGCCGCTCGGTCTCCTGCCAGAAGCTGATCAGGTCGCCGTGCTTGCCCGACGAGAAGTCGTGCCAGAACCCCTTGTCGTCGTTGACGTAGAAGGAGGGCGTCTTCTCCTTGGTGAAGGGCGACAGCCCCGCGTACTCGCGCCCTTGCCGCTTCAGCTTCACGGCCTTGCCGATCGCGTCCGACAGGCGGACGCGCGACTTTATCTCCTCCAGGAAGCGGTCGTCGAAACGCATCGCGAAACCTTTAGGCGGAGTGATTCGCAGTGTCCCCTCAGGGTAGCGAAGCAGTCCACAAGCATATGGTCGCTGTGGATAAGCGGCTCAGACCACCGTCACCAGTTCGCCGTACCCGGCCAGACGGGCGTCGCGGGTGAGCAGGCGCATGGGCTCGCTCTTGGCCTGGGCCACCAGCAGGCGGTCGAACGGATCGCCATGGAGCGGCGGCAGGCCGTCGACGGCGGCGGCGTGCTCCGCCGAGATGCTCAGGATCGTGAACCCGGCCCGCAGAAAGGCGTCCAGGGCTGTGGCGCCGTCGATCGGCATGGCGTTCGCACCGCCCCGGCCAGTCGCGTGCTTGATGGCGATCTCCCACACGCTCGCCGCGCTGACGTACGCGCCTTCGCCCGCCTGCTCGATGAGTTCCCTGGCCTGAACCGGCAGCTTATCAGAGCCCGTGGCGAACCAGAGGGCGTAGTGAGTGTCGACCAGCAGGCTCAAGCGTCGTCGCCCAGGAACAGGCGCTCGACTTCGGCGTCGAGCTCCGGATCGGGGTCTGGGATCTCGAACTCGCCCTTGGCCGCCCCGAAGCGCAGCGGGCGCGCCTGCGCCGGCACCAGCTTGGCAACCGGTTTGCCGTTGCGGGCGATGATCACCTCCCGCTCGGCGCCGGACTCCACCGCGTCCAGCAGGCGCGAGAGGTGAGTCTTGGCTTCGTAGACGTTGACCTGGGTCATGTTGGTCAAGGTAGACCAACTCTCCTCCCCCGCCAAATCACATCTTGCGCTTAGCCCGGTGCACCGCCGCGTCCAGGGCCTGGAGAAAGCGGGAGCGGTCCGCGGCGGCGAACGGCTTCGGGCCCGAGGTGACCACCCCCATAGAGCGAAGGTGCTCGCCGATCTCGCGCCCGGCCAGGGCGGCGCCGATGGAGTCGTGGGTGAACGGATCGCCGCGCGGCCCCAGCACCTCGGCCCCTGCGTCCAGGCAGCGGCCGGCCAGGGGAATGTCGGCGGTGACCACGATCGAGCGCGGGACCGCCCGCTCGGCGATCCAGTCGTCGGCGGCGTCGGGACCGGCGTCGACGATCACCCGCGCGATCAGCGGCTCCTGCGGGATCTGGATGAAGGCGTTGGCGACCACGTGCACCGGCAGGCCGTAGCGGCGGGCGACGCGATAGATCTCCTCCTTCACCGGGCAGGCGTCGGCGTCGACGAGGATCTGGAGGGGCGCGCTCACCGGCCGGTGATGGCCGCGCCGCGGGCCGCGCGCAAGGGCGTACGCCCTCCCCCGCCTCGCAGGAGAGGGTCGCTACGTCAGGTGATCTGCTTTGGCGAGATCGGGTCGCTGGCGGGGAAGGTCTCCTCCACCGCCTCGTCGGTCAGGGCGTCCTGGCGGCTCTCGCCCTCGCGCTGCTTGCCCGCCAGCTGGTCCGGCTTCTCCTCGCGTCCGATGGTGTCCTGGGCCGGGCGGGCGTGAGGCGTGTTCTGGTGCGCGTCGGAGGAGACCGGGTCGGGCTCCACCGCCATGTCGGCGTTCGCGCCGCCGGAGCCGCGCTCGAAGGCGCGCTCCTCGCCCGGCATGCGGGACTCGGTCCCGGCCTGGCCCTGCATGTCCTCCGGATCGAGGTTCAGGTTGCGCAGGTCGCGGCCGCCCTCGGTCGGGCGTTCGGTCGGATCGTCTTCACGCTGATGGGACACGCCGGTCACTCCTCGTCCAGATCTTCGCGGTTCTCGTCGTCGTAACCGAGCTCGGCCACGTCCTCCTGGGCCAGCTCGCCGCGGCTCTCGAAGTGGGCCGCGCTGGCCTGGGCGCCACGCACCCCGGTCATGTCGCCGGCGTAGGCCAGCTCGACCTCGTCGTCGGCCAGGGCGGCCACCCCGTCGGCCTCGTCCAGATCGTCGAGATCCTCGTCGTCGGTCTCGTCGTAGCCGTCGGCGGCAACGAACTCGATCTCGTCCTCCAGGTCCTCGTCGTCGATCGCGTCCTCGTCGAAGTCGGCCGCGTCCATCTCGTCCATGTCGCGCCCGTCGCCGACCGCGGAGGTGACGTCGAACACGTCGGGGATCTCCTCGAAGGTCTTGAACTCGTTGGAGGGCGCGCCGACGTCGGCCTCGTCGAGGTTGTCCTCGTCGAAGATCTCCGACTGGTCCTGGTCGTCGGCGTCGTAGGCGTCGGTCATCGCGGAGCTCCTTCTCCCGTCCTAAACGGGGCGGAGCGGAGCGGTGTTCCGGGGGATCAGAAGGCCGAGCGCAGCGCCTCGGCGACCTCGTCCATCACCGGCGCCCACTGGTTGAAGGCGGGCGGGTTGAACACGCGGGCCTGCGGGTACCAGGGATAGCGGTCGGTGCCGAGCTTGGGCCAGGCGCCGGGGGTGGAGATCAGCCACACCGGCGCGCCGCAGGCGGCGGCGATGTTGGTGGTGGCGTTGGC
>DASPKD010000207.1:0-7538 GCA_035628275.1 Caulobacteraceae bacterium | reverse complement strand
ACGGTCTGCGGAGCGCCTTCCACCAGGTCCTTGGCTTCCTTCAGGCCCAGGTCCGAGCGGATGCCGCGGATTTCCTTGATCACGTTGATCTTCTTGTCGCCGCCGCCGGTCAGGACGACGGTGAACTCGGTTTGCTCCTCGGCGGCCTCGGCCGGGGCCGCAGCGCCGCCGCCGGCGGGCATGGCCATCATGGCCATCGGAGCGGCGGCGGAGACGCCCCACTTCTCTTCGAGGATCTTCGACAGCTCGGCGGCTTCGAGGACGGTCAGCGACGACAGGTCGTCGGCGATCTTTTGCAGGTCGGCCATTTCAGTGAGTTCCTAGCTTGGGTTTTGAGTGTGTGGATGCGGAGATGACGATCAGGCGGCGTCTTTGGTGGCGTAGGCGTTGAACACCCGCGCCAGTTGGCCGGCCGGAGCCTGCAGCACGCCGGCGACCTTGGTGGCCGGGGCGTTGATCAGGCCGATGAGCTGGGCGCGAATCTGGTCCAGCGACGGCAGGGTGGCCAGAGCCCCCACGCCCTTCGCGTCCAGAACGGTCTCGCCCATGATCGCGCCGACGATGGAGAACTTGTCGTTCGCCTTCGCATACTCGGTCGCGACCTTGGCGGCGGAGACGGGGTCCGGGCCGAAAGCGATGGCGACCGGACCGGTGAACAGGGCGTCGCCCCGCTCGCCGACCGAACCGTCCAGGGCCTTCTGGGCCAGAGTGTTCTTCACCACCTTGAGCTGGGCGCCTTCCTTGCGGAGGCGTCCACGCAGATCAGTCATTTCCGCAACGGTCAGACCCATGTAGTGGGTCACGACCACGGCGCCGGCCGAGGCGAAGACACCTTTGATGTCCTCGATCGACGCGGCCTTTTGTGCGCGGTCCATTGCGGTCTCCGTACTCGGTTCAAGCTGCCGGACCATTCCGACAGCCCGATACGCCCTCGCGCTTGCGCGCATGGACGGATCAGCCTGTCCTAAAGGATGATCGGCGCGAACCGGTGGACCGCCGAAGGAAGCGGCGGAACCCAGGGTCGGCGTCTCGTCCCCGTCTCCCCGCGGTGAAAGGATTAAGCCCCGAGGGGCCCGCGGTTCTCGGACAGGATCGGCACGGGGGATATGTCCCCCACGCCGGACGCGCGCCTATACACGGGATGGCGCGGCGATTCAACGCCTAAGCCCTTCTCCCGGCGGGAGAAGGAGGACCCGCGCACTTAAGCCAGAACCTCGAAGATCTCGCCGACCTGAATCAGACCCTATGAGGCCCGCCTGAACGCTCCGCGAACGGCGTCGTTGGATGCGCTATACGGCCGTTCAGCGGGTGCCGAACAGGCGGTCGCCGGCGTCGCCTAGGCCCGGCACGATGTAGCCGTGGTCGTTCAGCCGCTCGTCCACCGAGCCGGTCCAGACCGGCACGTCCGGATGGGCGCCGTGGAAGGCGTCGACGCCCTCGGGCGCGGCGACCAGGCAGACCAGGCGTAGGTCCTTCACGCCCCGTTCCTTCAGCCGGTCGACCGCGGCGATGGCGGTCCCGGCGGTGGCCAGCATCGGGTCAATGACGATCACCAGCCGCTCGGCGATGTCCTCGGGCGCCTTGAAGTAGTACTCGACCGCACCCAGCGTCTGCGGGTCGCGGTACAGGCCGATGTGGGCCACGCGCGCCGAAGGCACCAGATCCAGCATCCCCTCCAGCAGGCCCACGCCCGCGCGCAGGATCGGCGCGAACACCAGCTTCTTGCCGGCGATCTTGCGCGCCGACATGGGGGCCACGGGCGTCTCGATCTCGACCGCTTCGGTCGGCAGGTCGCGGGTGACCTCGTAGCAGAGCAGCATGGCGATCTCGCGCAGCAGCTGCCGGAACGTCGCGGTGGACGTATCCTTCTTCCGCATCAGGGTCAGCTTGTGCTGCACCAGCGGGTGATCGACCACCTTGACCCGCTGGGCCGCGCCCGTCGTGCTACCGTCCATTCGCGCCCCCGATCCCCTCACGTCTCTCTTCCCTAGAACACCGTACCGTCGCTGACGACCGTCAGCGGCGGGCCGCCGTCGGCGCGCAGGCGCTTGGCGACCACGCGTCCCGCCGCCCAGGTGCCGCCCTCCAGCACCCGCGCCAGCGGAAACGCATCGGCGCTGACCCCCAGCCGCTCGCGCACCATCGGCGCGATCCGGTCCAGCAGGGCCACGGTCAGCGACCGCCAGCCGACCACGAGCGGCGAGTCGACCGCGTGCGAACGGCCTGCGTCGGCCGGGTCGCGCAGGCTCAGCACGCCCGTGTCCACGAACAGGCCGCCGTTGCGGTATTCGGCGAGGCCCGTCAGGCCGTCGAGCTCGACGACCTCCAGGCCCGCGGCCTCCAGCGGCTCGACCAGCGAGTAGCTGAGCCACTGGGACAGCTTGTGCAGCGGAACGTAGCCCAGCGCCGGATGCGGCCAGCAGTCGCCGAGCGGCGCGCCGTCCAGCGACGGACGGCCGTGCCAGATCGGCCCCAGCGCCTCCAGCAGCACCTCCAGGATCGCCGGCGCGGGCAGGCGCCCGGCCTCGGCGCGGGCGGCCAGCACGTCGTACAGCCCGCCGGGCCGGGGGGCGTCGGCGCGCGCGAACAGGTCCGGACGGGCCGCGCACTGGGCGCCCAGCCGGCGCAGCAGGGCGGCGCGGCCTTCCAGCCCGACCAGCGGATTGCCGTCCGAGACCTGGAAGCCTCCGGCCAGGGTCCCGGTCTCCAGCCCCGCCAGCTTCGACGCGTCGGCCCGGAGCGGCGCGGCGGAATCGGTGGACAGGGCGCCGGACTCGAACAGGCGCAGGCTGGCGATCCCCAGCCCTTCGGAGCGAGCGAAGGTCAGGCCGGTCAGCGCATCCTGATAGCGCCAGCCGGCGCCCGCGCCCGCGTCCAGCAGCACCGAGACGATCGCCAGATCGAAGGCGGCCCGCGCCTTTTCGGCCGGATCGGCGAAGCCCGAGGACGCCTCGGCCCACAGGTCGCGCCCGCCCGCCTCGAAGTGGCGCCAGCGGGCGTGGAAGGGGACCTGAAGCGTCGGATAGCGCTCGCGCACCACCTCGGCGACGAAGGCGGCGGTGTCTGGCAGGCGGCTCAGGTCCACCGCCCAATCGTCCAGCCGCCCCGCCTCGGCCACGGCCAGCATGGCGTGGGCGCGCTCGCGCACCGCCGCCGCCGACAGCAGCGAGCGAGGGTCGGTCACGGCGCGGTCGAGCACCGCCTCAGAACTCTTCAAGATCGCGCCCCACCACGCGGGTCAGCTCTTCCTCCGACGGCGGGTCGTCGGGGGTGTAGTAGCCGGCGGCCTTCTTGGCCTCCATCTCCACCGAGGCGTCGGGCGGCACCAGGTAGTCGGGGATCGGCACCCGCTCGACGATGTCGATGCCGGAGCCGGCGATCGCCTCGTGCTTCATGTTGGACATGGAGACGAACCGGTCGATGCGCGTGATGCCCAGCCAGTGCAGCACGTCGGGCATCAACTGCTGGAAGCGCGCGTCCTGCACCCCGGCGACGCACTCGGTGCGCTCGAAGTAGGTCGCAGCCTGGTCGCCGCCCGGCTGACGCTTGCGCGCGTTGTAGACCAGGAACTTGGTCACTTCGCCCAGCGCCCGGCCTTCCTTGCGGTTGTAGACGATCAGGCCCGCGCCCCCGGCCTGCGCCTCGCGCACGCTCTCCTCGATGCCGTGGGTCAGGTAGGGCCGGCAGGTGCAGATGTCGGAGCCGAACACGTCCGAGCCGTTGCACTCGTCGTGCACCCGGCAGGTGAGCCGACGCGCCGGGTCGGCGATCGCGGCCGGGTCACCGAAGATATAGAGGGTCATGCCCCCGATCGGCGGCAGGAACACCTTCAGGTCGGGCCGGGTGACCAGTTCGGGGTACATGCCGCCCGTCTGCTCGAAGAGGGTGCGGCGCAGCACCGTCTCGCTGCAGCCGAACCGCTCGGCGATGCCCGGCAGCCACCAGACCGGATCGACCGCGGCCTTGGTCACCGCCACGTCCAGGTTCTCGCGCACGATCGTGCCGTCGATCTTCAGCCGCCCGGTTTCAATGGCCTGGCTGATCTCGGGGATGGTCAGGCGCGCCTTGGTGATGGCGATGGAGGGACGAATGTCCACGCCCTCGTCGATCTCGCGGCGGAACAGGTCGGCGACCAGATGGCCGTAGGGGTCCAGCGACACGATCTTGGCCGGATCGCGCCATTGCGGGTGCGGGCCGATGTCGACCACCGGCAGGGTGTCGTGAAGGTCGGGCCGCACCAGCGGGTTCAGCGCCCCGGCGGAGATCGCCAGCGCCCGGTACACCGAATAGGCGCCGCCGTGCGCGCCGACCGCGTTGCGGTCCTTGCCCGACGAGGTGGTGGCGATCACCGGACCCCGTTCGCGCGGATCGGCGGCGCCCCAGGCGATCGGGAAACGCGTGGGCGCCCCCATCCCCGGGTGGGAGGTGAGGCGGATGTGGTCGATGCGGTTCAACGGCATGAACTCTTCAGCGCCCGAGGACGCCTCCAGCAAACACGAAAGCCTCCGATGAGGAGGCTTTACAGATAGTGAGCATGAGCCCGCTTGAACCGCCCCGCAAGTGGAGCGGGCGGAAGGGCCTTTTCAGACCCTCCCGCCCGTCCGCATCACCCGAACAGGAAGTCCGAAGAGGACAACTGCGAAGCTGAAACGCCTTCGAGCGTGACCGCGTTCCCGGCCACCGTCACGACCGCCCAGCCCTGTGCGTTCGTGGTGATCGCCAGGTCGGTGTAGTCGTCCACGCCGGGAATGCCGACGAAGCGGATCAGGTCGATCCCGTCCTGGAAGTCGGTCACCCGGTCCTGGCCGAAGCCGGAGCCGAACACGAACTGGTCCGCGCCCGCGCCGCCGGTCAGCAGGTCGTTGCCGGCCCCGCCGTCCAGCCGGTTGCCGACCCCGTTGCCGATCAGGATGTCGGCGCCGGAGCCGCCGACCGCGTTCTCGATCGTGGCGCCGAAGGCGATCACCACGTTCTTGGTCATGTGGCCGATGTCGGAGTAGTCGCCCGCCACCAGGCTGATCCGCTGGTTGGTGGCGTAGCCGGAGGCGTTCAGGGTGTCGTTTCCGCCCGCGTCCCAGATGCAGATGATCGGATCGAAGTTCTTGGCGAAGTCGTAGACGTCGCGCCCGGCGTTCGAGCCGAAGCCGTAGGTGGTGTCGCCGGTGCGGCTGGCGGTGTCGGCGCCGTACTTGGCCTGGATCGCCGCCACGTCGTGCAGCATCGGCGTCTGGGCGTATTTCCAGCGGCCGTCCGAGCCGTAGTGGTCCACCGACGGATCGCCCTCGTCGGCGTCGAAGTAGGACATGACCGTGAACTGGCGGGTGTCCTGCTGGTACTCGGCGTTGCCGCTGTAGGTGATCGTGCCGCCGGAGCCGGCGTTGTAGGTGCCGGGGTGCGACAGGCCCAGCGCGTGGCCGATCTCGTGGATGTAGGTGATGAAGCCGTAGCCGCCGAAGTACATGTCGGCGTCGGTGTCGTGGCTGCTCCAGGTCGAGTTCAGCCAGATCCGCACCGCCTGCAGGTCGTAGTCGCTGCCGACCGCTCCGCCGGTGTAGCTGCGCGCATAGGTGCCGCCGCCCGACGTCCGCGACGAGTAGGCGAAGGTGATGTCGGTGCGGTTGCTGGTGTTCTCCGTCAGCGTCAACGCGGTGACGTCGTCCCACAGCTCGAACGCCAGCCGCGCGCGCTCGGTCATCAGGGCGGACATCTGCTTGAAGCCGCGCGCCTCGGTGGTGGACAGGTCCGGAGCCCGGGTCGGGATCGAGTAGTAGACCACGCCGGTGTTCTGCCAGGTGCGGGTGGTGCCCTCGCTGCCCGGCCACTGGGTGGTCAGTTGCCAGACCGCCCCGTTCAGGTCGAGCACCGGCTTGGTCGCCGCGTCGGGCGTCTCGCCGCCGGCCTTCGGCGCATTCTCGTGCCTCAGTTTCAGGTTACCACACACAACGCACATTCAGACTTCCTCCCCAGCAAACTGCTGAAAACAAGAAGAGAAGTCTGAGCCGATCGCGGAGCCGCCGCCAACTCACGGCCTCGGCATGGCGAAACAGCGGCGAAAATGCGGCGGGCGCGAAGGCGGGTGAGGCTCGGGCCTGCTCACCTCACGATTGCGGCGGCCGCGCCGCAGCGGCGGCGGGGGAAGAAAGCCCTGTCGTATAACACCGGTGTTCGAGGAACCGCCCGATCAGGCGCGGACGCGCCGCTTCAGGTCTCGCGCGATCTCACGCGCGGCGTTGTGGCCCGGGGCGCCGGTGACGCCGCCGCCGGGGTGCGTTCCCGATCCGCACAAGTACAGCCCCGGCACCGGCGAGCGGTAGTTTCCGTGGCCCAGCACCGGCCGGGCGGAGAACAGCTGGTCCAAAACGAGCTGCCCATGGAAGATGTCGCCGCCTATCAGGCCGAAGGTGCGCTCCAGGTCCAGCGGGCTCATGATCTGGCGGCCCAGCACCGAGGCCTTGAAGCCGGGCGCGTAGGCGTCGACCGTCTCCATCATCACTTCGGCGACTTCCTCGCGGTGATCGTCCCAGGACCGGCCGTCCGAGAGCTGCGGCTGGACGTGCTGGCAGAACAGGCTGGCGACGTGGCGACCCTCCGGCGCCAGGCTGTCGTCCAGCGTCGAAGGGATCAGCATCTCCACGATCGGCCGCTTGGACCAGCCGTCGGTACGCGCGTCGATGTAGGCGCGCTCCATGTAGGCCAGGCTCGGCGCGATGATGATCCCGGCGGTCATGTGGTCGCCGGCGTCGGGCAGGCAGCTGAAGCGCGGCAGCTCCGACAGCGCCACGTTCATGCGGAAGGTGCCAGACCCAGAGCGGTAGCGCGCGATCCGCTCGCGGAAATCGGCCGGCAGCACCGTCGGATCGACCAGCTTCTCGAACAACAGCCGCGGGTGCAGGTTGGACACCACGGTGCGGGCCCGGAACGTCTCGCCGGCCTCGGTGACGACGCCCGCCGCCCTGCCCTTTTCGGTCAGCACCTCGCGCACGCCGGCGCCGGTCCTGATCTCGACTCCCGCCGCAGCGCATGCCTTGGCCATGGCCTGGGTGATCGCGCCCATGCCGCCGATCGCGTGACCCCAGGCGCCCTTCTTCCCGTTCACCTCCCCGAAAACGTGGTGCAGCAGCACGTAGGCGGTGCCGGGCGTGTAGGGCGAGGCGAAGGCCCCCACCACGCCGTCGAAGCCGAACGCGGCCTTGATCGGATCGCTCTCGAACCAGCCGTCCAGGTAGTCGCCGGCCGACTGGGAGAACAGCGCCAGCAGGTCGCGGCGCAGCGTCATGTCCAGCCCGGCCAGCCGCCGCCCGACAGCCGCGCCCTTCAGCAGCTCCGGAAACGCCGCGCTCAGCCCGCCCTCGACGACGTTGGGCGGGGTCTGCAGCACCAGTTCGCGCAGCACGTCGGCCACCGCGTCCAGCCGCTCGCCGTAGGCGTCCAGCCGCTCGGCGTCGCGGGCCGAGAACTTCGCCACCTCCGCCTTGGTCCGCCCCTCGCCCACCAGCAGGTGCTCGCGCTCGTTCAGCGGCAGGAAGTTGGAGACCTTG
>DASPKD010000206.1:0-2918 GCA_035628275.1 Caulobacteraceae bacterium | reverse complement strand
GCCGGTGCGGGTGCTGTCGAGTTTCGTCGAACCGGGCGAGAGCCGGGGCCTGGGCACCGTCGTTTGCGACGAGGAGGAGATCGTGGAGAAACGGATCGTCAGCGGCGTGGCCTACAGCCGCGACGAGGCGCGGATCACCCTTCTGGGGCTGCCCGACCGCACCGACACCCCGGCCCAGGTGTTCTCGCTGCTCGCCGGCGCCGGGGTGAACGTGGACATGATCGTCCAGAGCCAGGCGCGCACCGCCTCGACCACCAACATGCTGTTCACCGTCGGCCGTCGCGACGCGGGCAAGACGGTGGAGCTGATGAACGCCCGCCAGGCCGAGATCGGCTTCGAGGAACTGCGCGTCGACGAGGACGTGGCGAAGATCTCTGTGGTGGGCGTGGGCATGCGAAGCCACGTCGGCGTCGCCGAGACCATGTTCAAGGCGCTGGCCGACAAGGGCATCCGCATCCAGGCGATCTCGACCTCGGAGATCAAGATCAGCGTGCTGATCGAGTCCGCCTACACCGAGCTGGCGGTACGCGCCTTGCATGCGGCGTACGGACTGGAACAGGTCTGAACGGGAGGCGCGCGGCGCTTCCACCCCACCCGATCAGGCTCTAGGGTGAAAGCCTGATTTCTCGGCGCGCGACAGGGAGGCGGCCATGATGAAGGGCGGCCTGGCGACGCGGGGACCGAGAAGCCTGCTTCGCCAGATACGCGAGGCCATGGCCGGCGGCGGCCCCGCCCAGGCCCGCCTCGACATGGTCGTGCGCATCATCGCCCGCTCGATGGTGGCCGAGGTGTGCTCCATCTACCTGCGCCGCGCCTCGGGCGAGCTGGAGCTGTTCGCCACCGAGGGTCTGAACCCCGACGCCGTGCACAAGACGCGGCTGAAGCCGGGCGAAGGTCTGGTCGGAGAGGTCGCCCGCTCAGGCGCGCCGCTGAACCTGACCGACGCGCCGACCCACCCCAGCTTCTCCTACCGGCCCGAGACCGGCGAAGACCCGTTCCACGCCTTCCTCGGCGTGCCGCTGCTGCGGGGCGGACGGACCATCGGCGTGCTGGTTGTCCAGAACCGCGCCGCGCGCGTCTACGACGAGGACGAGGTCGAGGACCTCGAGACCATCGCCATGGTGGTCTCCGAGATGGTCGCCGGCGGCGAGCTGGTGGGCTTGGCCGAGCTCAAGGACGTCGAGCTGGCCCCGCACAAGCCCGAGCGGCTGCGCGGCATCCGCTTCGCCGACGGCCTGGCGATCGGGCGGGCGGTGCTGCACGAGGCGCCGGTGGCGCCCGAGCGGCTGCTGGCGGACGACCCGGTCGCCGAGCTGGAGCACCTGCAGACCGGCCTGGCCTCGCTGAAGTCCCAGCTCGACGCCATGCTCGAAGGTCAGCACCTGGCCGGCGCCTCGTTCGAGGTGCTGGAAACCTATCGCATGTTCGCCGACGACCGGGGCTGGAACCGCAGCCTCGAGGACGCGGTGCGCTCGGGGCTGACTGCCGAGGCCGCGGTCGAGCGCGTGCGCAACGAGCACCGCGCCCGCTTCGCCGCCACCCGTGATCCGTACCTGCGCGAGCGCCTCCACGACCTGGAGGACCTGGCCGACCGCATGCTGCGCGCCCTGGCGGGCGAGACGCCGGGCGGGCGCGACCTGCCTGACGATACGGTGCTGATCGCGCGTAACCTGGGTCCGGCCGACCTGCTGGAGTACCCGCGCGAGAAGCTGCGGGGCCTGCTGCTGGAGGAAGGCTCGGCCGCCAGCCACGCGGCGATCGTCGCCCGCGCCCTGCAGATCCCTTGCGTCGGACGCCTGGCGGGCCTGCGCGACCGCTTGTCGGCAGGCGATCCGGTGATCGTCGACGGCGAGACCGGCGAGGCCTACCTGCGCCCGCGCCCCGACATGGTCGAGGCGGTAGAGTCGCGCATGGCCGTGCGCGCCCAGCGCCGGGCCGAATTCGAGCGGCTGCGCGACACCCCCGCCGTAACCCAGGACGGGACCCGCATCTCCCTGCTGATGAACGCCGGCTTGGCGGTGGACCTGGAGGCGCTGGACCCGACCGGGGCGGAGGGCATCGGCCTGTTCCGCACCGAATTCCAGTTCATGGTCTCCGAGGACCTGCCCCGCCTGGACGTGCAGACCGCTCTCTACGAGAAGGTGATGGACGCCTCCGGCGACCGGCCGGTGACCTTCCGCACGCTCGACATCGGCGGCGACAAGGTGCTGCCCTACCTCGACCTGGAGCGGGAGGAGAACCCGGCGCTGGGCCGCCGCGCGATCCGCCTGGGCCTTGATCGACCGGCGCTGCTGCGGCTGCAACTGCGCGCCCTGCTGGCCGCCGCGCGCGGGCGCGAGCTGCGGGTGATGTTCCCGCTGATCGCCACCGTCGACGAGTTCCGCGCGGCGCGGGAGCTGGTGGAGGTGGAGTGCGACTGGGCGCGCCGCCGGGGCAAGCCGCTGCCGAGCATCCTGCGGGTGGGGGCGATGATCGAGGCGCCGGCCCTGCTCTGGCACCTGGACGCCCTGCTGCCGCTCACCGACTTCGTATCGGTAGGGACCAACGACCTGTTTCAGTACACTTTCGCCGCCGACCGGACCAATCCGCTCGTCTCGGATCGGTACGACCCGATGTCGCCGCCGGCGCTGCGGTGTTTGGCCGCCATCCAGAAGGCCTGCGCCGAAACCGGCACGCCGGTGTCGGTTTGCGGCGAGCTGGCGGGCCGGCCGCTGGAGGCTTTCGCCTTGATCGCGCTGGGCTTTCAGCGCCTGTCCATGCCCCCCGCCGGGATCGGTCCGGTCAAGCGGATGATCCTGTCGTGCGACCGTGAGTCCGCTCGCAAGGGGGTGACGAATCTTCTAGCGAGTTCGGGCGGCTCGGTACGGAACGAGATCGAGTCTCTGGCCCGGAAATTGAACGTCGTCGTCTGAGATCCG
>DASPKD010000205.1:0-7563 GCA_035628275.1 Caulobacteraceae bacterium | reverse complement strand
TGGTCCCCTGCGAGACCACCGACAAGCTGCTGATCTTCGCCTCGGACGGGCGGTTCTTCACCCTCGGCGTCGACAAGCTGCCGTCGGCCCGCGGGCACGGCGAGCCGCTGAGCCTGATGGTCGACTTCGAGGAGGGGACCAAGGTGCTGGCGGTGCTGGCGCACAAGCCCGGCCGCAAGCTGCTGCTGGCGTCGAAGGCCGGCTACGGCTTCGTCCTGCCCGAGGAGGAGGCCCTGGCCTCGCGCCGGGCGGGCAAGCAGGTGCTGAACGGCGAGCCGCTGGCCTGCCTGAAGGTCGAGGGCGACCAGCTGGCGGTGATCGGGGACAACCAGAAGGTCCTGGTGTTCCCCGTCTCCGAGCTGCCGGAGATGCCGCGCGGCAAGGGCGTGAAGCTGCAGAGCTACAAGGACGGAGGCCTTCGCGACGCGGCGGTGTTCTCGGGCGAAGCCGCGCCGGAATACGTCGACGCCTCGGGGCGCCGACGTGCCTGGAACGACTGGAAGGACTGGGCCGGCAAGCGGGCCCAGGCCGGCCGGCCGGCGCCCAAGACGATGCGGCGGTTCCGCTGATTTCCGGTAGGCCGGGCGTCCGACCTCACCCGCCGGCTTTGGTGGGGCTGGCGAGGGACCAGGCGTGGCCGAACGGGTCGCGGACGCGGCCGTAGCGGTCGCCCCAGAACTGGTCGGCGAGCGGCATCTCGATCTCGACGCCGGCCTCGACCGCGCGCGCCCACCAATGGTCGACGTCGTCGACCTCCAGGTGGATGGTGACGCCGGCCGGCGCAGGCGCCTCGCCGCCGCCGCGGTACTCGGGGAAGTCGTCGGACAGGAACACGTCCTCGCCGTTGATGCGCAGGTGGCTGTGCATCAGCCGCTCGCCGTCCTCGGCGGGGGTCTCGCGGACCTGCTCGGCCCCGAAGGCGCGGGCGTAGAAGGCCATGGCGGCTTTCCCCTGTCGGCCGCGAATGGTCAGATAGGGCGTCACGCCCGAATAGCCGTGCGGCATGGGTCGTCTCCTCCTGCTGCAAGAACGCCGGTATCCTTACCCCCATGAGCGACCTTTTCGAAGCCGCCGGTCTGACCCCCAAGGCGCCGTCCCCGCTGGCCGACCGGCTGCGGCCGCAGCGGCTGGAGGAGGTGGTGGGGCAGGACCATCTGCTGGGAGAGGAGGGGCCGATCCGGCGGATGGTCGAGACCGGGCGGCTGGCCTCGATGATCCTGTGGGGGCCGCCGGGGACCGGAAAGACCACCATCGCCCGGCTGCTGGCCAAGGCCGCGGGCTACGAGTTCCAGCAGATCTCGGCGGTGTTCTCGGGCGTGGCCGACCTGAAGAAGGCGTTCGAGGCGGCGCGGGGGCGGCGCGCGGCGGGGCAGAGCACCCTGCTGTTCGTCGACGAGATCCACCGCTTCAATCGGGCCCAGCAGGACGGATTCCTGCCGTTTGTGGAGGAGGGGATCGTCACCCTGGTGGGCGCCACCACCGAGAACCCCTCGTTCGAGCTGAACGGGGCGTTGCTGTCGCGCGCCCAGGTGTTCGTGCTGAAGCGGCTCGACGACCAGGCGCTGGGGCTGCTGCTGGACCGGGCGGAGGCGTTCGAGGAGCGGCCGCTGCCGCTTCAGCCTGAGGCGCGGGCGGCGCTGCTGGCGCTGGCGGACGGTGACGGGCGCTATCTGCTGACCCTGGCGGAGACCCTGTACGCGATCGGCCCGGTCGAGCCGTTGTCGACTGCCGACCTCGGGCGGCTGCTGCAGAAGCGCAGCCCCGCCTACGACAAGGATCGAGAAGAGCACTACAACCTCATATCGGCGCTGCACAAATCGGTGCGGGGCTCCGATCCCGACGCGGCGCTGTACTGGCTGGCGCGGATGCTGGAGGGGGGCGAGGACCCGCTGTACCTGGCGCGGCGGATCGTGCGGATGGCGGTGGAGGACGTCGGCGAGGCCGACCCGCTGTCGATCCTGGTCGCCAATGCGGCCAAGGAGACCTACGACTTCTTAGGCTCGCCCGAGGGCGAGCTGGCGCTGGCGCAGGCGGTGGTGCACCTGGCCACCGCGCCGAAGTCGATCGGCGTCTACGAGGCGTTCAAGGCGGCGCGCCGGGCGGCGAAGGAGACCGGCTCGCTGATGCCGCCCGCCCACATCCGCAACGCCCCGACACGGCTGATGAAGGACCTGGGCTACGGCAAGGGCTACGCCTACGACCCGGACACCGAGGAGGGGTTCTCGGGCCAGAACTACTTCCCCGAGGGGATGGAGCGGCGGGTGTTCTACCGACCCAAGGGCGAGGGGCACGAGGCCAAGATCAAGGAGCGGCTGGAACGCTGGGCGGCCCTGAGGGCGGCGAAGGAAGGGGAATAGGGAGAGGGTGTTCACGCCGGCGACCAGCGTTGTCCCAAGCGACATCCGGGCGTAGCCTCCCTCCCGTTGTTCACGATCCCGGGGAGGGGACGAGATGACGGCTACGACGATGGACGGCGCCGGCGGCAAGGCGCCTTGGCACCTGTGGGCGGTGGGGGGCCTGTCCCTGCTGTGGAACGCCTACGGGGCTTACGACTACCTGATGACCCAGACTCGCGGCGAGGCGTACCTGCGCGAGATGAAGATGACCGACGCCATGATCGCCTACATGGACGCCATGCCGGCCTGGACGTCGGTGTTCTGGGCGCTCGGCGTCTGGGGATCGGTGGCGGGATCGGTGCTGCTGCTCATGCGCCGCCGTTGGGCGTTCCACGCCTTCGCCGTGTCGCTGCTGGGGCTGGTGGTCAGCATGATCTACAGCTTCCTGCTGTCCGACGGCGGGAAGGTGATGGGCGCGGCCTCTTACATGTACGTCGTGATCACCGCGGCCGTGCTGTTCTTCCTGTGGTACGCGCGGTTGATGACGGCGAAGGGCGTGCTGCGGTAGGCGAACTGATCTTCTCCCTCCTCCCTCGAAAGGAGGGGGAAGTTCGCGCCGGCGCTCGTCTTCCGTCCAGGCTTTGCCTGCCGACAAGGGAGGGGAGTCTGTCGCGGGGCTCGCCTCTGTACTACGCAGGGCTGATGCGCCGTCCTCCCGCCCAGAAGCGTCGTCCAGCGCCGATCGCGCTGTCGCCGGACGAGATCGCCCTCGTCCGCTCGCTGGTGATCTTCGAGGACGCCGAGGTGCTGGTGCTGAACAAGCCTTCGGGGCTGTCCAGCCAGGGCGGGCGGGGGCAGGCGAACACGCTGGACGAGCTGCTGTGGGCGTTCGTCAAGTCCAGCGGGCGACGGCCGGGGCTGGTTCACCGGCTGGACCGCGACACCTCGGGCGTGATCCTGTGCGCGAAGTCCCAGCCGGCCGCGAGCTTTCTCGGCAAGGCGCTGGCGGCGCGCAAATTCTCCAAGCGCTACGTCGCGATCGTGACGCCGGCCGCTCCGGAGCCGCCGCAAGGGGAGATCGCGACGGCGCTGCGCCGCGAGGAGGTCGGGCGCGAGGCGTACATGCGCCCATGCCCTGACGACCACCCCGACGCCGAGCCGTCGCTGAGCCGCTATCGCACCCTGTCGAGAGGCGACGGCGCGGCCTTGCTGGAGCTGGAGCCGGTGACCGGGCGGATGCACCAATTGCGGGTTCACCTGGCCCATGTCGGACGGCCTATCGCGGGCGACGTGCGCTACGGCGGGGCGCTGACGCTAGGCGGCGCGGCCGTGCCGCGGCTGATGCTGCATGCCGGCAGTCTGAGCTTTCCCCATCCCTGCGGCGGGACCCGCACGGTGGAGGCTCCGGCGCCGCCCGACCTGCTGGCGGTGGCCGCAGCCGCCGGGCTCACGCCATGAAGACGCCCGTATTTTCAGCTTCTTACGTCTGAATCGCAGAAGCGCGTCGGAACGAGCTTTCGCCGTGGCGGTTCTGTTTCCGAGTAACGATGGCGGAACCGCCGCGGGATGACGACGATGAAGAAGCTGCTGCTGATCTCCCTTTCCGCCCTGACTCTGGCGGCATGCACCACCACCACGGCCTACGCGCCGGCGACGAGCGCCGGCTCCACCGGCTTCGCCGAGCAGCGGATCGAGAGCGACCGCTGGCGGGTCAGCTTCCGCGGCGGCACGGACGCGGACGCCCACCGGGTGACCGACCTGGCGCTGCTGCGCGCGGCCGAACTGACTCTCCAGAACGGTTACGACTGGTTCTGGGTCGAGAACCGCTACGTCGACGGACCCCGGCGCGGGTACGGCGGTCCCAGCATCTCCATCGGCGGCGGGACCGGCTCTTACGGGCGCCACAGCGGCGTCAGCATCGGTACCGGCGTGACCCTGCCGCTGGGCGGCGGCCAGCCGGCGCGGGCGGTGACGCTGGAGATCAAGACCGGCCGCGGGGCCAAGCCCGCAGACCCGAACGCCTACGACGCCCGCGCGGTGCAGCAGTCGCTGAGCGCGCGCGTGTTCCGCTGACGGCTTTCGCCCGCGCCTCGCGGACGGCATAAGGCGGCGATGATCCGCTCCGCCGCTCCGGGAACCGCCCCATGAGGGAAGTTAAGACGCTCTGGGTCGGCGAGGGCGAGGACGGGGTGCGCGTGGACCGCTGGTTCAAGCGCCGCTGGCCGCACCTGAACCATATCCAGATCCAGAAGCTGGTGCGCTCGGGCCAGGTGCGGGTGGACGGCGCGCGGGTTAAGGCCGACACGCGCCTGACCGCCGGCGCCCAGGTGCGGGTGCCGCCGCTGCCCGAAGCCGAGGCTCGCGAGGAAGGCGCCAGGCGCAAGGCCGAGCTGACGCCGCGCGACGTGGCCTACGCCAAGAGCCTTGTGCTGTACGAGGACGAGGACGTGCTGGCCCTGAACAAGCCCTCGGGGCTGGCGGTGCAGGGCGGGACCAAGACCACCAAGCACGTCGATCGGCTGCTGTCGGCCTGGGGCGAGGGGATGGAGCGGCCGCGGCTGGTGCACCGTCTGGACCGCGACACCTCCGGCGTGCTGCTGCTGGGCAAGTCGCCGGCTGCGGCGGCGAAGCTGGCGGGGGCCTTCGCCAAGCGGCGGGCATACAAGACCTACTGGGCGATCGTGGTGGGCGATCCCCGCCCGCCCGAGGGGATCATCGACCTGCCGCTGGTCAAGAAGGGCGTGGGCGACCGCGAGATGGTCGTTCCCGCCGATCCCAAGGAGTTCGGCGCCGAGCCGGCGGAGACCGAGTACGTCACCGTCTCGCGCGCCGCCCACCGGGCGACCTGGATGGCGCTGCGCCCGCACACCGGCCGCACCCACCAGCTGCGCGCGCACATGCTGGCGATCGGCCATCCCATCCTGGGCGATCCGAAGTACGGGAACGAGGCGTCGGACGAGCTGTCCCAGGGTCTGGGCCTGCAGCTGCACCACCGCCGCATCGAGCTGCCGCACCCCTCGCACGGGACCCTGATCGTCGAGGCGCCGACCGACCGGGTGCTGAAGGCGGGCTTCGAGCGCTTCGGATTCGACGAGCACGAGGCCGATCCCGAGCCGTTCCGGCGGCGCAAGGGCGGCCGTTGACCGGTTTCTCCACCGATACCGCCGCGCGCGTTCGGCAGGCCATAACGCTCGCCCGCGCGAGGCGTTTCGCGGAGGCGCGGGGGCTGTTGGAACGACTGACGGCCGAGCATCCGGATTCGTCCGATCTGCGCAATCTGTACGGTGTGGTGTTGCACGAGCTGGGGGAACGCCGGGCGGCTCTCGGCGAACTCGAACGCGCGGCGGAGCTCTCTCCGGCCAATCCCCGCTTCGCCGTGAGTTACGGGCGCGCCCTGGCCGAGGCAGGGCGTACGGTCGAGGCGGAGGTCGTGTTTCGAAACGGGCTATCCGGCAGTCCGGCGGATCGCGACCTGCTGGCGTCCCTGCTGGTGGTGTTGCGTTCGCGTGAACGCTGGCCCGAGATCGACGCAGTCGGCAGCACAGTTCCGATCGAGCCCTCGACGGTGGCGCTGCATTCGTTCCGAGCGGAGGCCCTCAGGCGGCTCGGGCGATCCACGGAGGCGGCCGCACTGCTCGACCGCCTTCGCAGCTGCGCGCCCGACGATCCGGGCCTGGAATTTGAACGCGCGTCCGTACTTTGTGACCTCGGACGCTGGCGGGAGGCCTTGAAATCGATAGCCGTCGTGGAAGCGAGGGGCGCCGTTTCGCCTGAACTCCTCTTGTTGAAGGGGCGGGCCCTCACGGCGATCGGAACCCTGGACGAAGCAGAGGCGACGTATCGGGCCGTTCTGACCGAAGAGCCGGACCATCTGCCTGCACACCGTGAGCTGTCGCAACTGCTCTGGATGCGTACCGGCGACGCGGAGTCGGCGTGCGATCCCATACGGGCAGGGCTGCGGGCCGACCCGGAGCACACGGGATTGCTGTCCCTGCTGGCGCAGGTCCTCGGCTACACGGGCAATTCTGCGGCGGCCTACGAAGCCGCGGAGCGGGCGGTCCGTACCGATCCGGGCAGCACCTCCGTTCGTCTGCTGGCGGCCGGCTCTGCCGCCGAAGCAGGCGAGGCGGCGCAAGCGTTGGCGCATGCGCAGGCGGCGGTCCGATCAGCGCCCGCTTCGGCGGCGGCGCTGGGCGCTCTATGCCAAGCGCAGTTCCGGAGTGGCCGCATCGAGGAGGCGGCGGAAACCGCCGGGCGTTTCCGCGCGGCCGCCGGTCCTGACGACCAGTTAGCCGTCGCCGTGCAGGCGACCGCCTGGCGGCTGCTCGGCGACCCCGCGTACCGGGAAGTCTACGATTACGAACGCTTCGTCCGCGTTTATCGACTGCCGGTTCCCGAGGGCTGGTCGTCGCTGGACGCCTACCTGGCTGATTTCGCCGCTCACCTGGAAACCCAGCAGCGCTTCCGCAGCCATCCGTTCGGCCAGTCGACCCGCAACGCCGGCCAGACCATGCACAGCCTGCTCCACGATCCGGAGCCGGTGGTGAGCGCCTTCTTCCAGGCGGTCGGATCCGTGATCGACCGGTATGCGAGCGAAATCGGCGAAGGCGAGGATCCGCTACGTCGCCGGAACACGGGGCGCTGGCGTTTCTCCGGCGCCTGGTCGGTGTTGCAGCGGGCCGGCGGGCGACACGTAGATCACGTCCATCCCGCCGGGTGGCTGTCGTCAGCCTTTTACGTGCGGGCGCCTGAGGTCGCGGTCGCAAGCCCGGACCGTCAGGGGTGGATCAAGTTCGGCGAGCCCGGCATCCCGCTCGAACACAACCCGGGCCCGGAGCACTGGGTGCGTCCGGAACCAGGGCTGCTGGTGCTGTTCCCCTCCTACATGTGGCACGGCACCGTGCCGTTCACGACCGAGGAGAGCCGCATGACCATCGCCTTCGACGTCGTGCCGGCATGACCTTGCTGGCCGTGTTCGACGGCGACGGCACCCTGGTCGACAGCCGCGAAGCGATCTTTCGCGTCGCTTGCGAGGCGTCGGCCGCCGCCGGCCTGCCCGAGCCGAGCTACGACCGGGTGCGGCGCATGGTCGGGCTTTCCCTGCCGCAGGCGCTGCACACCCTCGCGCCCGAGCTCGACGAGACGGGCCTGGCCGAGTTCGTGCGCCTCTACCAGCAGGCCTTCATCGCCGTGCATGCCCAGCCGGGCTACGCGGAGCCGCTCTACG
>DASPKD010000204.1:0-11022 GCA_035628275.1 Caulobacteraceae bacterium | reverse complement strand
CTGGTCCAGCTCGTACAGGAAGGTCTTCACCTCCCCGTGGTCGGCGTAGAGGTGCTGGGCCTCCTCGGCCGAGCCGCCGAGCTTCAGCGCCGGATAGATCACCATCTCCTCCTGCGAGGCGTGCTTCTCCAGCGCGTGGCGGATCTTGGTCAGCAGCAGGGTGCGCTTGCGGGTGTCCTCCGGGCCTGTGTCCTCCAGCTTGTCGAACAGCTCCAGCACCATCAGGTGCTCGGCCTTGAGAATGTCGAACCAGTCGCCGGCCATGCCTTCGGCCGCCTGCATCACCGCCTTGCGGCCGAGGTTGGCGGCCAGGCCCGCGATCAGGCCCACCGCCGCGGCGCCGGCCACCGCGCCGAAGGCGGAACGTCCCGCTTGTCCTTGCATCGCTCGCACTCCTTGAAACGCTTTCCCGGCCTCAACCGGCCCGCAGGCTGCGGGTTCCGTCCGGGCCTTGCCCGTTCGCGCCGAAACGTCCACTGAGCCGCCGATGAGCAGCAACGACCCAGGCATCCCCGCCCGCGCCGCCGCCCAGGACCTGGTCCGCGCCGCCCTGGCCCGTCGCGGCGGGTTGGACGAGGCGCTGAACGTCCACGCCTTCGCGCGCCTGTCCGAGCAGGACCGCGGATTCGCGCGGGCGCTGGCCATGGCCACGCTGCGCAACCTCGGGCGCATCGACCGGGCGCTCGAAGCGCGGCTGGAGCGGCCGCCGCCGGAGCCGGTGCGCGAGCTGCTGCGCCTGGGCGCCGCCCAGCTGTTCGCGCTCGAGGTGCCGGATTTCGCCGCCGTCTCCACCACGGTGAAGATGGCCGAGCGCGAGAACACCACCCGCCCGTACAAGGGGCTGATCAACGCCGTGCTGCGCGGCATCGGCCGCGACCGGCCGCAGACCGAGCCGGAGGCCAACGTCCCCGCCTGGCTCTACGCGCGCTGGAGCGCCCACTACGGCGAGGAGACCGCCCGCGCGATCGCCGCCGCCGTCCCGCACGAGCCGCCGACCGACCTGACCCTGAAGGACCCGGCCGAGGCCGGTCGCTGGGCCGAGGCGCTGGAGGCCGAGGCGCTGCCGGGCGGTTCCCTGCGCACCCGCAAGCGCGGCGATCTGGCCGGGTGGCCGGGCTTCGACGAGGGCGCCTGGTGGGTGCAGGACGCCGCCGCCGCCGTGCCCGCCCGGCTGCTCGCCGCAGGCGCGGGGCAAACCGCCGTGGACCTCTGCGCCGCGCCGGGCGGCAAGACGCTGCAACTGGCGGCGGCGGGCGCCGAGACGGTCGCGATTGACCGCAGCGCCAGCCGCCTGAAGCGCGTACGCCAGAACCTGGAGCGCACCGGCCTGGGCGCCGAGGTGATCGCCGCCGACGCCGAGACCTGGGACGATCCGCGCGGCTTCGACGCGGTGCTGCTGGACGCGCCCTGCTCCTCGACCGGCACCTTCCGACGCAATCCCGACGTGCTGTGGGCCACCCGGCCCGCCGACATCGCCAAGCTGGCCGACGTGCAGCACCGGCTGCTCGACGCCGCGGCTAAGCGGGTGAAGCCCGCCGGGCGGCTGGTCTACTGCGTCTGCTCGATCGAGCGCGAGGAGGGCGAGACCCAGGCCTTGGCCTTCCTGCGCCGCACCCCCGGGTTCGAGACCCTGCCCGCCGACCCGGCCGCCGTGGGCGCCCCGCCGGAAAGCCTGACCCCGGAAGGCTGGCTGCGCATCCTGCCTTCGCAATGGAGCGAGCGCGGCGGGCTGGACGGCTTCTTCGTCGCCGCCTTCCGCAGGACCGCCTAGACAGCGCCCACGCCGCCCAACACCAGGTCGGCGGCCATGTCGGCGACTTGCTCGGGCGTGGCGGGGCCCGCGGGGTCGTACCAGGTGTGGGTCCAGTTGATGGTGCCGAAGAACAGCATGGCCAGCGGGCGCAGGCGCGCGCGGTCGCCGTTCAGGTCGGGGCGCAGCTCGGCCAGCAGCGCCTCCACCGCCGAGACCAGGGCGCGCTGACGCTCGACGATCTCGGCGCGGCGGGCGGCCGGCAGGCGATCCAGCTCGTTCAGCAGCACCTTGTGGCGGTCGGCGGCGCCCACATACAGGCGCATGAAGGCGCGGGTCAGCATCCGCAGCCGCTCGGCCGCCGGGGCGTGCGTCGAGCGCACCTGCTCCACCGCCTCGCCCAGAGCCTCGATGTGCGAGGCCATGACCTCGAACAGGATGTCCTCCTTCGAGGCGAAGTAGTGGTAGATCAGCGACTTGGCGCTGCCGCAGGCCTCGGCCAGATCTGCCACCGACGCGCCCAGGAAACCGTGGCGGGCGTAGAGGGCGGCGGCCTTTTCGACGATGTCCTCGCGCCGCTGCTCGTAGTCCGCCGCCTGGGTCCGGGCCATCAGCCGAGCCGCGCCCACTCGCGCGCGGCGGCGATCACCTGGGCGTTCTCCTCCGGCGTGCCGAAGGTGATCCGCAGCGAGCGCTCCAGGCCGTAGCCGCCGAGCATCATCACCTTGATGTTGGCCGCAGCCAGGTGCTCGTACAGGCCGGGCCGGCCGCCGTCCGGCGCCGGCGTCTCGACGTAGGTGAAGTTGGCCGCGCCCTGGATGGCGAAGAGGCCCAGGTCGCGCCAGAGAGCCTCGTACTCGGCCGAGGCGGCTTGGGACGCGTCGCGCACCCGCGCCAGCCGCTCGCGTTCGAAGATGGAGGCCGCCGCCGCCGCGGCGTTCGGGGCGGCGACGTTGAACACCGGCTTGACCCGGTTCAGCAGGGCGCAGACCTCGGTCGGCGCGTGGCACCAGCCCACCCGCAGGCCCGCCAGCCCGTGCGCCTTGGAAAAGCTGCGCAGCACCAGCACGTTGCCGTCCGGCGTCACCAGCTCGTGCCCGTCGCGGTAACCGGCGTCGGTCACGTACTCAGCGTAGGCCGCGTCGAGGATCAGCAGCACGTGCCTGGGCAGCGCGCGGTGCAGGCGCACGATCTCGTCGAACGGGGCGAGCGCGCCGGTCGGGTTGTTCGGGTTGGCGACCGCGACGACGCGGGTGCGGTCGGTCACGCAGGCCAGCAGGGCGTCCACGTCCAGCCGCAGCCGGTTCTCCGGCGCCGACACGATCTCGGCTCCGGCCAGCAGGCCCGCGATGCGGAAGATCGAGAAGGTGGTGGCCGGCAGCACCATCTCGTCCCCGCGCTGGAGCCAGGTGCGGGCGAGCATGAAGATCAGCTCTTCCGAGCCGTGACCGCAGACGATCTGGCCGACCGGCAGGCCCTCCGCCTCGGCGATCGCGCGGCGGAGGGCGGTGGACAGCGGGTCGGGGTAGCGGATCGCGCCGTTCAGCGCCTGGACGGCGGCGGCCAGCGCCTTATCCGAGGGCGGGATCGGGTTCTCGTTGGCGTCCAGCCGGATCGCGGTCGCCGGATCGCGCAGGGCGGCGGGCGGGACGGAATAGCCGCCCGTGCGCAGGGCGTCGGGATTGGGTTTCAGCAGGCTGGTCATCGGTCCCCCCGCGAGCAGGCCCGCCCGCGTCCCTCAACCTCGGCGTCTGGTGAAACGGCGCGGCGACGGTACGGCCGCCGCGCCGCCCGTATCACTCGGCCGGAGCGCTCAGCCCGGCGTCGCGGCCGCCCGCCGCCGCCATCGGAGCGGAGACGGCCTCGTCGGTGTCGGTCAGTGACCCGCGAAAGCTGGCGGTGCGCAGATACGCCACCTCCGCCGGCGGATTGTCCAACCGCTGCACCAGCGCGCGGTGCTGTTCCCACAGGGCGGCGGGCAGACGCTCGCCGAACCGCTCGTAGAAGGCCGGGATCAGGGCCGCCTCTTCCTTCCAGGCGGCGGTGTTGACGGTGAGCAGCAGGTCGAGCTGGGCGTTGGTCAAGTCCAGGCCGTCAAGGTCCAGCGCCGCGCGGGTCGGCAGCAGGCCAATCGGCGTGGCCTGGGCGTCGGCCCGGCCCTCCAGCCGTTCGACGATCCACTTCAGCACCCGGCTGTTGTCGCCGAAGCCCGGCCAGACGAACTTGCCGGTCTCGTCCTTGCGGAACCAGTTGACGAAGTAGATGCGCGGCAGCTTCGAGGCGTCGGCGCGCTCGCCGAGTTTCAGCCAGTGGGCGAAGTAGTCGCCCATGTTGTAGCCGCAGAACGGCAGCATCGCGAACGGGTCGCGGCGCAGCTCGCCGACCTTGTTTTCGGCCGCGGCGGTGCCTTCGGAGGCCACGTTGGCGGCCATGAACACGCCGTGGTTCCAGTCGTACGCCTCGGTGACCAGCGGCACGGCGCTGGCCCGGCGGCCGCCGAACAGGATGGCGGAGATCGGCACGCCCTTCGGGTCTTCCCACTCCGGCGCGATGGTCGGGCACTGCCCGGCCGGGGCGGCGAAGCGGGCGTTCGGATGAGCGGCGGGCTCGCCGGACTCCGGCGTCCAGGGGCGGCCCTTCCAGTCGGTCAGGCGCGCGGGCGGAATGTCGGTCAGCCCCTCCCACCACACGTCGCCGTCCTCGGTCAGGGCGACGTTGGTGAAGACGGTGTTCTCCCGCAGCGTCTCGATGGCGTTCTTGTTGGTGGTCAGGCTGGTGCCCGGGGCCACGCCGAAGAAGCCGGCTTCGGGGTTGATCGCGTAGAGGCGCCCGTCCTGCCCGAAGCGCATCCAGGCGATGTCGTCGCCGACCGTCTCGGCCTTCCAGCCCTCCAGCGTCGGCTGCAGCATCGCCAGATTGGTCTTGCCGCAGGCGCTAGGGAAGGCGGCGGCGACGTAGCGGACGTCGCCCTGGGGCGAGGTCAGCTTCAGGATCAGCATGTGCTCGGCCAGCCAGCCCTCGTCACGGGCCATCACCGAGGCGATGCGCAGCGCGTAGCACTTCTTGCCGAGCAGGGCGTTGCCGCCGTAGCCCGAGCCGTAGGACCAGATCTCGCGCGTCTCGGGGAAGTGGACGATCCACTTCTCGTCGTTGCAGGGCCACGGGGTGTCCTGCTGGCCGGCCTCCAGCGGACAGCCGAGCGTGTGGACCGCGGGCACGAAGAAGCCGTCCTCGCCCAGCTGGTCCAGCGCCGCCTGGCCCATCCGGGTCATCACCCGCATGGAGATGGCGACGTAGGCGCTGTCGGTGATCTCGACGCCGAGGGCGGAGATGTTCGAGCCCAGCGGGCCCATGCAGAACGGCACCACGTACATGGTGCGCCCGCGCATGGCGCCGTCGAATAGGCCGTTGAGCTTGGTCCGCATCTCGGCCGGCGCGGTCCAGTTGTTGGTCGGGCCGGCGTCGATCTCGTTTTCGGAGCAGATGAAGGTGCGGCTCTCCACCCGCGCCACGTCGCGCGGGTCGGAGGCGGCGTAGAAGGAGTTCGGCCGCTTGTCGGCGTTCAGGCGCTTCAGCGTCCCGCATTCGACCAGGTGGTCGGTCAGGCGCTCCCACTCCTCGTCCGAGCCGTCGCACCAGTGAACGCGGTCGGGCTTGGTCAGATCGGCGATCTCGCGCACCCAGGCGATCAGGGCGGCGTGGCGGGTGGGGGCCTGGTCGAGGCCGGGGATGCTGGCGGCTTGTGTCACTTTACGCTCTCCCTCCAACGACGCCGGTCCTTCGGACCCTGAACGGTCCTCGAGCCCCCGACGCACACGGCGGCGGACCTGCGCCCCCTCCCCGAGCCGGCGAGAGAGACAGGTCGGCCTTTTCACGTCAACTTTGCTGGAGCGTTTCGGTTGCGAGGCCGATCGCGCGAAGTTGCGTCCGCGCCTGAAATGTTCAGCGCGGACGCGCCCTTAAGCGATGACCGACCGGCCGGTCAAGCTTTCGTCAGGCCCACACCCCCGTGCCGATCAGCACCAGACCCAAAGCCCCCACCGCGATGCGCCACCAGGCGAACGGTGCGAAGCCGTGGCGGGCGACGAAGTCGAGCATGGTCTTGACCACGAAGGCGCCGGAGACGAAGGAAACTACGAAGCCGATCGCCACCATACCCAGGTAGTCGGGGGTGATCAGCTCGCGGCTCTCCCAGAAATCCAGCACGAAGGCGCCGACCATGGTCGGGATCGCCAGGAAGAAGGAGAACTCCGCAGCCGCGCGTTTCTCCACCCCCAACAGCAGCCCGCCCAGGATGGTCGCGCCGCTGCGCGACATGCCGGGGATCAGCGACAGGCACTGGAACAGGCCCACGCCCAGGGCGGTGCGCAGGTTGAAGCGCATGGCGTCGTGCTCGCGCGGCTGGGGCGCCCAGCGCTCCAGCGCCAGCAGGGCGATCCCGCCGAGGATCAAGGTCACGCACACCACCGAGGCGCTGAACAGCACCTCCTTGATGAAGCCGTTGAACAGCAGTCCGATCAGGGCGGACGGGAAGAAGGCCAGCAGAACCGTGTAGGCGAAGCGCCGCGCGGCCGGGTCGGTCGGCAGGCCGATCAGCACCTTCCACAGCCGCTGGAAGTACAGCGCCACCACCGCCAGGATCGCGCCCAGCTGGATCAGCACGATGAAGGTGTCCCACTTGGGATCGTCGACGCCGAGCGTCTCCATGGCCAGCAGCAGGTGGCCGGTGGAGGAGACGGGAATGAATTCGGTGATCCCCTCCACCAGGCCCAGGAGGATCGCGATCAGCCAGTCAGGCATGGGGCGGCCTTGAAGTTACGCGGCCGACTCGGACTGACCCGCTCAGTCGATCTCCGGCTCGGGCCCGACATAGCGCAGGCGGGCGCGCACAGGCGAGCCCGAAGCGACCTGCTCGAGCGCATGCGCCAGCCACCCGGCGGTGCGGCCCACGGCGTAGAGGATGAACACCCCGTCGCGCGGCAGGTCCAGTTGGCGGCCGAGCAGGGCCAGGGCCATGTGGAAGTTGGGCGCCTGGCCGGTCAGGCCCTCGCCGACCCGCACCACGTCCAGCGCGTCCGGCGGGGCGTTCATCGCCTCGATCAGGGCGCGGGCGCGCGGGTCGCCCTCGGGATAGAGCGAGTGGCCGAAGCCCGGCAGGTCCAGCCCCTGGGCAAGCCGCTGGCGCGCGGCCACCCGCGCGTCGGCGCCGCGGCGGGCCTCGGACAGGAAGCTCGACACCCGCGCCAGCTCGCCGCCGAACAGCGGCCCCGAGGCCGCCGCCAGCCCCGACAGGGCGCAGGACGCCAGCGACGCGCCGGTGGAGGCGGTCACCCGCGCGGCCAGGGTCGCGGCGTTCAGCTCGTGGTCGGCCGAGAGCACCAAGGCGCGGCGGACGAGCTGGGAGTCCTTCTCGTCCAGCTTCCAGACCCGCGCCAGCCGCTGGTGCAGGTACAGGCGCGGGCCGCCGCCGGCGACCGCGTCCACCAGCTCGCCCAGCACCGCGGCCGCCTCGCGCCGGAGCGACTTTTCGCTACGGCCAGACGTGGGCGCGTCCTCCTCGGCCCGGCGGGCCAGCGCGGCGAAGGCGCGGGCGCGCGGGCCGCCGACGAAGGTCATGTCCACGCGAGGCTTCAGATCGACGAACGGATCCTCGTCTCCGCCCCACAGCAGCCGCGCCGCCTGTTCCAGCGTCAGGGTGTCGGCCAGTCGCGCCGCGTCGCGCCCGCGGTAGAACAGCCGCCCGTCGGCCGCGGCGGTCAGGGCCGACTCCAGCACCGTCTCGGCCCGGGCGCCGCCGCCGGGCGCCTGGGACGCGCTCTCGTTCGACGGCCTAGGGGAGCGGTCGAGCAGGCGGGCGACGTCCTCGGCGGCGTAGAGGCTGCGGCGCGGGTCGGCAGGATCCTGGCGCGCGGCGATGCGGCCCCGGCTGACGTAGGCGTAGAGGGTCTGCGGTTTGACGCGAAGCTGCGCCAGCGCCTCCTCGCGGGGTATCCAGTTGCGGGCCATAGCGGTCATGCGCCCATCTCAACACGTCAACATTGACGAACTACCCTCCCGAACTCCGGCGGATTCATGGCGGCGCTTCGCCCGCGAACCGGCTATGGAGCGGGCATGAGCGGACACGCCCACGCCATGCCCGGCGCCACGCCTGCGGCCGAGAGCGCCGAGATCACCCGGCGCGCCACCGCCCTGTCGGTGCTGACCGCAGCGGTGCTGATCGGGATCAAGGCCGTCGCCTGGGGCCAGACGGGATCGGTCGCCCTGCTGGCGTCGCTGGCCGATTCCGTCCTCGATCTGATCGCCTCGCTCGGGACCTTCTTCGCCGTCCGCTACGCGGTGGTTCCGCCGGACGCCGAGCACCGCTTCGGCCACGGCAAGGCCGAGGCGTTCGCGGCCCTGGCCCAGGCCGGGCTGGTGTTCGCCTCCGCCGCACTGATCGGGCGCGAGGCGGTGGCGCGGATGCTGGACCCCGAACCGGTGCGCGAGGGCGCCTGGGGCGTCGGCGTCATGGCCGTATCCATCGTCCTGACCGGCCTGCTGGTCATGGCCCAGTCGAGAGCGCTGCGCTCCACCGGCTCGGTGGCGGTCAGCGGCGACCGGGCCCACTACTTCGCGGACCTGGGCGCCAACGCCGTGGCCCTGGTCGGGATCGCCGGGGCGGCGTGGCTGGGGATCGTCTGGCTGGACGCCGCCGCCGGGCTGGTCGTGGCCCTGTGGCTGGTCTGGGGCGCGGTCCAGGTGCTGCGCGAGGCCTCGGACCACCTGATGGACAAGGGCCTGCCGGTCGAGGCGCGCGCCCGCATCGCCGGGCTGGTCACCGCCGACCCGCGCATCACCGGCGTCCACCAGCTGCGCACACGCATCGCGGGGCCGTTCGTGATGGTGCAGATGCACGCCGACCTGGATCCCAGCCTGACGCTGGAGGCCGCCCACGCCATCGTGGTCGAGGCCGAGAAGCGGATCCTTGCGGAGTTCCCCGCCGCCGACATCCTGATCCACCCCGACCCGCGCGGCCGGGCCGAGCCGCACGGCGGCGCCTTCCAGGAAACCCAGCAGGCCCACGCCGACGGCGCGGGCGCGGAAACCTGAGACGGTAAACACAGCTTTAAGCAGTTCGGCCGCAAGCCTCGGGCGGAGCCCATGACCGTCCAGCGCACCCTGCACCACTTCCCCCTCGACCCGGCCTCGCGCCAGGTGCGTCTGGCGCTGGGCGAAAAGCGCCTGCCGTTCGAGGAGGTCACCGTCCGCTACTGGGAAGCCGGGGCGGAGTTCGAGGCGCTGAACCCTTCGGGCATGGTGCCGGTGCTGGTCGAGGGCGAGGGGCGCTCGCGCCTGGTGGTCTGCGAGACGGGCGCGATCCTCAATCACCTTGAGGAGCAGGCGCCCGAGCCCGCCCTGCTGGCGAAGTCGTCGGCCGAACGGGCGGAGGCGCGGCGGCTGGTGCAGTGGTTCGAGCGCAAGTTCGACTACGAGGTCAACGCCCTGCTGCTGCACGAGAAGATGGAGAAACGCCTGCTGGGGCTGGGCGCGCCGGACATGGCGGCGATGCGCGCGGGGCGCGAGGCGCTGAAGCGGCACCTGTCCTACGTCGACGGCCTGCTGCAGGAGCGCTCGTGGCTGGCGGGCGCGAACCTCAGCCTGGCCGACTTCGCCGCCGCCGGCCACCTGTCGGTGCTGGACTACTTCGCCGAGGTGCCCTGGGGCGAGGCGCCGGCGGTCAAGACCTGGTACATGAAGATCAAGTCGCGCCCGTGCTTCCGGCCCCTGCTGTCGGACCGCCAGCCGGGCATGGCGCCGGCGCCGCACTACCACGACTTGGATTTCTGAGCCGGCCGGTCCATGTCGGGCCGGTGACGCGCGAAAACCTCATCCGCGACAAGGCCCTGGAGCTGGGCTTCGACCTCTGCCGGTTCGCCTCGGTGGAGGCGCCGTGGCCCGCGTCCGACCGCCTGCGCGCCTTCGTGGCGGACGGGCGGCACGGGACCATGGCCTGGATGGAGGAGACGCTGGAGCGCCGCGTCCACCCTAGGGCGATGTGGCCGGACGCCCGCTCGGCGGTGGTGCTGGGGGTCAACTACGGGCCGGACGCCGATCCGCTGGCGGCGCTGGGCGACCGGACCCGCGCGGCGATCTCGGTCTATGCGCAGGGGGACGACTACCACGAGCTGATCAAGAAGCGGCTGAAGCAGCTCGGCCGCTGGATGGCCGAGAGCTTCGGCGGCGAGCTGAAGGTGTTCGTCGACACCGCGCCCCTGATGGAGAAGCCGTTGGCGCAGGCCGCGGGCGTCGGCTGGCAGGGCAAGCACACCAACCTGGTGTCGCGCGAGTTCGGCTCGTGGCTGTTCCTGGGCTCGATCCTGACCACGCTCGAGCTCGAGACCGATGCGGCGGGCGAGCAGACCTGCGGATCGTGCCGGGCGTGCCTGGACATCTGTCCGACGAACGCCTTTCCCGCGCCGTTCCAGCTCGACGCCCGCGCCTGCCTTTCGTACCTGACGATCGAGCACGCCGGGCCCTGGCCGCTGGAGCGGCGGGCGCAGATGGGCAACCGGGTGTACGGCTGCGACGACTGCCTGGCGGTCTGCCCCTGGAACAAGTTCGCGCAAGGCGCGCGCGAGATGAAGCTGCAGGCCCGCGCCGAGCTGCGCGGCCCGGCGCTGGCCGATCTGGCGGCGCTGGACGACGCCGCCTTCCGCGCCCTGTTCAGCAAGAGCCCGGTCAAGCGGATCGGCCGGGACCGGTTCGTGCGCAACGTGCTGTACGCGATCGGCAACTCCGGCGAGCCCGCCTTGGCGGAGGCGGCGCGGCGGCTGATCGACGATCCGTCTCCCCTGGTCAGAGGCGCCGCCGCCTGGGCGCTGCGGCGCCTGCTGCCGGCGGATGCGTTCGCAGCGCTGGCGTTCGAGCGGCTGGCGGTCGATCCGGAAGACAGCGTGCGGGCGGAGTGGTCGCCGATCGGTCCCGGATAAGCGCTGGCGCGCTTTCCGGGATGACAAGGGACGCGGGTTCTCGTCATCGGGCCTGAGCTCCGAAGTTGGCGGGGAGGGCGCGGGGCGTCGGGCCGGGGCCCGGAGACCGTGAAGCGCAGTTGTGTTTCGGCGCCGGATCGACGCCCCGCGTAGCCGTTCTGACTGCGAGCTTTCCGGCTGGTAGCCTTGCATTCAGGCTTGTCCGGATTCCTCCTTCGCCTCTCGGCTTGGGAGGACGGACGTGAGTTTACCGGAGCCGAGCCGGCAGCGCCCCGTCCTGAAGCCCGCGGCGGGCGGGAGGCC